>USFF01000001.1 GCA_900553835.1 uncultured Mycoplasmatota bacterium
GCCCTATTTGAAGCAAGTGACCCACTTGTTCCATACATATATCCTACATACATTGAATCATTATATGTACTATTGAATGCACTTGTTCCTATATATCCCTCAGTTGTATTATGACTTGTTCCTGAATACAAAAGTCTTATACTTCCATCATGATTTGTTCTTATTATTCTCCAGTAAAATCCTCCAAATTTTACCCAGTTGTTTTTTGCATCTCCTGCAAAGTAATATACATCTTTTGCAGTACTTCCTGCTATACTTTCTGTTGCTTTATAAAGTGTTCCTGTGTTAGTTGTTGTAAATATTGCACTAAACGAACTTCTTGTTTGTATTGTTGGATTATCAGCAAGTAACTTGTTATAAAATGGTATAGGTTCAGTTGTTCCTTCTTCTATGAAAAGAGTTCCTGATAATTTCTTACCCATATCTTCATTTTGATTTACTGTAGTACTATTTAAATATCTAAATTCTACATTATATGTATGAGTTGCTCCTTTAGCTATTTCTACACTATAAGCTAGTATTGTATCTGTTGCAGTTTCACTTTTAGGTACATCTTTGAAGTCACTCATATTGTATCCACCATCAGTACTAGTTATTTTATATTGCAAATAACCTTCAGTTACAAAAGTATTTATTAAATCTTTTATAACTATATTATATTTGTAAGTACCATTACTTTGGTTTTTAACTGTAAAAGTATTTACTCCACTACTCCAACCTGGTTCTATTTCTGAACCTGCTATTGTACCTGTACCACTAGTAAAAACTATTTTCAACTCTGCACTTGAAGTTGATACATTAGAGTTTTTACTATTAATAGTTGTAGTAAAGTATGCTATTGATACTGACAAAACTACTACTAATAAACTTCCTAATATTATAATTAATTCTTTCTTCTTCATAATTACCTCTTTTCAATAGAAGAATTTTTGTACTTCCTTCTATTTTACATTTTATCATTTCTGTTAGAAAAATACAACAGAAATATTTAATATATTTGTTATATATTTATATAATAACAAATAGTAATTAAAAAAAGTGTCGAAAAAAAACATCTTTTAATAAGATGTTAAATGTTATAATTATTTCTTAAATAATCAAAGCTATATATTCTACATGTTTTATTAGTATCTGTAATAATACAACCAGTACTATAAGATATTCCTTCACAAGTAACAGTTGCTGTACTTTCTTCTATATTATCTTTTTTGATATCAGATTTTTTCATATTAGCTTTAGTTAAAGTAAATAATAATTTACCATTTGATACTGTTATTTTATTAACTGCACCATAGTTATCTACTGTTACACTATATTTTATGTCATCCCCTACATCTATATTAAGAGGATTACTTGAGTGGCAAAAACTTTTATTAGTATTACCCTCATCTGCATTATATAAGTAAGTAGTTGTAGCAGAGTTATAAATACTTATAACATTATCATAAAATAAATTCTTCTGTGCTTTTTTATAAGAAGATGTTATAGAAGGCACGACTAATAGTAAAAGTGCGCCTATTAAAGCTATAACTGCTATTATTTCAACTAATGTAAAACCTTTTTTATTCATTTCCTTCTCCTTTTAGCTTAACTAAAGTTACTCCATCATTTAAGTTATCTGTTTTATAAGAAAGTACTCTTTTATCTTTTTTTAAATACTCATGAACTTCTTTCTTAATAACTCCAGTACCTTTACCATGTACTATTATTATATCATACTTTTTTAATTTAATGCAATCTGTAATTGTCTCTTTTACTTTTATAGTTGCTTCTACCCTAGTCATACCATGTAAATCTATTTTTTCATAGTAATAAGTAAATGGATCATCTATTCTTTTCATATATATCATGCACCTCATTTATATCAGGTAAATTATTATAAGTATCATAGTTTTTAGTACTTAAACTAGCTGAAATGGCTGCGATTTTTAAGCATTTTTCTAAGTTTAAGTTTTCTGTTAAACCATATACAAAACTAGAAGCAAATATATCTTTTATGTTAGAGTTATTCTTTTTTATTACTTTTAAAGAACTCATTACTTTTATTTTATCTTCTACTTTATATAAGTAGCCTTTTTCTTCTAAGAAAATAATTACTTTTGAGTTATATGTATTTTCCATATAATTTAAAACTTCTTTTAAAGTGTCAGGTTTATTATAATCTATTCTTTTTTTAGAAGTAATTTCTGCAAATTCTTTAGAACTAATTATATAGTCAGATAATAAACATAACTTAGGAGTATTTTCTTTATAATTATTTACTATTAATACTTTAGTACCTTTAATATCTTTAATAGCATCTACGCTTATACTTTCATCCATAAGTATTATATCAAAATTAGTATTAGGTTCTATATTATTTTTAGTACTTTTATCACTTATTATAACAGTGCTGGCACTGTTATATTTATTAATAATTATACTTCTTGTGCTAATTTGATCATTTAAAGAAGTAAGACTAGTATTAATACCTAATTTATCAAGCTTATTAATTAATTCTAGAGTGTTTACTTCTGTAGAAAGAGTAATATCTACTCCCCATTTATTAAGAAGTAAAGAAGAAAGTATTACCCCACCATATGTACTAAAAGTACCCTTAGAATTAACTATACTATTTTCTTTTATAAATCCATCTAATAAAAAAATACTGTCTAAAAAAGTTTTACCTATAACTAATACTTTCATAATAACCCTTTCCTATTCTATTAAACATTATAACAAAATTATATATAATTTAAAAGTGAAAATTTAAAATTTCATTAAAACCGACCCTTCTGGGTCACGAAGTTTTCTTTGACTTTTTGATATATTTTATCTTGGTGAAGAATATGATAGAGGAAAAATTCTATGATTTTAATCCTGATATTAAAAAAGTAATAGCCTTAAATATTAGGAAGTATAGGAAATTAAAAGGACTAACTCAAGAACAACTTGCTCTTTATTCCGATCTGTCTTACGACTTTGTAAGAAGAATTGAAACATCTGGTGGAAAATGTGGTTTTTCAGTAAACACTCTTTATAAATTAGCAACCGTTTTAGAAGTTCCTTTAGATTTACTTATAGAAGAAAAATAGCTTTTCAGCTATTTTTTATACTTTCTAAGAAACTTTTACTTTTTAAATAAAGTCCTGTATATTCTCTATAGTATTCTTTTAGAAAATTATCGATTATATTAACAGTATTATTATTAATATTAAGTTTACTTATTTTACTAATATCAATATAATTATAAAGATTAAATATTTTAATAGTATTTTCATCTATTATTAGTTCATTTGTTCTATGTAAAGAGCAAACAAAGCCACCTTTATTTAAACTTATAGTTTGTACACTAGTGCTTCCACATACTGAACAACCATTTAAACATAGTCCTACTCCTAAATAGTTTAAATATTTAATTTCTACTATATTAGTAATTATTTTTGGATCTAAATTATCCTCTATTTTAAGTAAAGCATTTATAAAAATATCATATATAGAACTAGCACTATTTTCTTTATAAACATTTTTAGTTAAATCTGCTAAATATGACATATAACTAAATTTAATTATATCACTTTTAATATTCATGAAATAATTAATAACATCCGCGCCTATTAAAGTAGATAATTTTTTTTCTTTATAGTAAATATGAAAATTAGCATAGGTAAAATTATTGCTGACTACTCTTAGTTTACTTTTTTCTTTTAAAGAGCCTTTAGAAATAACTCCAATTAAACCTTTATCTTTAGTAAGAATATTTAATATCTTAGAGTTTTCTCCATATTTAGTAGTACCAACAACAATTCCTTCTATGCTAATAATTTCCATTTTATTTACCTTTCTTATAATTTAAATAATCTTCTATTTTTCCACTTTCTTTAAATTTATTCCATAAATCTTTTTTATTCATTTTTATCACCTACTATATATTGTGATAAAAATATTTTTTTATTCACTAAAATTCATTAAAACCAAGTTCATTTAAATATTTTTCTTTATCTCTCCATTTTTTTAATGTTCTAACATAAAGTTCAAGATACACTTGTTTCTTTAAAAGTACTTCCATATCTTTTCTAGCAAGCATTCCTATTTCTTTGAGCATTAAGCCTTTTTTACCTATAATAATTTTCTTTAAAGCTTCTCTATCTACTATAATATCTACATAAACATTAATAGTTTTATCATCTTCTGTTAAATCTGAAAGTATTGTATGTACTGAATGAGGAACTTCCTCATTAGTTAAATTAAGTACTTTTTCTCTAACTATTTCAGCAAGTCTTTTTTCTATTGGTTCGCTTGTTTTTTCTTCCTTTGGGTAGTATTTAACATCACAAGTTAAATATTTCTTTAAAACCTCTATTAGTCTTTTAACATTATCTCCTGTTTCAGCACTTACTGGTACAATATCACTAAAAGGATATAAATCTTTAAGTTCATCTATTTTCTTTAATATTTCTTCATTAGATAGTTTATCTATTTTATTAATAACTAAAATAACTGGTTTTTCTAATGATTTCATTTTATCTAAAACAAACATGTCGCCTTTACCTAGTTTTTCTTTAGCATCCATAACTAGTACTAAAGCATCAGCATCATATGTACTATAATAAGCTTGACTATTTAATTTATTGCCAAGTTTATTAAGTGGCTTACTTATACCAGGAGTATCTATAAATACTATCTGTGTGTCTTCTTCATTATAAATACCTTGTACTAAACTTCTTGTTGTTCCTTGTTTATCACTTATGATAGCTACTTTTTCACCTACTATTTTATTTAAAAGTGTACTCTTTCCTACATTTGGCCTACCTACTATACTTACAAAACCACTTCTCACTTCATTTGCTCCTTACTAAAATTTTTATTCATTATTTCATTAAATGTTAAAACTTCCATATCCCCTTTAGTATTCATTATATTAAAGAGAATATCTTTATCAAAAAATTCTAAGAATGTTTGCTTACATAAATTGCATGGATAAAATAATATATCCCCATCAGTCATTAAATATAAACTAGAAAACTCCCTTTCTCCATGAGAAACTGCACTGTTGATTGCATTTCTCTCAGCACATATAGTTCCTCCAAAAGAAGCATTTTCTATATTAACTCCCTCATAAAAATTACCATTTTTACTCTCTACAATGCATGCAAAATGAACACCACTATAGGGAGCATAACTATTTTTAATTAATTCTAAAAGTTTATCTCTCATTTATCTTTCTACTCCTAAACTACTTAATATTTCATCTTGAAGGCCAAACATTTCTTTCTCATCTTTTTCATTCATATGATCATATCCTAGTAAATGAAGTAAACCATGAACAAGTAAAAAACATATTTCTCTCTCAAAAGAATGGTTATAATCTTCTGCTTGAGAATGAGCTTTTTCTAAACTTATATATATTTCTCCTAAATCAGTTATATCACTTTTAATATTTTCATCATTATCCATAAATGCAAAACTAATAACATCAGTTTCTCTATCTATATTTCTATAAATTTTATTTATCTCATGAATATGTTTATTATCTGTTAGTACTATACTAACAAAAGAATTGTTAACATTTAGCAGTTCACTCACTTTACACACCACTTTATCAAGTAATTGTAAATTCACTTTCTCATTAGTTAAATTAGTTAATTCATACTCCATAAAATTAGCCTCCATTACATTTTAATTTTAACAAATTAATAATATTTTGTCTAGTGAATTAATCTAATTTATGACTATGTTAAATCAAAAACTTATAACAACACTTTTAAATAAATAATGTAATATTTCAAATTTTAAAAATTTAATTTCAAAAATTAAATTTTTACACTTTTGTGTAAAAATTTGATGTAAAATTTCACGTAAAGTAAAAATATTTAGGGGAATTTAGGGAAAAAATTCGTATAAGAAAGGGGAAGGGGTAAATTCTACCCTTCAGAAGGAGGAAGTTATGGAAAAGAATTATTTAGAGAATATAAGGGGTTATATAATAAGTGAACAAGCAAGAACTATAGTAAGAGACTATAATGCTAACAAAAGTAAACTTGAAACTTATTATAATATTGGAAAGGAACTATCTGAAGCAGGTAAGCATTATGGTGAAGGAATAGTAAAGAAGTATGCAATTGAATTGACTAATGAATTTGGTACAAATTATGGAGTTACAAATTTAAAATATATGAGACAATTTTATAATTTTGTTAAAAAAGGCCACCCACTGGGTGACCAATTGAGTTGGACTCATTATAAAATACTTTTACCATTAAAGGATGTTAATGAAATCAAGTTTTATATTGATTTAACTATTAGAAATAATTTAAGTAAATATGCTTTATAAAAGGAATAAAAAGTAATGAAGTAGTGAAATAAGAAAGGTTATTCTAGTTTTTTTTTAATAAGTAATGTATAATTAAGTTAGGAGGTATTTATGAAGAAGTTATATATAGATTTTGATGGAGTTATATTAGATACTATTACTATTTTATATAAAAAAGCTGATGAAGAGGGATATGAAAGAAATGATACTAAATTTTATGAAAACTTTGATTACAATACTATTTTAAAAGATGAATATATATTAAATAATTCAATTCACTGTATTAAGAAATTAATAGAAAGTAATATTTTTGATGTAAATATTTTGACTCATTGTAATTCTTTAAAGGAAGGTGCTCTTAAGGTTAAATATATTAGAAGATTTTTTAAAGATATTACTGTTATAATTGTTCCTAAAGAAATAAGTAAAACTAAGATGGTACACACTGAAGGTGCTATATTAGTAGATGATTATGCAGGTAATTTAAGAGAATGGGAAAAAGAAGGTGGAATACCTGTTAGATTTTCTTTAAAGCGTAATGGTAAAGGTTATAAAGTAGTTGATAAATTAGATGAGTTAATAGAAATGTTTGGTGAAGTAAATGAAAATAGATAGATTAGTTTTAAAGCCTTTAGATAACAACTGTTATATTTTAAGTAGTAATGGATGTGCTTTAATTGTTGATCCAAGTAGTAGTGAAAACATAATAGAAAAATATCTAAAAGACAATTCACTTGAACTAGTAGGTATTTTAGTAACTCATTATCACTTTGATCATGTAGGTGCACTTTCATATTTAATTAATAAATATAAAGTTAGAGTATATGACTATAAAACTTTAGGTAAACAAAAAGTATTTAATTTTAAATTTGAAGTTATACCTACAAGAGGACACTCAAAAGATAGTGTAAGTTTTTATTTTAAAGATAGTAATGATATGTTTGTAGGAGATTTTATATTTATGGGAAGTATTGGAAGAATGGATTTAGAAGGTGGTAATGAAGAAGAAATGGCATATAGTTTAAGATGCTTAAAAGAAATGAATAAAAATACTAAACTATTTCCTGGACATGGAATGATTACTACTTTAGAAAGAGAAATTAAGGAGAACCCTTATCTATGATAGCTAGTGTACTTGTAGAATATACAGTTAAATCTTTAGATAGGACATTTGACTATATTATTCCTCTAGAACTAATAAGTACCCTAAAAGTAGGACACAAAGTACTAGTACCTTTTGGCAAACAAATAGTTGAAGGCTTTGTTATGGATATTAAAAATGAAAAAGAAGAAAATATTGAATACAAAGAAATAATTAAAATAGTAGAAAAAGATTTTTGTTTAAATGAAGAACTACTAAAGTTAGGAGAGACTATTTCTAAAGAAACTTTATCTACTAGAATGAGTGCTTACCAAGCTATGTTTCCTAAAGCACTTAAAGCTAAAAGCAAAGTAAATATTAATGTAAAAAAAGAAGTATATGTAAGAATTAATCCTTCATTTGATACTGAAAATTATATTATAAATAACAAAAGAAATTTAAAAGAAATAGAAATTATAAATAAACTAAAAAGTGGAGAATTAAAAAAGAGCTTAGTTTCATCTCCTTCACTTAATAGATTAATAGAAAAAAATATAGTTTTAACTAGGGAAGTTTTAGTTAATAGAAGTGTTGACTTTATTAAAGAAGAGGAAAAAGATATAGTACTTACTAGAGAACAAAGTGAAGCATATAAAGAAATTAAAGAAAGCACTAATAACAAGATACTTCTATATGGTGTAACTGGAAGTGGTAAAACTGAAATATACATTAAATTAATAAAAGATGCAATTAATGAGGGCAAAACTGCTTTAATGTTAGTACCTGAAATTAGTTTAACACCTCAGATAGTAAATAGATTTCTAAGTATTTTTGAAGGAAATGTAGCAGTTCTTCATAGTCAGTTATCTGAAGGAGAAAGATATGACGAATATAGAAGAATAGTAAACAAGGAAGTAAATATAGTAGTGGGTGCTAGAAGTGCTGTTTTTGCACCTCTTAAAAATATAGGAGTAATTATAATTGATGAATGTTCTAGTCAAAGTTTTAAACAAGATGTAAATCCTAAATATAATGCTATAGATGTTGCGTTCTTAAGAAGTGAAAATTATAACTCTAAAGTAATAATGGGAAGTGCAACTCCTTTACTAGAACAATATGCAAGAGGTTTAAAAGGAGTTTTTAAATTAGTCAAGTTAACTAAAAGAGTAAGCGAAAATTATCCTAAATATACACTAGTTGATATGAATGAAGAAGTTAAAAAAAGAAATTTTGTTTTAAGTAATCAGTTAAAAGTAAAACTAGTAACTGAAGTTAATAAGGGACACCAAGTAATTATTCTCTTAAATAGAAGAGGTTACTCTACATTCTTAAGTTGTTCAGCATGTGGTTATACACTAAAATGTCCTAAATGTGATATTTCTTTAATATATCACAAATCATCCAATAATTTAACTTGCCACTACTGTGGATACTCTACTAAAATGAGTAAAGTATGCCCTAGCTGTAAAGAAGAAGCAATTAAAGATTTAGGAATGGGTACAGAAAAACTAGAAGAATTAGTTTTAAAAGAATTTCCAAATTTAAGAGTAGTTAGAATGGACTATGATACAACTAGAAATAAAGGAAGTCATTCTAAAATAATTGAAGACTTTAAAAATCATAAATATGACATCTTAATCGGAACACAAATGATAAGTAAAGGATTAAACTTTAAAAATGTAACTTTAGTGGGTGTAATAAATGCTGATACATCTTTAAACATACCTGACTTTAGAAGTAGTGAAAGAACCTATGAACTACTTACTCAAACGGGAGGTAGAACTGGTAGGTATGATCTTCCAGGAGAGGTATTAATTCAAACATATAATAAAGATAATTATTGTTTAAAGTGTGTTACACTAGATGACTATGAACTTTTCTATAATAAGGAAATGGAAATAAGAAAAGCATTAAAGTATCCACCATACTACTATTTAACTTTAATTAAAATAAGTAGTGATAAATATGAAATTGCTAAAGAAGAAGCTAGTAAAGTAAAGAATATCTTATCTAAAAAACTTAATGAAGAATTCATAGTACTAGGACCTTCTGTTTCAAGTTTAGTTAAACTTAAAGATAGATATTATTTTCAAATAATTATTAAATACAAAAAAGTATTAAATTTATTTGAAGTATTAAAAGAAATAAATGAACTTTATATTTCTTCTAAAGTAAATATTGATATTAATATAAATCCTCTTAATTTGATGTAATTATTTATAAATTGTTGTATAATTATTTAGAAGGAGAATGCATATGAAAGATAAAAGAGTAGTTTTTATGGGAACACCTGAATTTGCAGTTCCTGTTTTAGAAAAATTAATTGAAAATACTAATGTTGTACTAGTTGTAACACAAAGAGATAAAAGTGTTGGAAGGCACAGTGAACTTAAATTTACTCCTATAAAAGAAGTAGCAGTTAAACATAACATACCTGTTTTTCAACCTGAAAGAATAAGGGGTGATTATGAAAGGGTAATAGAATGTAAACCTGACATTATCATTACATGTGCTTATGGACAGATTATACCTAAAGTACTTTTAGACTATCCAGAGTATGGATGTATTAATGTACATGCTTCACTTCTTCCAAAACTAAGAGGCGGAGCACCACTACATAAAGCTATTATATATGGAGAAAAAGAAACTGGGATAACTATAATGTATATGGATGAAAAAATGGATAATGGAGATATAATAGCTACTGAAAAAATAGATATTTTAGATAGTGATAATGTGGGAACCATTCATGATAAATTAATGGTTATAGGATCTAACTTACTTATGAAAACTCTTCCTAGTATATTTAACAAAACAAATAACCGAATTAAACAAAATGAAGAAGAAGTAACTTATGCTTACAATGTTACAAGAGAAGAAGAAAAAATATGTTTTAATAAAACAGCTAGAGAAGTATTTAATCAAATAAGAGGTTTATATCCTTATCCAGTTAGTTATACAGTGCTAAATGGTAATGTCATTAAAGTATTAGAAAGTAAACTCGATACCAGTACTGCTGGTAAAACAGGAGAAATAACTAACATCACTAAAGAAGGAATGGTAGTAAAATGTCTAGATAAAAGCATAATTATTACAAAAGTAAAACCAAGTGGAAAGAAAGAAATGAATGCTTTAGACTTTGTTAATGGATATGGAAAAGACAAAATAATAGGAGAAATATTTGAATGAAAGAAAAAGAAAAAAATATATTAAAAATAATTTTATATGTGGGTTTTCTATTTATCTTAATTATAGTTTCTAAATTAGTAAGTAACCAAAGTACAAATAATAAAAATAATACTAACAAGATTTATAATAATAAATTAAAAGAATTTTCAAATTATGAAAGTCAAGTGCATTTAGTACTTGATGGAGATGCAGTAACTCTTAAATATGAAAAAATAAGAAATGCTGAAATGGGATCTAGAATTTATCATAATGATACAAAGAATTATTTAAGATACAATAATTGTTACTATGAAGTAAATGGTACTGAATTTACTAAATTAGATGAATTTAATAAACTTATATATGATGATACTTTTATAGATATTAATAATATAATTAAAATTCTTGATTTAAAAGAAATAAATTCTAGTAATGAATATGATTTAAAAGATATTCTAAATATTTATAATGAAGTTAATAGTACTAGCTATTTTGATATTAATAATAAAAAGATTACACTTGATTATAAAGAGGATGATGCAGTTATTAGTATTATATTAGACTTAACTAATTTATATAATTTAGTTAACAAAAAGGAAGAAAGTAGTGTTATATATAATCTAAGTTTTAAAGAGATAAGTGATAGAGATATTAGTTTTATAGAAGATAAAATAAATTAAAAAATATATCTAGTTTTGTCTAATTTAATGAAATTATATTTTTATTAGTATATACTTTATCTAGAGGTGATAAACTATGGATAAATTAAATGAGATGTTTACTGATATGATTGATGATTTAACCTATTCTATTTTAGAAACTAAAGAGAAATTTAAATAACCTACTAATAATAAAGTAGGTTATTTTTTAATAAATAATAAATAAAGGTTAAAAATATACTATAATTACCAATATTATTAACTAACATTTAATTGACAAATTTGTTTATAAATAGTACAATTATAATGGAAAAGGGAGTTAATTATATGGAAGATAAAATATTATTAACAGCAAATGATATTCTTGAAAAAGAATTTAAAATTGATGCAAGAGGTTATAGACCACAAGAAGTAGATAAGTTTCTAGATATTATAATCAAAGATTACACTGAATATGAAAAGATTATATCTAGATATAAAAATGAACTTACTCTTATGGTTAATGAAAACTCAAAGTTAAAAAGTGAACTAAGAAACTTAAAATCAACATTAAGTGTTGCAGAAAATAGTCGTGGTGTTACTAATGTCGATATTTTAAGAAGACTTGGTGAACTAGAAAAAATAGTATATGGAGAAGAATAAATATCTTAGGTAAACGCTGCATATAATTATGTAGAGGAAAGTCCATACTCGCATAATCTGAGATTGATTATAGTGTTCGTGCTAGAGGAAAAAATAACTCTAGGTAGAGAAATCTAACGGCGATGAAAATGGAAAGTTCTTTCATGAGTAGTTGTAAAGTGCCATAGAGACGATGCATTTTAGGAATAAAATGAGTGGAACGCGGTAAACCCCACGAGCGAGAAACCCAAATTTGGTAGGGGAGTCTACACAAATGAAATGAAAAGAGTGTAGGAGTTAATAACTAGATAAATGTTTACCACCCGTAAGGGCACAGAAAATGGCTTATTAGATATTTATATAAATAAAAAGGAGTTAAATTTATGAAGGACATCGGTAGTCAATTTGAAGAAAAAAGACGAGAAATCGGAATTAAATTAGAAGAAGCTGCAAGTGATTTAGAAATCACAGTTGCTCAGCTTGAAAATTTAGAAGATGGTAATGTTAATGCTTTTAAAGACATTTTTTTCTTAAAAGAATTAATAAAAAAATATGCTATTTATCTAAATTTAGATGACAATAAAATTATGGAAGAATTTAATGACTTTGTATTTGATTTTACTAGTAAAATACCAGTTGAAGAAATTGAAGAGAAAGTTAAAGAAATTGTAACTCAAAATGAAAAAGAAACAAGAAAGAAAATAAGTTCTCCTTATACTAGAAAAAAGGTTAGAAAAGCTAAACTTAGACCTGTATATGTATTTACATTAGTAACTGTTTTACTTGTTTCTATAACATTTATATTATTAAATGTATTTCTAAATAAACAAAAAGAAATTAATTATGTAGGAAGTGAAATATTTAATGAATATACCAAATAAAATAACTATAGCTAGAATAATATTATCTATAATTTGTATAATACTTTTAGTATTACCCTTAGAAACTTTTGGAATTAATCTTCCACCTGTAGTAGTAACTCCAGCTATTAGAGTACCTGTTAAATATATAATATGTGGGTGTTTATTCTTAATAGCATCTACAACAGACTTTATAGATGGACATATTGCAAGAAAATATAACTTAGTAACAGATTTTGGTAAAGTAATGGATGCAGTTGCTGATAAAATACTTGTTAATGGTGTTTTAATTGCACTTGCATGTAATGGTTTTATCCATATGATAGTGCCTATCGTAATTGTATGTAGAGATATATTTGTTGACTCTATTAAAATGGTTGTAGGAAATAAAATAGGTGCAGTAGGAGCATCAAAACTTGGAAAACTTAAAACTATATTTATGATGACAGGTGTAACTTTGATGTTATTTTATAACTTACCATTTGAAATATGGGGTCTAAGAATTGCGGATGCTTTAATAATGATAGCAACTATTTTATCAGTTGTAAGTGGTATTCAATATTATGTTAAAAATAGAAAGTATATCTTTGAAAGTTAGATATGCTTTTTTATTTAATGGGAACTACTTTATAGATTGAAATTAAATGAAAAAAAGTATATACTAAATACAAGAGGTGGAATTATGATATTATATAATTCATTAAGCGGAAAAAAAGAAGAGTTTATTTCTAATGTTAAGGGCAAAGTTTTAATGTATACTTGTGGTCCAACAGTATATAACTATGCTCACATTGGTAACTTAAGAACTTACATAATGGAAGATGTACTTGAAAAGTCTCTCAAATATTTGGGCTATGATGTTAAAAGAGCAATGAATATAACTGATGTAGGTCACTTACAAAATGATAGTGATAATGGTAAAGATAAAATGGTAGAAGGTGCTAAAAAAGAAAATAAATCTGTTTTAGAAATAGCAAAATATTATACTGAGGCATTTAAAAATGATTTTAAAAAATTAAATCTTAAATGGCCTACAATAGTAGTTCCGGCTTCATCATGTATTGATACATATATTGAAATGATTACAAAATTACTAGATAAAGGTTTTGCCTACAAGAGTGGAGGAAATATTTATTTTGATACTTCTAAATTAGAAAAATATAATGTTTTTTCTAGTCAGGTAAAAGAAGAATTACTTGTGGGAGCTAGAGAAGATGTTGATACAGATGAAAATAAGAAAAATCAACAAGATTTTGTTTTATGGTTTACTAAATCAAAATTTGAAAATCAAGCACTAAAGTGGGAAAGTCCATGGGGTACTGGTTATCCAGGATGGCATATAGAATGTTCGGGAATTAATTACAAATATTTAGGAGAATATTTAGATATTCATTGTGGGGGAATAGATAATAAATTTCCACATCATACAAATGAGATAGCCCAGTGTGAAGGTCTTTTTGGACACAAATGGTGCAACTATTGGTTTCATGTATCTCATTTAAATTTGAAAGATGCGAAAATGAGTAAATCAAGTGGAAATTTTGTTACAGTAAGTAAATTAATTGAAATGGGTTATAATCCTATGGTATACAAATTATTTTGTTTACAATCTCATTACAGAAATACTTTAATTTTTAGTAATGAAACAATAGAAGGTGCTAAAAGTGTTTATACCTCAATTGTTAAAAAAATAAAGTTAATTGATCCAAATGAAGGTGATTTAAATAATGAAGTGATTGCAAAATACAGAAGTAAATTTAGTGAAGCTTTATCTAATGATTTAAATACTTCTTTAGCAATTACAGTACTTTTTGATATGTTAAAAGATAACATTAGTGGAAAAGAAAAAGCATTTTTATTAAATGACTTTGATACTGTTTTAGATTTAGATCTTTTATCATATTTGAATTCCGATAAAAACGAAAATATTGATAAAAATTTATTAGAATTTATAAATAGCAAAATAGAAGAGAGAAAAGAAGCAAAGAAAAATAAAGATTTTGCCTTAGCAGATTTTATTAGAAAAGAACTTGAAATTAAAGGAATAATTTTAAAAGATACAAGAGAAGGGACAGAGTACGAAATAATATAATGTTTTTTGCCTCAAAAAGGAGTGACTAAATATGACAGATTTTATTAAAAATCAAGAAGAAAAATTGAAAGAAATTATTATAAAATGTGGTTATACAATAGATAACGTAAGCATTGTCCCATCAGTAAAACCTGAATTAGGTCAATTTCAATTTAATGGAGTTATGGAACTAGCACAAAGAAATAAGATTAACCCAAGAATAATTGCTGATGCTATAGTCCAAAAAATGAACGGTGACGAAGATTATAAAAATGTAAACGTAGCAGGACCTGGGTTTATAAATATTTCATTTTCAGATAAAGCATTATCTAATTATTTAGAATATTTAAGAACGCATATTACTGAGAAAACAAAAAAAGATGAAAATAAAAAAATCATCATAGATTATGGTGGACCAAATGTTGCCAAAACTTTACATGTAGGTCACTTACGTAGTGCTAACATAGGAGAAGCACTTAAAAGGCTTTCAAAAGAATTGAACTATGAAGTAATAAGCGACATTCATTTAGGAGACTGGGGTAGACCAATGGGATTAATAATGCTTGAGTTAAAAGAAAAACACCCAGACTGGGTTTACTTTGATGAAAATTATGAGGGAGAATACCCAAGTGAATGTCCAATTTCAAATAGTGACCTAGAAAAGATGTATCCAGTAGCAAGTAACAAGGCTAAAGAAGATGAAGAATATCTTGAGGAAGCAAGAAACATTACAACAAAGTTGCAACGGAAACAAAAAGGTTACTATGAATTATGGAAGCAAATAGTTAAAATTTCTACTTCAGAAATCAAACACCTTTATGATAAACTTAACGTGTCATTTGATTTATGGAATGGCGAAAGTGATGCTGATGAATATGTTTCAGAAGTCATAAATTATTTAAAAGACAAAGGATTAGCATACGAAAGTGATGGAGCGCTTGTTATGGATGTTAGTTTACCAGATGATACTGCGGTAGTACCACCATTATTACTAGTTAAATCAAATGGTGCTATTTCTTACGAAATGACAGATTTAGCAACTTTATGGGAAAGGGTAAAAAATTATAGTCCTGATGAAATTTGGTATGTAGTAGACAAAAGACAAGATTTACATTTCGAACAAGTTTTTAGAGCAGCTTATAAATCAGGAATTGTGCCAAAAAATATAAAACTAGAATTTATTGGTTTTGGGACTATGAATGGAAAAGATGGAAAACCATTTAAAACAAGAGATGGTGGGGTAATGTCTTTATCAAATCTAATTGATGCTGTAAAAAAAGCAACTTTAAATAAACTAAATCCTAATATAACTGGGAAAGATAGAGATGAAATTTCAGATGTATTAGCTGTTGGTGCACTTAAATATGCAGACTTACTTCCAAATAGATCGACTGATTATATTTTTGATGAAGAAAAATTCTGTGATTTTAATGGTAAAACTGGAATATATATATTATATTCTATAGTTAGAATAAGATCATTGTTAGCTAAAGCTAAAGAGCAAAATATTGCTATTGGACCAATAAAACAGTTAACTTGTGACTCTGACAGAAATATTGCTATAAAAATACCTGAAATCTTTTCTATATTAGATAAATCCTTTAGAATAAAATCTCTTAATGATATAGCAGAATATTTGTATCAGTTAATAAATGTTTTTAATAATTTTTATACGTCTAACAGAATTTTAACAGAAAATGATGAATTAACAAGAGAGTCTTGGTTAGGGCTTGCTGAACTTGTATATAATATTAGTTTTAAATTAATAAATATTTTAGGAATAAAAGAGCCAAGAAAGATGTAAATGAAGTTGTCTATGCGAGTGAAAAGTGAAGAATTAAGGAGATTTAAAACTAACGTTATTTATGACTATGGATACAGAGTGGTGTATTATTATGAAAAATATCATGAGGTGCCACAAACTTTATATGCAGAAAATATAGAAGATTTTATTTGTTTTTTCAAAGAGAAAAATAAAAAAATTAAATATAATGGTACTCAGGATTTATTAAAAAGATTTTTAGAAAAGGTGCCTGATGCATTAGGTGTTGCAATTTATGATATTGATCAAAATTGTATTGTAAAGTTAATTAAAGGTGGAGTAAAAAAAATTAACGATACTGTAGTTTATAAAGAAGAATTAATTTATGATTATAACTATGTTACAGTTAAGGATGGATTTAGAATCGTTTATTTATATAATGATGGAACTTATAAGCTTGGAGTAGGTGCTAAAAACATCGAGGATTTTATGAAAGAATTACTCCTTATGAACCTATAGGTGAATTATGTGAAATTCCGCCATTTATATCAGTAGAAGATTTATTAAATAGATATTTAGAAGAATGCCAAGGAGTAGATGGGGTTGCATTATATAATGTAGATGGTACTTTAATTGATCAAAGGAATAGAATAAATTCTAATATAAAACAAAATTTAATTTGAGTGTATAAGTTGCACAGTGTATTTACTATAAAGTAGTTAAAAAACCTATATTTTAGATTGACTTTTATATTAAAAATTGTATAATATTATTAAAGAAGGGATAACAACTTCATTTGGTAGGAGGTATATGATGAAATTTAATGTAAAAAAAGTAACAGAAGCTAAATTTTCTTGTCACGTTGATCAAAACTGTTAATTAAAGCTCATTATTGAGCTTTTATCATTATAACGGAGGTAAAAATGTTAATTTTAAATACAACAAAACCATTTTATGTAGACAAGGTTAATAAAATAGTTAGAATGGGTAATTTTAAAGAAACGGGTAAAGAAATTGATTATGAGGATGAAATATTTTTATCTCTGATTAATAATCTAAAAGAACCAATAGAGGAAAATGAACTTATAGAAAAAATTTTTAAAGAAACAAACATAGATAAAAATGAAGTCAAGAATATAATTGCGTATTTAATAGAAGAAAATTTTATTATTAAAAATGAAGAATATGAAAAAATATGTAAAAGTGAGTATAGTAGGCAAGATTTATTTTTTTCACTATTTACAGATAATTTTAAGCAGAACAAAAAAATATTTGCTGACAAAACTGTTTTAGTATTAGGCTTGGGTGGAGTAGGTGCTAATGTTGCATATATGCTTTCACGTGCAGGTTTTGAAAATTTTATTTTGGTCGATAATGATATTGTTGAGTATAGTAATTTAATAAGACAATATCCATATCAGAAGAGGGACTTAGGAAGAAATAAAACTGAAGCTCTAGCATCTAAATTAGATGGAAATATAGTAACCAAAAAAATTATGATAGATAAAAAAGAACAAATTTTAAAAGATATTCAAAAATGTGATATTGTTATATGTACTTTAGATAAACCTTTTAGAGTTATTAGAAGATTGATTAATGATATATGTGTCAGTGAAAATAAACCTGTTATTTTTGCCGGTTTCGCTGAACATGTTGCAATGATAGGACCATTTGTGATACCGCATGAAACAGCTTGTTTAAAATGTATAGACAAAGAAACAACAGATATACCTCTAGAAAATGTCAAAAACATACCATCTTATGGTCCGTTGTGTGCGTTGATTTCTTCAATTGTTGTTAATGAAATTATAAAATATTTTAATAATTATACGGAATATAATTTGAGAGGAAAAACAATGATGTTTAATTTTGCAACATATGATACTCAAATAATTAATTGGAATAAAAAAGATACATGTGAGGTGTGTGCTAAATATGATAGTTAATAATATAAAAGTAGAATTTAATGGTAATTTAATAATAGATGATGTATCATTTAAAATAAATAAAGGGGAAAAAGTAGGACTAGTAGGTAAAAATGGAAGTGGTAAAAGTACTCTTTTAAAAACTATTTCTGCTGAAAGCAATAAATCTTTTGTTAAGACTAATGGTGAAACAATTGGTTATTTAAAACAAGAAATCGAAGAAGAATATTATGATTACAGTGTACTTGAATATATTAGAGAAGTTACTAAAGTAGAGAGTTTAGAAAATAAATTAAATGAACTTTCTTTGAATTTGACTGAAGATAGAATGGAAGAATATACTCTTGTGTATAATGAATTTTTAAGCATAGATGGTTACAATTTTGAAAGTAATCTTGAAATTATAAAAAATGGTCTAAATTTGAGGGAACCACTTGATACCAAAATTAAAAAATTATCTGGCGGAGAAAAAATAAAAGTTTTATTAATAGAATTATTAATGTTAAACAAAGATATATTACTCTTAGATGAACCTACAAATAATCTTGATACCGAAGCAATAACTTGGTTAGAAAAATATTTAAAACAAAGTGCAAAAAAAATGATTATTGTATCACATGATGAAATTTTTCTTAATAATATAGTAAACAAAATATTTGAATTATCAGATGGGAAAATTAAAGAGTATAACATGACTTATAATAAGTATTTAATAGCTAAAGAAAATGAATATAATAGAGAAAAAGAAGAGTATTATAAAACTAAAGAAGAAAAAGAAAGACTTAAAAGTGAATTAGAAAAAGCAAAAAGATGGGCTAATTCTGGAAACAGTAAAAAAGCGCATAATGATAATGATAAAATAGCTAATAATTATGCTAAGGAAAGAACAAGTACATCAAATATAAAAAGAATAACAAGAAATTTAGATAAGTTAAATATTCCTAATTTTGAAGAAAAAAAGCCTATAGACGTATTTTTTAGTTTAGATGATGACAAAGGAAATAAAGACATAGTTTTGGATAATCTTGTATGTGGCTATGATACATTTAAAACTGTTCTTCTTAATTTAACAATACCATATGGGATTAAAGTTCAAATAAAAGGTTTTAATGGAAGTGGAAAAACTACTTTAATAAAAACTATTTTAGGACAAATAGATCCTATTAAAGGAACTATTAGTGTAGGTTCTAAAGTTAAGATGGGATATATTTCACAAAATACATTATTAGAAGGTAATAAGTCTGTTATAGAGTATCTTACTGAAAATATGAATGAAGTTAATTATTCCTTTGTGTTTACTTTGCTTGAAAAATTAAACATTAGTTATGAAGACAAAGATAAAATTTATTCTAAATTGTCACCAGGAGAAAGAACAAGAGTTGCTATTGCTAAACTTGCACTTTTAAAAACCAATGTATTAATATTAGATGAAGTAACTAATCATCTTGATAAAGAAGCGCTTGACTTAATATATGAACTTATAAGTAGTTATGAAGGAACTATAATTAGTATTTCACACAATAGAAAATATAATGAACTATTAGATGCAGACATTTTATTAGATATGAGTACTGGTTTAATAGAAAATTTAAAATTAACAAAAAAGTTATAAATTTGCATTAATGAAAAAAGTGTGCTATAATAAGTACACTTTTTTATTTAAGGGGGAAAAGTATGGAATCATTTGATGGTAAATTAAAAAACGACTATATTAATGTTTTAAAAGTTAATGGTTTTTCAGATAAGGATATTAATAAAATAGAAAGACTTTTGTATAAATATAAAGATGTATTAACTGATTTTAGAGACTTAGTTGGTGACAGTCTTTTACCGGATAAATTTTATTTTTTTAATAATATGAAACATTTTGCGTATTTGTTTAGCAGTGATATTGATAAAACTGTAACAAAAGAATACTTGAATTTTAATAAATTTATTTATTATTTAGTCAAACTTATAGGGCCTAGTTTTTTATTATCTAAACAAGTAATTGAAAATAGAAATATTTTAAAAGGTATAAATGTTAAAGATAATGGTATTAATCTTCCAAAAGAACCGGTAATGTGGACACCTAATCATCACTTCAAAGACGATGTTTTATGTTCAATGTTAAAAACTCAAAGACCCAGTTGTATGGCTTTTGCTAGTATTCCTCATTTTTTTAACTCATTTGATGGAATACTTGCTTATTCACTTGGAGTTATACTGATAAATAGAAAAAGTGAGGAAAGTAGAAGTACATGCTTACCAAAAATGAAAAAAGTAGTTGAACTTGGTTCAGATCTAATAGTTTGGCCTGAGGGTGTTTGGCATAAAAATCCAAACGATTTAATTTTACATTTGTGGCCAGGTATATATAGGTGTTCAATTGAAACAGGAATAAAGGCGGTACCGATGATACATTATGTGAGAGATACTACTCAAAGAGAAAAGAAAAATAAAAATTTAATTCATACTGTAATTGATGAACCGGTTGACTTTAATACCATGCATGGGATGGGAGAACGAGCTTGCTTAGAATATTATAGAGATATAATGTGTACATGGTATTACTTAATGATGGAAAAATATGGACAAAGTACTAGAGAGGAAGAACTTAAGGGATATGATAATTCTGTTGAGGCATGGGAAGAACATTTAAATAATCTTCTTAATAATGCAGCAAGGTATGATAAAAGCATTGAGACAACAGCAAGTTATCGTATGAATGATTATGTCACTCCACTAGATGTTTATGAAAATATTGCTTCACTTGATGTAACCAAAAGTAATGCTTTAGAAGTAGCAAATGCCAGAAAATTAATAAAAGAATATAAAATTAATGATTTTCAAAGTAGATTTTAAAAGAGATAATTTTCTCTTTTTTTATTATTTGTGGTATGTTATAATTATAATTGGAAGTGATGGATAATGGCAGGAATTTTATTACCGATATGTGCTACATTTTTTTCGTTATTATTAACAATAATATATTTTTCTAAAAAGAGAATTGATTTAGTTGAGAATAAAATTTATTCATTTATGATACCAATAGTTTTAATAGATAGTGTTTTAGTTTCTTTAGTACAGGGAATAGGTTTAAACGGAATAAATTCTATAAGCAATATATTTATTTCTTTAATAAATAAAATTGATTTTATGCTTTTAGTAGTTTATTCTAATTGTATATTATTTTATATTATACTTATAACTTATCCAAAGGTGAAAAACAAATTTAAGTTTTTATTATCAGCCTTTTCTGTTTTAGATATTTTAGTATTTATTTTCATAGCACTTGGAAAAGTAATTATTATTAGTAAAGGACATAACAACAGTGTAGAAGGTTCTTCATTGATGACTACTCTTATAGTTTGTGGAATATATATATTTAGTTCAATAGTTATTTCTATCATTAATATTAAAAAAATTGATAAAAGATATATACCTGTTTTTGCAAGTATCGGGATAGCTCTTTTCTTAATTCCAATGTTTAAAATTAATCCATACTTAATAGTTGTGTCTATCACTCTGACTTTTATAAATTACATTATGTTCTTCACAATAGAAAATCCAGATGTTAAAATGGTAAAAGAACTAGAAATAGCTAAAGATGCAGCAGTAAAAGCAAATAAAGCTAAAAGTGAATTTTTAAGTAGTATGTCACATGAACTTAGAACACCACTTAATGCAATAGTATGTTTTAGTGAATTATTAGAAACTAAAGAAGGACTAGATAAAGAAAGTAAAGATTTTGCTAAAGATATAGTAAATGCTAGTCATAATTTATTAGAGTTAGTAAATGGGGTACTTGATATAAGTAAAATAGAAGCAGGTAAAATGGAAGTAATAAATAAAGAGTATAATGCTAAAGAGTTATTTAATTCACTAAGTACAATGGTTATTCCTAGAATAGGAGATAAAAAGATAGAATTTAAAACACGTTTAGCAGAAGATTTACCTTGTGTACTTAATGGAGATACTGGTAAAATAAAACAAATAATACTTAATTTACTTACAAATGCAGTTAAATATACTGACTATGGATGTATAGATTATGATATAGAATGTTTAAATGATTTTAAAAATAATAGAACAAAGTTAATAGTAAGTGTTAGGGATACAGGAAGGGGAATAAAAGAAGAAGATATAAATAGATTATTTCAGAAATTTGAAAGAATTGATGAAGATAGGAATACTACAATAGAAGGAACTGGACTAGGACTTGCAATAACACAAAGTTTAGCTGATCTTATGGGTGGAAAAATTAAAGTAACTTCTAGATATGGATATGGTTCTACATTTACATTTGTATTTGAACAAGATGTAGTATCATTTAATGAAGTAGAAGAAAAGAAAGAGGAAGAAATTATAGAAGAGAAAGTAGACTTTAGTAATAAAAGTATACTAGTAGTAGATGATTCTAAACTTAACTTAAAGGTAGCAGAGAATGTATTAAAAGAATATAATGTAAACATCTTTACATGTATAAGTGCAAAAGAATGTTTAGATTACTTAAGTATAGGTAAATATGATATAATATTAATGGATATAATGATGCCTGTTATGAATGGAGTAGAGGCCTTAAAAGAAATAAAAAAACTAGGAGTAGAAACTCCTGTAATAGCTTTAACTGCAGATGCAATAGATGGACAAGAGGACAAATATTTAAAAGAAGGTTTTGATGGTTATTTATCTAAACCAATTGATAAAAATGAATTAAAAAAGATATTAAATAAGTATTTGAAAGGAGAATGAAATGAATAACGAATATTTAAAAAATGCTGGAATTAATGTAGATGAAGTAATGAACTTTTGGGGAGATATTGAAGCTTATAAAGATAACTTACTAGAATTTTTAACCTCTGTAGATACAAAAATAAAAGAACTAGAAAGTTATAAAAATAATACTGAAATAAGTAGTTATACCATGCTTGCCCATAGCTTAAAGAGTGAAACAAGATATTTAGGTTTAAATAAATTATCTGATATATTTTATACTCATGAACTTAAAGGCAAAGAAAATAATGTTGACTACATAAAAAGTAACTTTACTGAAATAGAAAATGGAGTTAATAAAGTTAAAAGTGATTTAAAAGACTTTTTAAATAGTACAACTATTAAGAAGAGTTTATTAGTAGTAGATGACTCTAATATAATAATTAATTATATAGAAAACTTAGTAAAAAGTGATTATAATGTAATAAGAGCTAATAATGGAATAGAGGCTGTAAATAAAATAAATGAAAATATATATGCACTTTTACTTGATATAAATATGCCTAAAAGTACTGGTATAGATGTTTTAAAATATATGAATGATAATGATTTAATAGATAAAATACCAGTAGTAATTATAACTGGCAATGATACAAGTAATCAAATAAAAGAATTAATTGGTTATAATGTTTTAGATGTACTTAATAAACCATTTACACCTGATAATATAAAAAGAGTATTAACTTTAATAGAGAATTTTCATAATAATTAGGAAATTCTTTTTTTGTAAATTAAAAGTAAAATAATTGTTAAACTATTTAACTCTTTATATGAGTGTGATAAACTCTTAATAGGTGAATAGATATGGAAAAGAAAAAAACAAAAAAAGAAATAGTGAGGATGCTTTTAAATCAAAATTTAGAAACAGAGGATGAAAATGAATTACTAGATATGTTAGTAGATAATCCTATTGCAATTGATGTAGATAAAGTAGCTAAAGATACAGAAAAAAGGGGAGATAAAATAGCAGATAAAATCACAAATATAGCTGGTAGCTGGGGTTTTATATTGGGATTTAGTTTGTTTCTTATAGTATGGATATTACTTAACTTATTTGTATTAAAAAATTTAGATCCTTATCCTTTTATACTTCTTAATTTACTTTTATCATGTATTGCTGCTCTTCAAGCGCCAATAATAATGATGAGTCAAAATAGAAGTGCTAAAAAAGATAGTATGAGAAGTATGAATGACTATAAAACAGATCTAAAAAGTGAATTAATACTAGAAGAACTTCATGATAAGATGGATAAAATACTAATAAATCAAAATATAATATTAAAAGAATTAGAAAAAAATAAAGAAAAGTAATTTTAAGAATTAAATATATTAATTACGATGCTCGTAAACAAAAATCTCAAATTTAATTTGAGATTTAATTTTATAATTTAATTTATTTTAATTTTTTCATATTAAAAAATATTTTAGGAAGTTATCTAGAAACTTTATTATCTATTCTTAAGTTATCTATGGTACTTTTATATACATCATAAATGAATTTTTCTCCTAATTTATTGACACCTATGCCGTTAATATTATTATGACCTCTACCAGGAATTATTATATGTTGAATATCAATTCCTAGATTTTGAAGTAACTGAATAGTATTTTTTGCTCTTTGAAATAAATCTGAACCCAAAATACTTCTTTGATATTTTCCAACGTCAGTTGGTATGCTTCTATTTAAATAACTCAAAAATATTTGAGTTTAATGTTGTTTTTCACTTAAAACATGATATAATATTATACTTACAAAGGTGGTAGTTTATGAATAAGGAAAAATTAATTCAAATAAAAAGAAGATTATTAGCACTAGGTCTAGCAGGTGTAGTGCTTGGTTCAACAGGATGTGCAAATGATAAAAGTGAAAATGCAGAGCCAAGTAGAAGTTCTATTTCACAAGGATACTCTAATGTTGAAGACTATTATAAATATGCTGTACAAAATGGAAAAGCAATAAAACTATATAATAGTGAATATGTGTTTTTACTTTATAATATAGAAACTTATGATGTAGAGGAATATATTTTTAAATGTCCTGTTACATGGTTTGGTGGAGGAGAATTATATGATTTAGAAACGGAAGAAATGTTAGCATATGGAGATGGAATAGCAACAACTTATAATGGAGATTTTTATAGGTATATAGTAAAAAATAATTATCAAGTACGCCTTAATGAAGTTAGTGATTATGTGGAAGGTCACGTTGACAAAGAATATTATTCATTAGATGAAATCAAAGTATTAGAACCACTTATAGAGAATAGTTTAAAAATTATTAATAAAGCAAAGGTAAATATAAAATAATGTTTTAAAATGATGTAATTTAAGAGTGTTAAAAAATATACAGAGCAAAATTATTTAATAACCATGCATTATTTTAGAAAAACTACAATTTATTATTTATAATGAATATAAGACTTCAAAATAAAAAAATTAAGAAGTCTTTTTTTTATAAATGTACCTAAAATTAAAATAAAAAATAAAAAGCCCTTACAATAAGGGCCTATTAACATTATTTGGAGCGAGTGTCGTAGGTATCTACAACTTTTTCCAATATATGAATTGATATACAAATATCAATCTAATATTATTTTAGCATATAATAAGTATTTTTACCAGTGCCTGATTGTATTAAAGTATTATTGCTTATCATATTGTTTAAAATATCAATAGCTCTAGTTTTAGATACATCAAGTAATGATTCTACTATTATTCTATTTATTTTATTATTTTTCTTTAAATATTCAATAATTTGTTCTTCTTGTGTTAAATTAGTTGGCAGATTTTTGACGTTATCATTTTCAATATAATTCACATTATATAAAGTTACTTTGAATACGTTTTCGGTATCCAATATTAATGGTTGCTTATCAAAGCCTTTATATGATTCAATGATTCTTCCAATACCAGTTCCGAAACTTTCTACGTATTTTAATCTATAAAATATATTTGCTAAATTAGGATTTCTTGATTCGGAAACACCATTGTATAAATCTTCCATATTAAGTCCCCTGATTAACCCACCTAAAGATGTAATTTCAAAATGATCATCAAATAATGATATTAATATACTACCCGTAAAATGATAATCACGATGTATAACAGCATTTAATAAAGATTCTCTAATTGCATATTCTGGATAATCCCTTGTATCAATTCTCTCTAAACCTATAATTTTTCCTTTAGTTTTGTTATATAAATCTAAATATTCAAATGTATCATTTACTTGCTTTAGTACTGAACCAGTAAATTCCTTTCTGTCTTTAAATTCTAATTTGCTATTTCCGTTAAAAATAGCACATTTTATTGAATAAGGACATTCATCTGATAAAAGCAACCCTAAATTAGTATATTTATTATTTAAACTAACAATATTTAATGCTTTAAATTTATTATCATTAATTTCTATGTTGTGGTTTTTAAAAATATTTTTCAAATATTCAAAGTGTAAATCTTGAACACTTGAAACATTATTTTCAAAAGAATTGCTATTACTTTCTATTAGCATCTTTTTTATAACTTCTTCACTTGCTTGTACTGATGCGTTTCCGTGTCTTAAATAAACACCTGCCGATTTTAAACCTTTATCAGATAAATAATATGGTTTATTTGGTGCCTCACTAATTTTAACTATAATTATATCTTTGCCTTCAATTCTTTCTATATATATTTTAGTATAAAGTGTTAAATCTGATTTAATACCTTCACGTATCATTCCGCTTAATGCTTCTAAATCTTTATTAGCATCTTTTAAGCCAATAACATTTCCGCCATCATCAATGCCAATATAAATAGTTCCATTATTAGTATTAGCGAATGCAACAATTTCTTTTTTTATATAAAAATATTATCAATTGATTCGACCTCTTTTCGACCACTTTTCGACCAGCACTGTTTTTTGTATTAAAAAATCAAACTAAAAAGTTCGACTAAATATCAATTTGGAGCGATTACCAAAGGGGTAATGCACACTTTCAATAAACAAATTCATTTGTATTTGATGTATTAATTATATCGTATTATTTAAAATATATCAATATATATATCTTAATTAGTCATATTAGTAAAATGATTAATATCTACGGTCTCAATTTTTCTCATTAAATATTGTGCTGATTTTAAAATTTGTTCTGGATTACGTGCTGATTTATGGGATAATATGTTACATACATCTAATAATACAGGTATTTGTATATTATCATTATTTGATACTTGGTTAACGTCTTTACATAATGCGATTTTAACATTATTTATGTTATCACTTGTAGGGCTAGAATTTGATACTTTGAAAGACATAAATTGTTCTAATATTTTTCTCATAATATTAGGATAATGATATATTTCACAATCAGTTAAATCATCAGTATTAGTTTTTTTTGAAAACTCATAAATTTCTTTAAAATCATGTTTATATGGTGTTTCTTTAGTTTTTGTTTTTACTAGATAGCTACCATTTTCATTTTTCTTGATTTCGTAAAATCTATATGGTGTCTCTTTACCTTCTTTATCGGAATCTTTTTTTCCATAACAGATATTACAGAAATCTTCCCATACATGTGTAAAAATAAATATTTGAGGACACTCTAAATCAACAATTTTCTTAACTAATTCAAGAATGTACATTTTATTCACGTCATCTACACTTGAAATAGGATCATCAACAATTATTGTTTTAATCTCATCTTTAAATTGTTTTTGTTTATCATCGTTAAATAATTCGTAATAGAAGAACAATAACGCAAGTAAATTATTTTCACCTTCACTTATGTCATCTAATAATAGAGGAATATTATCATTTCTATGCTTAATAACATAGTTTTTTTCAACTATATCTAAATAAAAATCTATACCTAATTGTAAAAGAAGTTCATTTATATAATTAGCAAAATCGCTAGTAGTAGATTTGCTGTTTTTAAGTTTTGAAATTTGTATTAATAATTTTTGATTATTTTTTTCTGTTTCATGTAAAATTTTTGTTTTTTCTTCTTTTTCAGTTATTAATGTTTTTATTAGAGAATTATTTGATATTTCTAATGCAATAGCACCTTTAATTAAAATATTACTTTTTTCTATTTTAGAATTTAATGTTAAAATTTTATTGTTTTTCTCATTATTAATATTAGCGAAAGCATTTGAAATATTTGTCATTATATCAATAATAGTTTCTTTATCAAATTGATATGTATTAGTCATATTTTTAATTTTTAAATCACTAATATCAACATAATTTTCTAGTTTGTCTATATTTTCTATTACTATATCATAAATATCATCAACACTGTCTCCAACCATATTTGAAACAATCTGTCCATTATATAGTATTGCTTCTTTAGTATTAATAATATTTTTTAATTTATCTATAAAAAATTCTAATTTTTGTAAATCTTGTTGTTTTCTATCTTCTAAATATTTTTGTGTTTTTTCTTCTATTTCCTTCATATTTAAATTTCCACCACAAAATTTACAATAAACCGAGTTTTCTTTTTTGTGTATTTCTAAACCTTCTTTAAGCCATTCTATTATTTTTGTTGATGGTATTTCTTCAGCATTATATTCTGTTGACATGATGTCGTATATAGAATTAATTTCTTCCTCATTTATAACATTAACATCAGTAATTTTTAAAGTTTGTAGTGCTAATAAATCTTTTTCATATTCTGAAGCATCTTTAAAATTAGTTAATTCATCTTTAGTAACCAATTTAAGTGCAGGTTGTAAATCTTTTTTATATGCTTCAATTAATTCTTCTATGTTATTTGCAACTTTCTTTTTTATTGACGAATTTCCTTTTTTTGAATTAAATATATTTGAAATTTCATTATTTATTTTATCTTCAGCATCGTTAATATCCTTTGTTATTGTTAAAGTATCTTTTATTTCTTTTTCTTTTTCTAAAATTTCTTTTTCTACATCAACATCTTTTGCTCCAAAGGTAGCCACAATACCTTTTAGTCCATTATTATTTTCTAAAAGTAAGTTATTTTTTATATAGTCTTTATTATAAAATCTATAGTTTGCATCTGTATTTTCAGAATCCTTTAAAAATTCATTAATAATTCCCTTTGATAAAGCTGTCTTTCCTTTGCCATTATATCCAAAAAATATATTTTTCTTTTTGAACTTATCTATTGAAGGACCAGTATAATTTTTAAATGATTTATAATTATAGTTATTAATTGTTTCTAACATAAAACACCTCTTTTCGACCATTTATTATACCATGTTTTTTATGTTTTTTCTTAGTTATATAGCTGTATAAACGAAAATTTAATTGTGTAATTAGTAATTTTTTTAAAAATATGTTATAATTAAGACAAGAGGTGAAAAAATGTTAAAAGATATGTATGATGAAAGAGGAATTTTAAAACCAGAATACACAATGACAGAATCAGAAAGAAAAGCACAATTATTTAATAATAATAAGTTAATACTTCCAGATTATATGAATGAACCACAACCAAAAGTAGATGTGCAATCTTTAATGATTAAAGAAAAATTAAATAAAAGCTTAAAACAAATGCAAGAAGATGTTTTGAAAAATAAAATATCTTTAAAGAAATTTGAGAAATATTATACTTTAATTAAAAATGGAGTTGCAACTGGACTTTTAGATAATGCCTTAACTTATGCTTTAACTTTATCAGATGCAGTAGTTTTAACTATGTTAACAGACAATGATGAGGAAAAATATTATACATACATGAAAGATTTAGAAGATATTATTGCAAATGAAATTCGTAAATCATTAGGAGCTGATGTACTAATATTAGAAAATCGTTTAAATGGAATGTTGAAAACAATAAATCAATATGTTGTGACATTAAAACAATATTATGCTTTTTGTGAGACTTTGCAATATGCAATGATGGCAAAAATTGAAGGTATAAATTATTTGGAATGTGCAAAAGCTTTGCAAAATGCAAAAATAGAATCACCTAAAGCGTATGATGAGTACATTAAATTACATAATTTTAAAAAGAAAATAGCATCAATTGTATCACAATTAGAACAACCTGAAAAAGGTAAATCAAGAAAATAAATATAGATGGTTATGAATAATTATAGTTCGTAATCATCTTCTTTTTTCGTTTCATAATAATCAAAATCCGTTTCATTTTCTAGTTTTTGAATAGATGTTGTAATATATTCTTTATCTTCATCACTGAAGATTTCATTATTTGACATATCAATTATAACGTCGCCATAAATTGAATCTTTTTCTTTATTGCTATATAATTTTTTAATAAGAAAATCTAATAATTTTTTCCATGCTTCTTTTAGTTTTTCAATAATTTCATTTAAGGTAGATATTGTAGAATTTAATGTTTCTATATCAAGTTTTAATCCTTCAATCTTTTTTTGTTTTTTCTGGATAGTATTATCTTTATCTTTTATGCTAGATTCTAATTCTTGAATTTTCTCATCTTTTTCATCAATAGTATCTTCTAATTCATCAATTTGGTTATAATGATTATTTAAAGCATTTTCAAAATTTTCCATAAGATTTGTAAGGTCATTAACACTTTTAATTTCATTAACATTACTATCAACATTTTCTATATATTCATTAATGGTATTGATATCATTATCACTGATTAGATAATTATTTTTAATAAGTTTTGTGGGTTTTAAATTATTAACAATTTCTTTGACTTGCTTAGATTTTTCTAAAGTTTTCTTTGTTGATTCATTAACTTTTTCTAATCTTTGTTTATTTTTATCAGCTTGTCTTTTTAGTTTGCCATATTTTTTATCCATATCTCTAGACGCAATATCATACCCACGACCATCTTCTTTATTTTCTAATTGTTTATTGGTATTATAAATTTTATTAAAACTATTTATACAATTAAGTCTCATAGCATCTTGTATCATTCTTAGAGAATCTTTTGTAAATATGGTGGATTTGCCAACTTGTTTTTCCATACCATTTTTATTTCCATTTTTAACAGGAACTCCAACAATATGAAGATGTGGACTCGATTCATCATAATGGATCGTAGCATTTGCTATTTTAAAAGACGGAGCAACTCTTTCTAATTCATTGATTTGTTCTATGAAAACACCAGTCATTTTTCTTCTGTATTTTTCAGTTTTTCTCTTCCAAAAAGACATTTTTCCAAGTTCAATAATAATCTCACAAGCTAAATCAGTTTTCTCATTTTTAGAAATGTGTTCAAAATAATTTTCAATTTTTCTATCATTTCTAGTTTGATTTTCATTGTATTTAATTCTTGCATCATCAAATTCTTTTATGTATAAATTTACTACATCTTTATACAAATCATTTGTTCCGCGGAGTATTTCTATTTTCTCTTGATTATTATCATATTTTCTTAAATTATGATTATTTGCTCTTGATAGTTGATTAGCATTTTGAATAGCATTATTATTAAATACTTTATCTACAACTTTACCATCTTTAATAGTTTGTCTAGATTTTTTACTTTTGTTTTTATCATTTCCTATATGAAATGAATAAGATAATTTGCCCAAAAATTTCCTCCTTTCTGCTAGGTTTATTTTAGAGATATTTTTGATATTATACTCACTATTTGGGAGTAGAATTTCAATGTCAAAATTTCTAACTCCCTATATATTTTGACGTACTACATCAAAATATGGGAGCTAAGGTTAAAGCCACCTTAGAATCCGCTTGTCTTATTCGTAATATTCCAAAACGATGTAATGGAATACAACTACATAAGACTAACGATAAATAACAAATACTATTTATTATTTATCTTTTGAAAATTATTCAAATATTGCAAACTAGGTAAGCAATTATTTTCATAATTTTGTTATACAAACTATCGCCACTTTCATGAGTAAACTCACAAAATGTGCCACGTTTGTTATTACTTTTTTTAGAAAAAAGTAAACGAAAAACTTTGAAATTTTGCCATCTCAAAGTCTATTCTTCTTCTTTTTCTTTATATTCTAATAATAAATTATTACATTGTTGTTCTATTATTTTTGGTATAAATTCTTTAACTGCTTCTTTATCATTATTAAAATATTCTAATAATTGTGGTATTAAAAATTTAAAAAAATAATTTATATTATCACCCCCTTAACCAATAAAAAAATTGAGATAGTCTATACCTCAATTTGTAAAATAGTAAATTTATTTTTTTCAAACTTTGAACTTTTTTCTTGTGGAATAATTTGTATAACATCATCAGTATTTAGTTCTGTAATATCAAAAGAATCTGCTTGTATTATAGTTTCTTTAATATTATAAAAATTTCTTAGTGTATTAACATATCTGTTGATATCTTTTTCTTTTGTATAATTAGATAAAATAATATCTCTTTCGTGTGTGTTTACTATCATATCAAAACAATCACTTCTAAACATATAAGCAATATTTTCAATCTCATTTTTATTAAATAATATATTACGAATAGATACATTATAATTCTTATCATAATCAATTTCTATTTCATCAATATACTTATTAATTAAATATTGTTTTTGTTCCTTATTTAGTTTTTTCCATAGATTGTTTGATTTAACATAATCTGCTTTTTGTTTCATTTTTTCAATTTCTTTTAAATTAAATATAGTTTTTATATCTTGTTTATGTTCTAAAGATTCTTTTATACTTTCTAATTCAGTTAATCTACTTTGTACATATTGTAATTCTTTTTCAATAGAATTTAACTCATTTTGAAGTGTAGTAGGCTCTATTAAACCATCAATAAATGCTTTCTTAATTCTTGTAGTTTTCTCAGTTAATTCAGTTTCTAATTGTTTATATTTCTTAATATCGTTTTCAGTATCTTTATTTAAAGTAGGTTTAAAAGAATTATCAACGATTAAAAAGAAACCTAACATATCATTTAAAAATTTCATTAAAGATTTTTCAATTCTATTTTCATTAATTCTTATTTTACAATTAGCACATTTATAATAAACATGTTTGACTTGATTTCTACTTGTACTAGAACTACCACCCATAATTTTATTACAATGAGGGCATCTAACTTTTTGCATAAAGATATAAGTAAGTTTTCTTTTGAAGTTTTTAAGATTTTTTTCTTTTCTTTTTTGTACCATTTCAAAAGTAGTTTTATCAATTATAGCTGGAACTACATTTTCAAATATTTGTATTTCGCCTTTGCTACGTTTACCATGAACCATATTACCAATATATAATTGATTAGAAAGTATCTTATCAACAGTAGTTGTTGCCCAATGTCTATTTAAAACTTCTTCTTCGTTAAATAACTTACAAATAGCACAAACTGATAAACCATCTAGATAAAGTCTAAATATTCTTCTTACAACATCTGCTTGAACTTCGTCTATAACTAAATCTTTGCTATTAGGTAATTTAGTATATCCAATTGGTGGACGCCCTGCTAAATGACCTTTTCTAGCAGCTCCCACTAATCCAAATTTAGTTCTTTCTGAAGTTCTTTCAATTTCAAGTTGTGCTAGTATTGTAAGCATTCTAATAAAGAATTTACCATTAGCAGTAGAAGTATTTATTTCTTCAGCAACACTTTCTAAACTACAATTATATTCTTCAAGTAGAGTACATATATTTTCTAAATCTTTAATTGAACGAGTAAGTCTATCTAACTTATAAACAATAATTTTGTTTATTTTACCTGATTTCATATCTTCAATCATTTCTTGAAATTTAGGTCTATTAGTATCTTTAGCAGAAACTCCTTCTTCACGATATACTTTGTAGATTTCATAATCTTTAAAATTGCATAATTGTTTTAACTTTTCTTCTTGTTCATCTAAACTATGACCAAACCTAGATTGATCTTCAGTTGATACACGAGGATAAAGTCCACATATAGTTTTTTCTTCTTTCAATTTATCTCCATTCCTTTCTAATTTTTTTTAAAATGCAACAAAAAACACAAGAGAGATTTCCCTTGTGTTTAACAGATTATTCGCTAGTAAATTATCTAATTTTTACCTAGCATACACTATTTTATATGAAGTCGGTGCTAAAATCAATAGCGATTTTTGTTGCCTTTTTAGTGGTATTTTTAGTTGTGTGAAAATTAGTATTTTTCCTTTGTTTACTAGCGTTTTCTCATAAAATAAACTTACAATACAACTATATCATCAGAAAAAAGAATTGTCTAGATAACTGTCAGTATAAATTTAGTCTACTTTTTGTCTACTTTTAGTATAATAATAGTCTATGATTTATTCATATTATTTAAAATATTAATAAATTTAGTAAAAGAAATAATTACATTATGATTAGGTAAATAAATCTTTTCATTATCATTGTAGAGTAGAGCAATTAATACATTATTGGAATTAGTTATTATAATTTTATGTGGTTCTTGTACACTAAGATTAGTTTTATCAAATTTAACAATATGACCAGATATAAATTCTATATTAAGATTTGTTGTACTAACTTTCATTTTTAGTTTATTTTGTATTTCACTTGGGAAATCTAAAGATTCTATGGTCGTTTTCATAATTAATTCATCAACTCCTTTACACAATGAAAAAAGCCCATAATATCAAATACTATGAACTTGTTTATTTTATCTAAATTAATCTATATACTTTCCAAGCTGAGACGGGGGAAAGTAATAAAAAAAACCACACACTCATATAAAGTGTGCGAGTATTAACCTCAATGGAGCAAGCGATGGGAATCGAACCCACGTCTCAGCCTTGGCAAGGCCACGTACTAGCCGTTGTACTACGCCTGCATGCATATATATAATAACATACTTTAATATAAAAAATCAAGTGTAATATTTATGTAAAGTTTCACTAAAAAACTTTACATAATAAACAAACTATAGTAATATGGTTTTAGAGGGTAAGAGATTATGGATAAAGAATTTGAAGATATCAAGAAATTATTTGAAGAAAGAGATGATAAGGCTTACATGGAAAGCATGGAAAGAGCTTGTCAAGAAGCAATTAATTCTAGAAAAGAAGAAAGAATTACTAGAAAAAAACAAATGCATGATAAATTTATTGGGACAAAAATAGTCGCAATTGTTTTAGGAGGTTTATTGCTAGTAGGTGGTGCTAAACTAATAACTGAAAAAGAAAGTAGTAATAATGACGTACAAATAACAATGCTTAGTGATGATTTAAGTATGAAGGAATTAGGTAAAGAGATAGGATCACTTGTATATGTTAAAGGAGATAACTTTAATGAAAAATTTGATACTACTTTAAAAAGTATATTAAGTCAGTGTACATACAGAACAAGTGATAATGAGAGTTTTTATTATAGTCATACAGAAATAGCAAGAAAGATTTTATCTTTAGACGAGGACTTAAGAGAATATGCTCTTTGTAGTGTTTTAAATGATATGGGATCATACAGAACAGCTGAATTTGAAAAAGGAAAAACTAATGCTGACTATTTACTAAAAAACATATCTATGTTTGAAAGTGATAACGAAATAAAACTTTTAGATGGTACTACATCTTTAGAGGAGTACCTAAAAATGAAAGGTTTTGTTGACAAAGATGGAAATGCATCATTTGAAATGTTTGTAGAAAAAGAAAATCAAAATGCTCCAATTATTAAAGAAATAGTTGAAAGTTTAATGGAAAGTAAAGGTGTTAGAAGATGAGTGAATATAATGTAGCATCTTTAAATGGAAAAGATTATATAGAAGCAGATACTGTAAACTTTAGAGATAATACTTATGTATTTCTAGTAAATGAAAAAAATGAAAAAGATTTCCTAGTTAGGAAAATAACTAGTGAAGGAGATAAAACTTTTTATGAACCACTAGAAACTAAAGAAGAATTTGAAGTAGTAATGCTTATGTTTACTAAAAAACATAAAGAAGTAATAGAAAACATATAAGGCTTATTGAAAAAATAAGTCTTTTTATTTATAGACTAATCTTAAGCTTTATTATATAATATTATTGTAGGATAGATAAGTATGAAGAAAGTATTAATAATATTAGGAACATTTTTAATTTTAATAATTATTACAGGTGTATATATTTACTATAATGTAAAACCAGATATAAAGCTAAATGGTGGAGACATTATAATCTCTTATGGAGATATAAATATATAGAACTTGGAGTTAATGCTTTTATATTTAATAACGATATATCAAATGACATAAATGTAGATAACAAAGTCTCACTTAATAAAATAGGAGACTATAAAATTACATATTCAATAACAAATAAGTATTTAAAAAATATTTCCACTATAAAAAGAAATATAAAAATAATTGATGATGAAAAACCTATAATAAATTTATTAGGAAAAACAGAACAAAAATATTATGTAAATGATAAATACAAAGAAGAAGGATATACTGCCATAGATAACTATGATGGTGATATAACTGATAAAGTTACTATAGAAAACAAAGTTGATTTTACTAAAAAAGGTAACTATGAAATAATATATAAAGTTACAGATTCATCAGGTAATGAATGCACTGAAATAAGGAAAATAAAAGTAGAAGAAAAACCGGTACCTAAAGAACCTATTTATCAAAACACTGGAACTGGCAGAGGGTTACCAATTTTAATGTACCATTACTTTTATGATAAAAGTAATGGAGAAATTGGAGAAAACAGCAATTACATGGAAGTATCAGATTTTATAATCAAATGAAATACTTAAGTGAAAACAATTATTACTTTCCAACATGGGATGAAGTAGCTTCATTTATAGATGGTAAACAAGTACTACCTGAAAAATCAGTAGTCATTACTATAGATGATGGACAATCATCAGTATTTGAATATGCTTATCCTATATTAGAAAAATATAATGTAAAAGCAACTGCCTTTATAATAACATCATGGAGTAGTGGTTTTAAAAATTACATGGGAGGATCATTAGAATTCCAAAGTCATACACATAACATGCACAGAGTTTTTTGCCCAGGTGGACATGGTGGTAAATTTAGATGTATTGACTATTCTGAAGGATTAGAAGACTTAAAAAAATCAGCAGAAATATTAGGAAAAAATGATGTAATTGCTTATCCATATGGAGATGTCACAGATAATGTATTAAAAATAACTAAAGATGCTGGATATAAAATAGGACTAACTACAGTATATGGAAAAGCAAAGAAAGGTATGGATAGATATAGACTACCTAGAGTAAGAATGTATAACGGTATTACACTTAATTCATTCATAGAAAAAGTAAAATGAAACTTAAGAATAGTTCTTGAGTTTTTCTTTTGTATATATTATAATTAAATAGAAAGATATGAAGAGGAAAGGAGAATTCATATTTAGCGCCAGAGCCTTAAATGGTTGACGAGGATGGTAGTTATCGATAATTCGGCGGATGCTATCACGGATAAGTAATCGTTAGAAGTATTACAAAAAATAAAATCAAGATTATAACAAAAAATACTTCATACTAATTTTTTAGTATGGAGGAATTTTTATGTGTGGTATCATAGGATACATAGGAAAAAAACATAATGGTGTAGATGTAATTATAGATGGTCTAAAACACCTAGAATACAGGGGATATGATAGTAGTGGAATAGCTTTTATTGAGGATAATAAGGTAGTGATAAAAAAAGAAGTTGGTGGAATTACTAACTTAGAAAAGCTACTTGATAATAATAAAACTATGGTAGGTATAGGGCATACAAGATGGGCAACTCATGGTAAACCAACAAAAACAAATGCACATCCACATAAACAAGGGGTAATAACTTTAGTACATAATGGAATAATTGAAAACTTTATGGATATAAAAGGTGAATTAATTAAAATTGGTTATACATTTAGTAGTGACACTGATACAGAAGTTGCAAGTGCTTATATAGATTATTTATATAAGGAAAATCATGATATGATAAAAGCTCTATCTTTAGCAAGTAAAAAGTTTATAGGTAGCTATGCTTTTGGCATTATTAACGAAGATGAAAAGGATAAACTATATGCATTAAGAAAAGATAGTCCTTTAATAATAGGAATAGGAGAAAATGAAAACTTTATAGCTAGTGATGTACCATCTATCTTAAAATACACTAATAAATATATAGATATAGATAATGATGAAGTAATAAAGCTTACAGAAAATATGCCAGAAGTTTATAATCTAGAATGTAAGAAAATAGATAAGCAAATCAATGAATTTGAGGGAGATTCTAGTTTGGTTGAAAAAAATGGTTATGAAACATATATGCTCAAAGAAATACATGAAGAAGCAGAGGTAATTAAAAAGACTAGTGAAGAAAATATAGATTTTGATTTAACTAAATATGATGAAATTGATATTGTTGCATGTGGAAGTGCTTATCACGCAGGTTTAATAGGAAAATATATGATAGAAAAACTTGTTAATAAAAAAGTTGATGTTTCAATTGCAAGTGAATATCAATATGATAAACATTTTTATAAGGGAAAGACACTTTTAATAGCAATAAGTCAAAGTGGGGAAACTACAGATACTAAAAAATGTGTTACTATTGCAAATGAAAGTGGTATAGACTCGCTGGCTATAGTTAATGTAAAAGGTAGTAGTATTGCAAGAATAAGTAAACATGTAATTTATACATTAGCAGGTCCAGAAATTGCAGTTGCAACTACAAAAGCTTATTTAGCACAGATAACTACTTTAATTCTTTTAGCTATTAATAATAGTGGTAAAGAAATAAATAGAGAAGAGTTACAAAAATTACCTTACTATATAGAAAATTTAACAAGTAAAGACTATTTAACTCTTGCTAAAGAACTATATCAGAAAGATGATATTTATTTTATAGGAAGAGGAATAGATTATGCTCTTTGTATGGAAGGATCTTTAAAATTAAAAGAAATAAGTTACATACATAGTGAAGCATATGCAGCAGGAGAGTTAAAACATGGAACTATTTCATTAATAAATGAAGGAACACCTGTAATAGTAGTAGCAACAAACGATTTATATTTAAAAACTATAAGTAATGCTAAAGAAGTTAAAGCAAGAGGAGCAAGAGTAATATTATTAACTAATAAAGAAGTAATAAATGATGGAGTTTATGATGAAATAATAACAATTCCAAATGTAAAAGAAGAATTAACTCCAATTTTAGCAATTATTCCATTACAGCTATTAGCATATGAAACAGCTAAATTAAGAGGAAATGATATAGATAAACCTAAGAATTTGGCTAAAAGTGTTACTGTGGAGTAGTTAATGTTAAAACTTTTATTTAGTAAGGAATATATCTTTTTATGGATATTAGTTATTTTAATTACTGTTTTTGAAAAGAAGGTTATTGGCTTTTTTGGAGAATTATGGGTTAGATTTGAATTAAAAAAACTTGGAAAGAACTATAAAGTTCTAAATAACGTTATAGTTAGAACTGAAGATAACAGTACTCATCAAATTGATCATGTTATTATTTCTAAGTATGGTATATTTGTCATAGAAACTAAACAAATAAATGGATACATAAAAGGAAATGATTATGATAAGAATTGGACTATTAAGCGAGGTAAAAATACTTACTTCATTCATAATCCAATACATCAAAATTATGGACATGTAAAAGCACTTTCAAAAGTCTTAAATATTGATGAAAATAAATTTATTCCATTAGTATGCATTTCTAGTCAAGCTAAAATTAAGGTAAATTCAAGTAATGTATTTAAACTATTTAATTTAGTAAGTCAAATTAAGCAATATAAAGAAGAAATACTTTCAAATTATGAAGAAGTTTATAGCTTTTTAGTTAATAGAAATATTAAAGGCTATAGTAATTCTAGGATGCATGTTAAGAATGTAAAACAAATTAAAAAGGTTAGAACTAATGAATTAAATAATAAATGTCCACTTTGTGGTGGAGAACTTATTAAAAGGCAAAGTAAATATGGAAGTTTTATAGGATGTTCTAATTATCCTAGGTGTAAATTTAAAAAATAATGAAAGTCTCTAATATATAGGGACTTTTCTAATTAATTTTAAAAATTGATGTAATTTTAAGAAAAAGTATAGTATAATGTTATTTAAGAAGGTGGTTTACATGTTTAAAACTATTATTATTTTTGTAGGCTTTCTAACATTTTGTTATATTAATAGAGATAAAGCTTTAAAAGATTATAAAGAAAAACCAAAAAATGATAAACCTAAAAAAGAAAATCATTCTCCATATTCAGAAGAAGAAATGGACAAATGGTTTTTAAAGGAGTGGCAGAAAGACCTCGTAAGACAAGGAAGATTTGCACCCTGGAGTTTTAAAAAGAAATCAACTAGACATGAACCACTAAGTGATGGACAATATCATAAAGATGATGATGTGGGCAAGATAGAGGAGGATTACTGAAAAAGATTGCATTGTATAATAAAAAGAAAATGTAAAATTAGAATTGGTAAACTAAAAAGGATAAGCAGAACTTATCCTTTATTCAATTTTTAAAATATTTAAGTATGATATAGTATCTTCTCCAGGGGTTAAAGTAATATTAGTGCTTGATGAAACTGCCATATCTATTTTATCATTAATATTTAAACTCACTATTATGGAGCCATTAAATGAAACATATTCCGCAGTTGAAACTTGTTTAGTAATTTTACTACCATTAATAGTTCGATTTTCTTTTCTTAATTCTAAGGATATGTCAGCATTATTAGTGGTTTGACCACTAAAATAATAATCTATTTTATACATACCTTGTTTATTTATTTTAATAGTATTTGTAAATGATGTATCTACTTCTTTAGAGGCTGATATGTTTCCTAATTCCACTTGATTTGGAGTATTTGCTGTTAATGTATAGGAATTACCATTATTTTCATAAAGAGAAGCATATGCTTCTAAAATTGCACTACCGGTATCTCCCTTACTACCAGGAGGACCAGCAGGTCCAGTATTACCTCTTGGTATTAAAAATGTTAAATTATGTGTATTATTGGAAAAGTCATCTGTAACACTAGCATTTAGCCCCGGATTAATAGTTCTAGTTTCAGATATATTTACTTTTTCTCCTATACCATCATTTCCCTTATCTCCTTTAGGTATTGAAAATGTTAAATTATGTGTATTATTAGTAAAATTATCTGTAACACTAGCATTAGAACCCGGATCAATTGTTCTAGTTTCTACTACCGTTATTTTTTCACTTTCTCCAGTATCACCCTTAGGGCCCATATCACCTTTAGGTCCAACATCACCATCAGCGCCATCAAAGCCTTGAGGAATGTAGAAATCTAAAGTGTGAATATTATTAACATAGTTATCTACAACTCTTGCTCTTGCATTAGCATCTAATGTTTCTGTTTTACCAATTGTTATTTTATCCCCATCTTTACCTCTTGGAATAGCAAATTCTAAAATAGCATTCTCTTTAGTACCCACATTTTTAACACTTGCATCTTGAAAAGGATAAAGAGTAGTAGTTTTACCTACTTCTATAGTAGAAGAGCCATCTTTTCCTTTTGGTCCTCTTATATAGCAATATTTATATTGTTGACATGTACACTTTTTATTCATAAAGCCTCCTTAAGTTGTTTCTTCTAGAAATAAATCACCATCTGCTATAGGAATAGTAGCATAATTTATATCACTTATACTGAACTTTTTAAGAGGTGCCTCTGGATTTGCAATTTCTATTATTTCTTCGTTTTTCTTAAGTTCTATATTTTTTAATTCTTCACTAAATGTATGTTTTCCATCACTGCTTATTTGTTTATAGTATACTTTTAAACTTTTATTTTCTGAAAATGGTACATTATTAAAAATAGCATATCCATCTTGATTTGTTTCTACTTCTATACCTATATTATTTCCTGTGTAGTCTGTTCTTATAAATTTAGCACCAATAATATTAACTCCAGTACTAGGATCTCCAGTATCAGTAACATGTAATTTTAAAATTCCTGAAGCAGATATAGTAAAAACATAGGTTTCGATGTTATCTACTATTTCTATACTTTTAGGTGACAGAGAACTGTTATCATATCCTGGAATATCTGCAGTTGCATTATACTTTCCATTAACGATTTCTGTACTACCAAGTCCATTGGTTATTGGTATCTTATGTTTTATTGCCATAAAGTAATTTCTCCTTCCTTTATATTAACTTTATTATAGTTAGAATCATATATAATTATATTTTTGATATTTCCTTTTTTATTTTCAATTTTATTATCTAAACAGATAGAATAATTATATCCTCTTATGGCATATATTGGTATATTAATTATTCTTCCTTTAGAATGTATTTCTAACTTATATGTATTTTTATTATATATAGGTAACTTTATTTTTTCTAAATTATTTATTTTTTTAATACAAACTATTTTATTACATTTATTTTTTAAATAAAGAGTAGTTCCATTTATTAAGCAGTTAGATTTTAAATTTATATTAATGAAATCTTTGTTCATAAATCACCTCAATATATTATAATATATTCTATTTAATTATCATTGAAAAGGTTAAATCACTATTGACCAAATATATTTAGTATAATATTCTTCGTTTAGGTTATTGTCGTTTATTTTAAGTAGTAAACCTTTATCTTTTTCGTAATTAATTTCTTTGATAGATATTTCATCTATATTCTTGATATTTTGATAAATACTAGTTGGTTGTGTACTTATTTGTAGTAATTCATTATTATTTTTAAATATTAAAGAATCAATTAATACCTTATTATTATCACTCATTAAAGGATTTATATAATTAATAAATAATTCATAGTTAGTAGCATTATTTCTACTATCAATAATAATAATATTACTAGGTTTTATTTTATTATATATATTATTTTCACTAGGTAATGAAATATCAAAATTTGTTATTTTAGTACTTTCTAAAAGAGTAACTTCTCCATTAAATGGAGTAATTATTTCTCTATCTAAATACATGTAGCTGGTAGGTTCAGCTGATGTAATTTTAATTACTGTATTATCTTGAATATTATTTTCAAGTAAATATTCGAATAACCCATTTTCATCAGATTTAACTATTTCATTAGTACCATCAAAAGATATGGATACATCTGCGTGACGAGTAGTGTGACCAGAGATTTTAGTGGAATTACTATTTATAGGATGAATATTTATTTTGGGTTGACCTATAGAAAACTGCTTTTTATTTTGAAAGGAAAAATTATCTAAAGAAGGTAATGTGTTTTTTTCCTCATTAGTATAATTACTATATATAATATTAGTAGTATTCTTATCAAATGTTCCTTTTACTATAGATAAAGTATCTTTTTTATACCATGAGTAGAGTGGTAAATCTTCAATTCCACCAGCTACTAAAAGATCTTTACTATCTTTCCACATATTTATTCTATTAAATGAAAACTCAAAATTTACAGGATTATTTGTATAAAGTACATTAGAATTTTTAGTATAAAGAACTATGTTTCTAGGATTATTAAACTTAATACTTTGATTATTTCCTTTAAAATAAATATTATAATTATCAATAGGAGTATTTTCGTAACTATTAATTACTAATAAGCTTGCTCCTTCATTTACTGTTAAATTTCCATATATATTCCACATAGGTACTCTTTGATGGGAATTTTCTATAAAATTTAATTTAGAAAAATCATCTATTAAAACATCTTGACATCCATTACCAATTGTCTGTGCAAAACCATTACCTGTTATTAAATTTAGTTCGCTACATCTAGATATTTTAAAATCTAGTCTAGGAGTGCCATTAAAGAATGCATTTTTACTTGTTATATTAACTCTGCTATTTGATAGAATTTTAAAATATGCATCAATTGTGTGTAAATATATAAATGGAGTATTATTACTATCAATGTCACTGTTACCGCCAATTAGTATGTTATTACATTCACATACTTTATCAGATGTAATGTTGTTAGTATCTTCAATTTTAATGTAACTGTCAATTATTTTTGTGATTCCATATTGATTGTATAGGAGTTTAACACCATTAAATCTGGTATTACTAAATACTATTTTAGAATTTAAATCATCATTTATATAAATAAAACCAACTTTATTTGAAGAAGTTATTTTTATATTTTTAAATATTATAGTACTATTAATTGATGTACTTATAGTAGAATCAATTAAATTATTAGTAATAGTATGAGTATTAGTATTATAAGTTCCATCAATTATAATTTTAGATTTATCTCCTATCATAAAAGATTCTTCTATAGTTATATCATTATCTAGATAAATGTATGTATAAGTATTATCTTCTGTTAAAACAGTTTTAAATTCTTCAAAGTTAGAAACAACAACAGTTTTATCATTTATAATTTTCATAGAAACCTCCTTAATGTATTTTTACTACATTTAACATAGCATTAGTGCTTCCATTAAATGAAACGTTCACATTATTAGAAGATCTTAAATTTAAAGTTAGAATATCATCTTTGTTTAAAGATATAATCGTACTACCATTTATTGTATTAATAAAGTTAGCATCAAATTCATTTGTAATATTCGTTGCTGGTTGTAGGATGTCATTTGCTCTTACTGAGATAGTAATAGCAGTATCATCACTAGTACTAGCGCTAAAAGTGAAATTAACTAGGTATACACCAGTTTCTTTAACTTTGATAGATGAATTACCTTCATACTCGGTTAAAAAAGCTGGACCTTGTTCTTCAATTGTGAGGACTATATCTGTTGCTGCTGGTAAATTAAATTGCTTTTCTGTTAAAGAATATCTCATTCCATAGGCATTAATTATAGAAGTACCCGCATCACCTTTGTCACCCTTTGGTATGAAAAATACTAAATTATGCACCCAGTTTTCATAAGTGTCAATAACGTGTGCTTCTTCACCGGCGTTTAATGTTTCTATACCTTCAATATTTATATGCTCGGTTCTTCCTATTTCACCAGGTAAACCTCTTGGTCCTGTTTCGCCCTGGTCACCTTTGTCACCTTTAATACCTTTTGGTAATTTAAAATCAAGTATTACATCGGTAGGCGTTCCGGTGTTTTTAACTTCAGCGTTCATGTTGTTATCTACTGTTTCGACATTTCCTATTTGTATTGTTGCAGGTCCTGGGTCTCCTTTTTCGCCTTTGATTCCTTGTTCTCCTTTAGGACCGGTAGGTCCTACTAGCATGCATACATTGCATAAATTTTTATTTTTATATTGGTTATAATTCATTTTACACCTCGTATCTGTAAATAATTTATGTTTTTTTATATAGTCGGTGTAATTAATTTATAATAGATAAAATAAAAAAGAGATTACTCAGAAATTAAATGATTAATTTTCTGCGTATTCTCTTTATAAACTTAATTGGTGCCCTTTTGGTGGAAGTATAACAACCACTAGGCATAAATTTATAGGTAGTAATAACTACTAACTAATATAATTATATCACAATTTTTATTTTTTTAATAATAAAGTTGCCAATTCCTTTAATCAAAATTTTTAATTTACGCAAAAATATGGTATAATAATTAATAACAAGGAGGTTATTTATGAATGACGACATTAAACGCCTTAAAGAATTAAAAGATCGACATCATTATTTTGGTGATTTAACCCCTAATGAAGAAGAAGAAATGCACCAATTGGATTCATTACTATCTAGTAATTTGGAATTATTAGAACAAAGAGCCATTGATGATAGATTTCCTGGTATTGATGAAAAAATATGGGAATTAAGAAGTGTTTTAAAAATAGGCTGTGAAAATCAAATGTTTAAAAGAAGATAAATAATATTAATTATTAACCAAAATGTGTTATTTATATGCTATAATTATATTAACAAGGAGGTGTTAATGTGAGTAATTTTCAAAATAATTCAATAATAACTATTGATGCTGAATTAAGAGGATATCTTTTAAGGGATTTTTTAGAAAAAAACGGTCTAAGAGAAGAAGTTAATAATAACATTGTATATGGTACTTATACAACAATGGAAGAAATGGATGGTATAGGTGGTGGCTTATCAGAAGTTAAACATGAAGGTTGGAATTATTTGGGAAAAGGGTTAGAAAAAAATCCTTTTGCTCCAGTTCTTAAAACTAAACCTACTGTTATGGATAATGCTAAATTGCAACTTTTTGTTTGTGATAGATATGGTATATTAACTAAAGAAGACTTTTTTAAATCACTTGATGAATTACAAACTAAGTTATCAGATCAATTTATAACAAGAAAAATTCAAGAGAGAGAAAGAGTAATGGCTCAAATGGCAAAATTACAAGAACAACTTCGTTCAATTGATGCTGATATAGAAAATGCAAAAGGAAATAATCGTAGCCCAAGACGATAATTTGTTTTTTGAATATGTTTAAAAAGTTCTAATAATTGTTATTTCATTAGAACTTTTCTTTATTTTCATTACGAAGTTTTGAAAATAAAAACATAATTTTGCTTGGCTTTATATGCCTTGCTAAAATTATGATTAAAAGGGATTAAAAAGGGAATTTCCCTTTTTCACACCGTTATTGGCTTTGCCAATAGCGTAGTGTGTTACCATTTCGACAAAATGGTCTTTTTTCACGAGCTGTTGCTCGTTTTTTAAATATCAAAATCTCGATCATCATATTCATAATTTATTTTGTATAAATAATCGTTTATTTCTTCTTCTCTTGTAGTATTATCTGCTATGTCGTGTAAATCTTCATTATCGTAAAGATTATTTTTGTGATACTCTTTTATTTCATCAACAACATCATCTTTATCATTTTCAGTTCCTATTTTTAATAATCGTTTAAAGAATTTTTTTAGTGCTTGTAAGATAGTTTTAAGTAAGTTAAATAAATTATCGTAATCTTGTTGTAATTTTTCATTTTGTTTTTCTAATAATTTAACTTCAACCTTAATATTATCTCTTTCTTGTTCTATATCTTTATATGTTTGTGTGTAGTCTGTTAGTTCTTTAAATAATGCTTGACTTCTAGGCATATCTTTAATAACTCTTTTTGATGTATGCATAAAGTTATTTAGTGTATCGTATGTATCTTTATCAATTTTAACCTCTTTGCCACTTATTGTTGGTTTGGCAATTTTTAATTTTTCTTCTAGTAGTTCATAATCTCTAGTCATAAGGTAATTTTGTTTTTCCATACGAGTATCTAACTTTTTTGTAATTTTCTTAAATTCTTTTATTGAAATGTGCTCGTTATTGCTGTTTTTAATGCCTCTTTTAAGGTCAAAACCTTTGTCTACTAGTCTTTGATGGTATTTGTCTTGAAGTTCGCTTAAATGGGCGTTAGATTTGATATATTCTTTTTTAGAAATAGTATATTTTTCAGTATTAGTTCTTTTATCAAACTTTCTAATTAAGGGAACAACTACACAATGAATATGTGGTGTTTTTTCATCTAGGTGTAGTGTAGCATGTAATATTTGTTCTTTTGTATAACCTAAATCTTCATAAACAAATTCCATACAAATATCAGCCCATTTTTTAATTTGTTTCTTATTCATATCTTTAAAGAAATCACTATCACTAGTAAATAGTAATTCATCTGCGACTACATTATTTACGTCATCTACCATCTGTTTAAATGTTTTCTTTCTATCATCTCTCATTGTTTCCATTCGTTTATCGTGTTCTTTTTTATACTCTTTTGTTAGATTATAAAAACCTTTAATGTATTTCTCTGAAAGTGGGACTAGTTCAATATTATTTTTAGTTTTTGTAATATCTATATCGGGGTTAGATTTATATGCTTTTTTCTCTCGTTTGTTGTGCGATCCGATTTGTGCTAAATCTGCTATTTTATATATTGGCTCGACTCTAAATATCGCATAACTCATTATCACACATCTCCTTAAACTTTTCAAAGAAGCCTTTATAAAGTTGCTCGCCATTTATATTTTTAATATCGCTTAAATCAATAGTTATAATTCCAAATTTTAATTTATCATCTTTGTATTTCTTTTTATCGTTAATAGCAATAATTCTAATTATTTTTTCAATATCTACATTTGAAGTAAAACTTATATCGCTTAAATCATCATTTGGATAAACAAAATAATAATTTAATTTGTAATCACTTCCTAATGTTTCTACTAGTTTATTAAAATAATTTTGTGCTTGTTCTGTTGTTTTTAATTCTTTATTCATAGGTAGTGAATAACCATAGTTATCTTCAAATAGAAACCAATTTAAAGGTAGTCCATAATCTTGATTATAGTTAATCATATCAAGTAAGAAACTAGTTCTAAAATGTGTTTCTTTAACTATTGTTTTATCTTCTTTTCTTTCTACTACTAAATTATCAATGTAAGTAGATATTATTCTTTGTTTTTCTTCTCTTGGCTTATTTAACCAACCATAGATATTAGCAAAAAACTTCTCTGGTTTAACAAATGTATCAATGTTATGTTTATCTTGTAAGATAAGTAAATCATCAACAGTAAAACTTAAATTTTCATATTGTCTTTGTTCTTGATATTTCTTTTCTAAATCGTTCTTTTGAAATTCAATGTGTTTAATCTCTTTATCAAAATCTTCAAGTTTCAATACACCTTTAATATATGCTGTTTTAATTCTATCTAATTGTTTATCTAAATCTTTGATTTGTTTGTCATAGTCTATTTGTTTATTATCAAATTTAGATTTAATAAATGGTGTGTAGTAATCATTTATAAGTTCATCAGTTTTAGTAAGTTCAATAACTGCTGCTAACATATTTTCTTCTATTTCTTGCTCTTTAAAGTTAGTTTTACAATGTTCGCATTTATAGTAATAATATTTATTTCCATTCTTTTTAGTCGTAGCACTTCCACCTAGAAATCTACCACATTTAGAACATATTAGTTTATTTGTGAATAAGTAAGTTGCTGTTCTTTCATAGTGTCTAGCATTTCTTAATTTTTGACTTTGGCAATTATCCCATTTTTCTTTTGATACTATTGGCTCAACAACATTTTCATAATATGTAGGTTGTTTTGTTCTTTTACCATTTACAAAATCGCCCTTATAAAGTTCGTTTGATAATATCTTTTGAATAGTAGAGTCATACCAATTTGTTTTTCCTAAAACTTTTTCTTTGTTAAATATATTAGCAATAGTTTGATGAGATTTACCCTCTAAATATAAATCGAATACTCTAACAATAACATCTTTTGTTAAAGGGTCAGGCACTAACTTTTTATTATCTCTTGTAAAACCTAATGGAGCACGATTTGGAATGTGTCCTGACTTAATAGCACCTACCATACCAAACTTTGTTCTTTCGCTACATTTTTCAATTTCATTTTGAGAAACACTAGTCATTATTCTCATAACCATTCTACCATTTGAAGTAGTTGTATTAGATTCATCAGCCATACAATCAATATCACATTCATAATCATTAACAAACTTCATAAGTTTTTCAATATCATAAACTGAACGAGTTAATCTATCTAACTTAAAAGCAACAATAACATTTATTTTCTTATCTTTAACATCTTGCATCATTTCTTGATATGCTGGTCTTTTATCATTTTTAGCACTTATACCTGCATCTTCATATATTTTATAAACTTCATAACCTTTAAATTTACAAAACTCTTTTAATTTTTCTTCTTGTTCGGGTAAACTAAAACCCTCACGTTTTTGGTCGAGTGTAGAAACTCTTTTATAAATACCTGCGATTTTCTTTTCTTCATTCATACTTTTATCAACCTCACTTTCTATCAAAAAAGAGGGGTCAAAAATACTAGGTGGGACTAATACCTTTGACTCCTCTTAAATAAATAAGTATAAATTTTAAATATGTTATATGTGCTTTTAATCATAGAAGTACCTCTCTTTCCCCTTTAAAAAGCGATACTGCTTGCTTTTATTAGTTCTATACTATATACATTTATTCTTGATTTGTCAAGGTTTTAGTGGGTTTTAATATATTCTTCAAAATCTTTAAACTTAATTTTCTCTTTATAACCATTTATAAAAATATCATCACATTCATCAAATATTAAATAATCAATACCTTTAATTTTTACTATATGAGGTTTAACCATAGCAATATTTGTGTTTTTAATACTTTTAATATTTCCATTTGTGATAGTGTAGTCAACATAAGCAAACCTACAAATCATTTCTACCTTTCTTTTTAATTCTTCACTTATTACAAGTTCTTTAGTTTCTATTGTCATAACTCATCACTTTTCCTTTCTTAAATAACAAAAAAACTAACATTTCTGTTAGTAATTTATTACTCTCGAATTTATAAAAGTTCGAGTTTCCTATCAATCTGGTGGAGAATGTGGGACTTGAACCCGCGACCCCCTGCGTGCAAGGCAGGTGCTCTAGCCAACTGAGCTAATTCCCCACGGTAGGCACTTGATTAAATCAAGCATAAAAATCATATCATAGAATTAGTAAGTATGTCAATACTTTTTTAACAACAAATGTGTATTTTTGACTTTTTGTATAAAATTTGGTATAATTTTAGTAATTAAGGGGGAATAAAAGATGAAAATAAAATTACCTGATAAATTTAAAAAAGAAGATAGTGTAGTGCTAATAGACATATATAAGGGTCTATTAATAATAGTAAACAAAAGTGATTTTAACCCTGAACAAATTTTAAAAAGCAGTATAATTCCAAAAGAAAGAGTAAAAAATGTTTACAGAGTAATAAATGCAAATAGCCATGAACTAAAAGTAGTAAACGGAACAGTTACTATTCCATATGACTTTGATAGTTATGTACTTAAAGAAAACGAAAAATCTTTATACATAATAAACGCGGAGGTAAAAAATGAAAAAACTCTCTAATACATCATATACAAGTGCTTTATTATTTAGTAAACCTAAAATTGAAAAAATAGTATTCGAAGTGCCAGAAAGTAAACAAGTAAAAACAGATGTAGGTTTTGTTTTTGGAGGAATATCACAAGAATATAGATTACAAAAAGCACTAGAACTTTATCAAAATGGATTAATAAACAAAATACTTTTATCAGGTGGAATAGGAAAAATAAGTACAGAAAAAACTAAAACAGATGTATGTATGATGCTAGAATATTTAAAACAAATTAACACACCAAAGGATATAATGAGAGACATATTAGTAGAAGACAAATCAAGAGACACATATGAAAACATTGTAAATAGTTTAAAATTATACTCAAAACCAAATAGAACATACACACTAATATCTTCTGACTTTCACTTAAGAAGATGCTCAGGTATATTTGCATACATACTTGATAAAAGTAATCAAAATGGAATGTTTTCTATAAGTCCAGTTATGGATAACCAAACAGATAAAAATAACTGGCAAAATAATAAAATGGGTAATATTTTAATATATAAGGAATTATTATCTTTACTTTATCATGCTAAAAACAAAAAAATGTATGATGAAGAATTATATGAAACATCAGAAGAAGTAAAAAAACATATTTTGAAGTAAAACTTGAAATATGTTTTTATTATGGTATACTTAATTTAGGAGTAAAAAATATGACTTACAAATTTAGAAATGAATTATTTAAAAAAGCACCAGAATTTGAAAAAATCTTTAACACTTTACTAAATAAAGAAAAAATAAAAGAATTTGATGACCAAATATTAAACATAATTGCAAAAGACAAAACTGCTATAAAAATTAATGGAGAACCTCTTGCTCTTAAAGACTTATTCCATCAAGAAATAACAGAAGGTAAATGTAAACTCTGTACATTTGAACTTGTATTGCTTCTTGATAAACTAGGTATTTATAGTGAAGCAGTATATGCTGAAAATAAATATTTTAAAGGTACAACAGGATCCTATAGTGGGGGACACTGGTATGTAGAAGCATATTTTGAAAAAAAGCCTAAACTAATAGACACGTCACTTGTAATAACAGGAACAGAAGATGCGTTTACTATGCTAGGACACAAAATAATAAAAAAATATGACATTGACTCATTATTTAAAGAAAACTCTGAATTAATAGATTACTATGATCAAATGATAATTCACAAATAACTAACATTTATAATATTCTTAAAATATATTCTTATATTATCCATAAGAATATATTTTTCATAAACATTAATACTTTTAATAAAACCACTTTTATAAAATAAAAAACCATTATTATAATGTTTAACTTTAATAGATAAATGATTATTATAAGCATTTACTAAAATGCTATTAATTTCATTTATTCTGTCTTCCATTATAATTGGTTTACTTATCTTACTCCTATTTAGTTCAATTTCTTTAATATCATTAGAATTTAAAAGTGTATTAAAAGGTTTCCATTTAATCATACCTCTATCCATAATAATTACTCCTTATTATGTCCACCTAATTTAGTATTTCTCACTTTAATAGTACTATAATCAAGTAAACTTGATGCTTTCAAAAGAGAATTATCACCATATTTTTTAGAAATTTCATCAATTACAGTATTTAACTCTTCCTTTTCTCTTTCTTCTATAACATCTTCAAATAAATTTAATTGTTCATAATTATTATTCTCAAGTTTACCTAAAGATATACTAATTTTTCTAATAGGTAAATCTTCCACAAATGAATTAAAAATATACATACAAGTTTCAAATATCTTACCCTCATCACTAGTAGGGCTAGAAAGCTTTCTAGAATGGTAAAATCCACCACCTATATTTCTAGAATATCCAATACCAAATCCAATACTAGATGTAACTTTCTTATTCTTTCTTAACCTTTTACTAATAGTGCCTGACATTTCCTTTATAATAAGAACAGCACTTTCTTTACTATAGTCCTTATAAAGAATTTGACTTAGTCCATAGCTTTTATTTTTACTTTCAAAATTATTTTCTCTAATACTACTATTATCAATACCATTAGCGTGCATATAAAGTTCCTCGCCAAGCACCCCAAATCTTTTCTTATAAAATTCCTTTGGGTACTTATTAATATCTCCAACTTTATGAATACCCAAATCATTTAATTTCTTCATAGTTTTGGAGCCAATTCCCCACATTTCATCAAGAGGAGAAATATTCCATAATTTTGTTTTAACATCATCATAAGTCCACTTACTAATAAAATCCGGAGAATGTTTAGACTCAGTATCTAATGCAACTTTAGCAAGTAATAAATTTGGACCAATCCCACATGTACTAGTAAGTCCAGTCTTTTCCTTAATTGTATTCATTATCTTTTTAGCAAGTTCCACATCAGTCATCTTATAAAGTTTTAAATAATCTGTAACATCTAAAAAAGACTCATCAATAGAATAAACATGCATGTCTTCTTTACTAACAAAATCTAAAAAAATATTAATAACTTCTTTACTTTTTTTGACATATAAACTCATTCTAGGTTTAGCTGTAATATACTTAATATTTTTAGGTATTTCAAATACTCTTCCACGTGATGGAACACCAAGTGTTTTCATATATGGAGTAACTGCAAGAGTAATCGCGCCTCCTTTTCTTTGAGGATCAGCAACAATAAGTGGAGTTTTAAAAGGATCAAGGCCCATTTCTACACATTCACATGATGCAAAAAAACTCTTTAAATCTATACATAGAATATTCCTTTCCTTCATGTTTATCACCTTATCAAAAGTATAGCATATTTTAACTTTTATATCTATATTTATAACTGGTATTTTTTTCCTTTAAAAGAATAAATTTAAATGGGGGAACTATTAATGAAAAAAAACTTACCAAATGTTTTTGCTAATAAAAAAATAGGTTTAGTAAAAAACAATGAAGAAATGTACTATTCAAAAGAAGAAAAGAAATTAGATACATCCTTAATAATAGATGATAACTTTAAAGAAATACTAATAAGAAAGAAAATAAATGACTTATTTAATAGTAAAGATTTCGTATATAAAGTAAATGCTTTAATAACTACAAAAGAAGGAGATAAAAATGTAACTTTAATTGCTAAAGGAAAAGATTCGTTACTTACTTATAACAATGAAAAAATACTAATTAAAGATATAATTGATATTAAAAAGGCTTAAAGTCTTTTTTTATGTACATTTATTTATTCTCGTGATATAATTTATAAGTAAAAAAGGAAGTGAAGTATTATGAATTTACCTAATATGAATGAAGCTAAAAAAAGAGATAAAAATAGAATAGTAAAAGAATTTACTTATGAAGAAATAAAATTAGATAAAAGTTTAATTAATAAAAAGTATTATGTTAGAACTTATGGATGTCAAATGAATGAGCATGATGGTGAGAGAATAAAAGGAGTACTTTCTAAAGAAGGAATGATAGAAACAGATAATATAGAGGAGGCATCTTTAATAATTCTTAATACATGTGCGATTAGGGAAAATGCTCATGATAAAGTGTTTGGATTTTTAGGCTTAGTAAAAAAATTAAAAGAAAATCATGATATACTTCTTGGAATATGTGGATGTATGGCTCAGGAAGAGAGTGTGGTAAATGAAATAATGAATAAATACAAATATGTAGATTTTGTATTTGGAACACATAATTTAAATAATATGATTAAAGTTATAAATGATAGAATAACAAATAATAAACAAAATATTGAAGTTTATAGTATTCTAGGGGATATATGTGAGAATATTCCAGAAAAAAGAGATAGTAAATATTCAGCATGGGTTGATATTCAACTAGGTTGTGATAAATTCTGTACTTACTGTATTGTTCCATATACAAGAGGAACACAAAGGAGTAGAAGAAAAGAAAATATTATTAAAGAGATAATAGACTTAAAAGAGAAGGGTTATTTAGAAGTTACTTTACTAGGACAAAACGTTAATGCTTATGGAAAAGATTTATATGAGGACTATAATCTTGCTAATTTATTATTAGATGTAAGTAAAACAGGAATACCTAGAATTAGATTTGTAACTAGTCATCCTTGGGATTTTACTGATGAAATGATAGATGTAATAAGTAAATGCGATAATGTAATGCCTTATGTACATTTACCAATTCAAAGTGGAAGTGATAGAATACTTAAATTAATGGGTAGAAGATATACCAAAGAAGAGTATGTTAGCTTATATAACAAAATTAGAGAAAAAGTAAAAGATGTTAGTATAACTACAGATATAATAGTAGGTTTTCCTGGTGAAACAGAGGAAGATTTTGAAGAAACTATTAACGTGGTAAACGAATGTAAATTTGACGGAGCATTTACATTTGCATTTAGCCCAAGAGAAGGAACACCAGCGAGTAAACTTAAAGATAATACTTCTTTAGAAGAAAAAAATGAAAGACTTCATAGATTAAATGAAGTGGTAAACAAATGGAGTAATTTAAGAAATCATGAGATGCTTGGTAAAACTGTAAAATGCTTAGTATTATCTTTAAGTGAAAAAGATAATACTAAATATATGGGATACACTGAAAATATGAAGTTAGTTAACATAACAAGTAACAAAAATATCACTGGAAAAATAGTAGATGTTAAAATAGATGAAGCAAAAAGTTTTAGCTTAAATGGAACTTATATAGAAAAATAAATGGAAACAAAATCGTTTCCATTTATTTTATCTTACCAGTAAGACTATCTATTTCTAAATTAGAAAGTTTATTATAATATTCAAGAATTTTATCCATTTCCTTGTCTACATTTTCTTTACTAAAACCTTCAGCTAATCTAGTATTTCTAACAATTTCCATTATAGTTTTCTTGTCTAATTTTTTACCTTTCAAATATTCAAGTTTTCTTTCATTACTAACACTACTATCAAATAATTCTTTAAAATTAAAAGTAAATAAATCTTTATCAGTAAAATCTTTATCACTTAATTCATTGTAAGTATCTAGATTATCCATATTAAGATTTAAATACTCATAATCCTTCTTAAAGAAATTTGGTACACTGTCGTGTGGAAAGACTTTTTTATAGTCCTCTGGACTAATTAAAAAGTAAGTATATAAATCAAGTGCAGTATAATCTTTTCCTAACCTTTCATTTCCATTCTTTTTATAACTATCCCAAGTAGGATCTACCACATAAACTCCATGTATATTATATTTATCATCATCTACTTTTACTAATCCTCTACTATGATATCCTGAAAGAGTCTTGTCATCTTCCTTATAACAACTAACACTAAAATCTGTAAAACTAATTCCTTCAGTACCTTTTAATATTTCAGCAAGCATATTGGTATAACCAACACATACTATATTACCGGTTTTAATTATCTTATATGGTTCTCTAGATTCAAAAACATCCTCATTAGTTGCTTCTTTATATTCAAAAGTTTTCATAATGTCATAGCCAAAAGCTAACTTTTCTACTGGAGATAAATCGTAATCATTAAGTAAACTTCTGTACCACTTCATACTCATAACTAAACCTTTAAAATCATCATAAGAAGAAGTTTTAGTATTTCCTTCATAATTTACTTTAAGATTTACTAAAGTACTTAAACTATCAAGTAAAGAATAATCAAAATCAGTATAATCTTTAACAACAGGATTTCTCATAAAGTCAGTTAAGCAAAAACATACATCATTTACATTATATCCTTTATTCTTAAAATAATTAAATAAATAAGCAGATATATTCATATCAGGATCAGTAACTTCTATAGATATGTCTTTACCACTTATATCTATAGAATATTCTCCAGTATTAGTTTTAACTTTAACTTTATTTATATTACTTTTAATATAAGGAAAAACTTTATCTAAATCTTCTATGTTAAAATTATTAATAGATTTAACTTCTAAAGTATTCTCTTTAATATTAGAATTTTCCTTATTATTATTTATAACAATATCATCAAATAATATCTTATTATCGTTACTAGTACTTACAAAAATAGAACCTTTGTAGTCTTCAATATTAAAGATATATCCACCAAAGTTAATCCTCTTAATACTAGTATTTTCACTTAAAAACTTTAACTCTTCACTAGTTAAAAATCTATAACTATTAAAACTTATTTCTTCTAAACTTTTAAATTCTTTAAGAGCCTCTAAATTATTACTAACAAAATCTACTGGTATAGTCATACTTTTAATACTTCTTGGTAAATTATTAATAATAAGATCATTTAACTCTTTAAAGACATATATAGTTTTAAGAGTGTTTTCATCATAACTAATACTCAAATCTATTTTTTCATTTTCATCTAATACTCTTCCTAAATCATCCAAAGAAATTTCAACTTCTATAAGAATAAACTTATCATTTAGATTTCTTAAAAAAGTGATAATGTTTTCATAAGTATCTTTATTAGTACTTTCAAATTTTTCACCAAGCACATTTTCTATAATTTCATCTATATTCATAAGTCTCACCATTTTAATTTTATCATATTTAAAAGATAATTTAAATAGAAGTGTAAACAAAGTGGGTATTTGTCATATATTATTAATGGGTGAAGTAAATGTTTAAAGAGATTGTTACTAAAGCTGTCATAGGTAAAGGAAAGAAAACTTTTAGAAATAAATATGAACTTTTTACTACAGATAAAATAGATACAGTTTTAGGTTGCTGGGTAATAAACCACACTATGAAAGGTGAAAATGATAATGGTAAAGTAAAAATAACTGGTTCATTTGATGTTAACATTTGGTATAGTTATGATAATAATACTAAAACAAGTGTAGATGCTAGAAAAATTAATTATACGGAAACTGTATCTATCCATTTAAATGGAGAAAATACTTTAACAAATGATAGTGAAATAATAATAACTAGTTTAAAAAATCCAGTTGTAGTAGATGTTAGTTCTAGTAATAATAAGATAAACTATGAAATAGAAAAATGTTTAGGTATAGAAATAATAGGCGATACTAAAGTAAGAGTTCAAATAATGGATAATAACTATGAAGATTTTGATATTATTGATGAAGCAGTTAGTACAGAAGAAATAAATAATATAGTGGATAATCAAATAAATGAAAATTATTTATAGTGTAAACCAAAAAAGGTTGACAGGCGTGTGATTTAGTGGTAATATTATATACAGAAAGCGAGGTAACACTTTATGGTAAAATTAAGACTTAAAAGAATGGGTTCTAAAAAGAAACCTTATTACAGAATAGTAGCGGCAGACAGTCATGACAGAAGAGATGGAAGTTTTATTGAACTAGTTGGTACTTATAGTCCACTTGAAGACAGTAAAATAACTGTTAATGAAGAAGTTGCTCTTAAATGGTTAGGGAATGGGGCTATGCCTACAGACACTGTTAAAAATCTATTAAGTAAGGCTGGAATTATGAAAAAATTTCATGATTCTAAGAATAATAAGTAATGTCAGTAGAAGAATTTGCTGAATACCTAGTTATGAATATCGCAAAAGACTCTGATCTCGTAAAAGTAAAGAAGTTCGACAGTGAAGAAGGAAGTTTTCTTGAAATACTTGTCAGTGAAAGCGATATGCCACGTGTAATAGGTAAGCAAGGAGTAGTGGCTAATTCTCTTAAAACTATTATTCAAGCTAAAGCATATAGTGATGGTATTAAAAATCTAAGAGTAAATATTGATTCATTTTAATTGAAATGAATCTTTTTTTGTGATAGAATTATCTTAGGTGAAGAAAGTGAAAAAAGTACCAATGAAAAACTATATAATTTTAGGAATAATGTTTATATTTGTACTAGCTTTAACACTTTATTTAAAAGAGTGGAGTGAAGTATATAAAGAAAATAAACTATCAAATAGTCCCCTTAGTGGTAAAGTAGAAGAAGTTAAATTAGAAGAACTTTCTACAGTAGTAGGAGAGATGAATGAAGTAATAGTTTATATAGGGCATACTAATGATAGGGAAGTTTATAATGTAGAAAAGAGACTTTTTAAATATTTAAAGGATAAAGATATACTAGATAAATTTATATATGTAGATGTTACAAATAATGAAGATTATCAAGAAGTTCTTAAAGAAGTATTTCCAAAAATAAAAGATGAAATAAAAACTTCACCAATGTTAATTTATAATAAAAATGATAATGTAACAGAAGTAATAAATAATGATAATGGTATAATTTATACATATAATTTAGAAGAGTTTTATAATAAATATATTAAATAAAAGAAGCACCAATTGGTGCTTCTTTTATATACGATTAAATTCGTTTTTATTATTTAAGATTACTAATGTAATTAATGCAACTGCCATTAAGCATGCACCTGGAATAATATAATCAGCAATTCCAGTATTAGGGTTATCAATTGAAGATCCTTTTTCAAGTAACATTATAGTTGGGCTACAAACTTCATCATCAATTTTATCATCGGCAGGATATGTACCAATAACTTGTGTTCCATTTTGGGTTACAACTATTTGTCTATTAGTTCTTAAATTTAATTTATTAATTAAACTTTCATCAACATTATCTTTAACTTCTAACATATAAGATAATGTTACAACTTTATTACCACTAATATTTCCAACTCCCCAAACAACTTCATTATCATTTAGTGATGCACTTCCTACAGTAGAAGTAATATCTTTAATAGTAAAATTATCTAAAATATAATTATCAAAACTAATCTTAACAGCTACAGCTGGTAATTCACTTGGTAAAGTAGTTACAATATTACCAGAAAAACTAATGTTAGATATTTCACTACTATTTACTATGCTAGTAAAATCAGTATCAGTAGTAGTATCAGATGAAATCTTATATGCAAGAACTGTTATACCAGTTGCTTTAGCCTGAGCAATTGAAGTTTTAAATTCTTCTAATTTAGCACTATCGGCATCTGTAACAAAAGCAACAATAACTTTATTAACAGTAGCATTATTAAACTTACTAGTCGCATAATCAAAAGCATCTTTAACTTCTATACTTTCGCTTCCCACTGAAATATTTCTAATACTTTCAAGTTGAGTAGTGATATTTTTATTATCTGCTTCAATAAAAGTTCTTTCATTATTACTTGTAATAACAACACCTTGACTTAAATTACTCATATCACTTTCAAGTCTTCCGGCTTCAGTTTTAATTAAATCAATAACTGAACCTTTAATATCAGTCATACCAGTACCATTATCAATAACATAGTAAACTTCAGTACTCTTAGAATTATCAATAATAATATCGATAGCAACCTTTCCATTTTTTAAGTCAGACTTTTCTAAATTAATAGTATTTAGAATATTAGCTCCGTCTGGACTTAACTGTTTTCTAGCATCATTTTGAGATACTACTTTAACAGAGTTTTTAGTAGCCGCTAGTAGTGGAGTAACGTTTAACATACAAACTGCTACTATCAAAAATAACCCAAATAATCTTTTTTTCATTTTCTTCCTCCTTTATTATATTTACATTATATCATTATTTTAAAAAAAAACAAATAAAAAGTAACTTTATTATACACAAAAAATATGATAATATAATAATAGGAGAAGTAAAGAAAATGAAATACATAGAAATTATACAAAATGAAAGTGCTTTTGTAATTAAAACTACTAATATAGTAAATAGTAGTAGTTTTAACTTTAATATAAAAAAAATAAAAAAGGACAATAAAGAAGTAATCTCTTTATTGTCAAAAAATAATATAAATACTTTAATATTTAAAGATTTTGATTCATTTTTGATATTATCAAATATAATAGATTATCCAAATATAGTATTTGATATTAATAAAAGTTTACCTAAAAAAGTATTAGATACATTACTTAAACATAAAGAAATAAAATATATAGAATGCTTCTTTATACCAAGTGACTATGTACATTTATTTTCAAATAATAATGTATCAATAAAGTTTACGAATAATATGCATTTTAATATTAATTTTGTATTATCAAATAAATTAAAAAATTTAAAAAGTATATATTATAAAAAGGTTATTACATTTTATAATGAAGAAGAAGTGAAACAAAATTTACTTCCATTTATAACAGCTAATAGTAATTTAAAACTAATAAAACTATATACTTATTCAAATGAAATAATTACTTATATAATAGATTTATTAGAGGAGAATAATTTTGATAATGTTAGTATATATCTATATCAAACAGATAGTAATATTAATGATATAAAAGATAATATAGATTATTTAAAAAAGAAAAATAAAGAATATAGTAACAAAGAAAGAGAAATAAAAATAATATATAAAGAAGAATATTTTAAAAGTAAAATATTTAAAGAGTTAACTATAAATGGTTTAAAACTATCAATGATATTTATAATTTATGCTTCTATAATATTTATGTTTTCTAGTAAATATCATGAATATATAAATTATTTAAATGTAAGGAAACTAGAAAATGAACTTAATGAAGCAAGAAATGATGAACAAATAGATGAAATTGATGATACTTCATATACGGAAGTAATAATAAAACCAAACAATGAAAAAGAATATGTTAATAGATATGAAACTATAGTAAACATTAATAAAACTTATGAGATTAATTCTGATGTAGTTGCATGGTTAAAAGTGAATAATACTAAAATAAATTACCCAGTAGTAAAGACAACAAATAACAGTTACTACCTAAATCATGATATATATAAAGAAAAAACACCTAGTGGATGGGTATTCATGGATTATAGAAACAATAGTAAAGAATTAGATAAAAATACAATTATATATGCACATGCTTTAAAAACGGGTTATATGTTTGGAGAACTTCATAAATTTATGAATAGTAACTTTAGAAGTAATAAAGAAAATTTAGTTATTAGTTTTGATTTGGTGGATAAATCTATGAACTGGAAAGTATTTTCATCTTATAAAGTAAGTGATGAGGTAGATTATTTAAGAACGAGTTTTTCAAATGATGAAAGTTTTATGTCATATGTAAATGATGTAAAGAAGAGAAGTAGTTATAACTATAATGTAGAGGTAAATCAGAATAGCAAAATAATCACCTTATCAACTTGTAGTGGGAAAAACAGAAGATTAGTTGTGCATGCTGTTTTAGTGGAGTAAATTATGATTGATTGAAATTTAACAGTTGTATAGAGGAATATATTGGTTCAAAAATATATAAAAGTATTAAAATAGATGTTCAAGATGTGATTTTAGGAATTTATAATAAAAGAGTAGTAGTACTATGTAAAGATTTTTTAAATGATTGTGAAACAATAAAATAACTTTACTTTAATAAGTTAAAGGTAAAAAGAGTTCAAAATTTCGAACTCTTTTATCTTATCTCTTAACCATCCAATTTCCAAATATATCTGCATTAGAACTACTTGGAGCTGGATCTGCTTTTTCTAGTTTAACTATCATAGGTATCTTTAATATTCTACCAAAAGCAACACAAGTACCAGGTTGTAAACTCTTTTGTTTATTAACTATTTCTTCACTCATATTAGGTATCATTTTTTCTATATATTCTAGGTCAAGCGGGTGTGTTATTTTAAAGATAATAAAATTATCAAGCTGACTTATAACATTACCATTTAAGTCTGTTGGCCTTTGAGTTATTAAGTCAAGAATAACTCCATGTTTTCTACCTTCTTTTGCTATTCTTTCAAAAATATTATATCCAAGAAGTTCGGTATCATCATTATTTTTTACATATCTATGTGCTTCTTCTAAAATAATATGAATAGGAATACTTGCTCTTGGGACATTTGTTTTACCAAATGTTAAGAACATTCTACTGAATATCTTAGTAATTGTTTTAGCAAATCTATCATCAACATCTTCTAAATTAATATTAATTATCTGTGCTTTTTTATTATCACTGGTAGTAACTAAAGATGCTATATAATCTTTTAAAGAATCATATTTCTTACTTGTAAAGTACTTGCTATTATTTCCATTAACTAAGTTATGTAATTTTACTTTTAAACTAATAGCTTCATCATACATATCTTCATTAAGTAAATATCTTTCACTAAATAAAGTAAAATTAAGAGCAACTTCTAATTCTTTTAAACCATAAGTAACATTTTCTACTTTAAAATTCCATTTATGATCTTCTTTAATAAAATTTTCTACATATTCACTTATTAGTTTTCTTTCAACAAATCTTCCTTCTGAGTCTATATCAAAACAATTTCTTAAAACTCTAGTATAACCAATACCGGGTACAACTGTATTCAAATTTAATTCTGGTGTGTTAGTATTTGTTAAAATATCAAATATTTGGTCCCTTATCTTAGCACTTGTTTGATTAGTATACATAATTGATGTAATTGCTTTAGCTAGTAAATGGTTTTTATATTCCAGTGCTTCCTTTGAATTACTTGCAAATACCTTAACTAAATTAAGAGTTTCTTCAATAATGGGAATTTGACTAAAACTAACTGCATCAAGCAAATTTAAAACATCATCAACTGAAAGTAATGAAACAGGTACTTCTAGTAAACAAGAATTTTCTAAACTTTTGTTAGTAGAAATTAACTTATAAGATAAATTACTATTAATCTTACTAATATCCTTTAATGCATTAATATATTCGCCATATGAGTCAAATATAAACAAATTAGCTTTATATGGAAAATAAGGATTACTCATTAAATTCTGAAGTATTCTACATATTCCATAAGTCTTACCACTTCCGGAATTACCAAAAATAGCCGCATGATTACTAAATAAATTATTAATATCAACTTTAACTGGATAATTCTTATATAAAGGACTAACACCTAATGTTAAACATTTAGTATCTCCGCCAACTAAAATATTTAATTCTTCATTATTAATAACTCTTATTTGTGAATTTAAACTTGGTTTTTTAATTAAACCACCAATAAAAGATGTATCAGTAAGTTCTCCTAGAAAGTTAATTTTTATTTTGTTGCTTTCAATATCTTCTATCTCTCCAAGTATTTTCTTATCATCATCAATAAAAACAACATGTAAATTTAAAATATCTCCTAAATTCTTAGCATCTGTTAATAAAGAAACAATTGCATAATTTTTATTAATAGCTAAAATATTTCCAAACATAATATCAACCTCTTTATTCTAAATATAATAATAACATAGTTTTACTATTTTTTAAAGTTAAATATTTACTTAATTTAATCTTTTTGTTATAATCAATTTAGAATAAAGGGTGATATTCAATGAAAAAACTAATAGTCATAATTACATTTTTATTTATAGGAATAACTTACTTAAATGCAGAAGAAATAAATTGTTCATATTCTAAGAAAAAAGAGTTAAATACTCTTTCTATGTATGTAGAAGCAAGTTATGAATACAAAGGTAATAACTTATTTGATTTAAAAATATCTAATTTAACAGAAGAATTAAATATAGAAAGTGATAAAGGCAGTATTAATGATAATATAATATCATCTTTAGAGGAAGGAACTAAAATAAAACTAACAGTACTTGCAGTCAATAATGCATGTGCAGGAGAAATACTAAGAATTATAAATGTTACTATTCCATATGTTAATCCATACTATGGAAGTAACAAATGTATTGGAAATGAAAACTTAAATGTTTGTTCAAATGAATTTTTAGAATATAAACTAAGTGAAACTACATTTAACAATTTAATACAAAAAGCAAATGAAGATAATGCTAAAGTAGAAGAACCAACTACTGATGGAGTACAAAAAGAAAACAAAACTTTTTTTGAAAAAGTATATGACGCTATTAAAAGAATATATATACCAGTAGGACTAGTAGTGGGTAGTTCTTTGTTAACATTATTAATTTTTAGACCAATTTATAGAAAAATAAAACATGGTTTATAGTATACAAACTGTGTTTTTTTTGTTATAATTAATTTGTATTAAAAGTAGGAGGCCTTATGAAAAAGATAATAATATTTATAATGACTTTTATAATAGGAATAAATGTAGTAAATGCAGATTGCTCTGATTATGAAGAAATAGCAAAAGATATTTCATATAACGTATTAAGTTATTTTAATTCTGAAGATGTTAACACTAGAATAGATATAAATAATTTACCTAGTGATATGTATTTAGAAGTGAGAAATAGTTTTAATAGTGATAAAGATATTTATAAATATGAAGATACCGACAGTGGTAATTTCTTCTTTTATACTAAAACAGTACATAGAAAAATAAACTATGAAATAAGAGTTTATACAACTGACAGTAGTTGTCCTAATAAAGTATTAAGGACAATTAAATTTACAACTCCTAAATATAATCCGCATATTACAAGTGAATTATGTGTAGGGTATTATGATAAAGTAAAATATTGTGATGCTTTTTATGATATAAAAGATATGGATTTAGATAAATTTAATAAATTAGTTAGTGAAGAAATATCGAAAATAAAAGTAGAAAATATGACTACTTTAGATTATGTAAAAAAATATTACTTATTTGCTTTAATTCCGTTTTTGATAATTTCAGGAATTTATATAACTAAAATTGTATTAGTTAAAAGGAGGAAAAAGAAGTATGTTTAAGAAGTATTATAGTTTTTTAATATTATTAGTAGTTATGTTGTTTCCCACTAGTATATTTGCACTTCAGGATAGTTATAGTATTACATTAAGCGGTAATTATGGTTACTACTGGGCTAATTATAACTGGGTTGCAAGTGGTGGGGAAAGTGATTATTTAGCAAGTTTTCAACGTGCTGGTAAAAGTAATTTGAAATGTGATGAAAGCGATAAAGCTAACTGGTATTATAAATCAACTGCTGTTATTAAAATGGATTTATCAAAAGTTAGAGATGAGCATGGTAATAGATATAGTTCGTGTGATTCATATACAATTTCTGGTACAGATAAAGCATCATTGGAGAAAAAAGTAAATGCAATTTACAACCCACCTAAACAATCACAATCTAATAAACAGGTTAAATGTACGACACGTACTGGTGGTACAAGATATGAAAAAATTACTAAAAATAATTCTACTGTTGATTATAATATTGGTAATGATCAGCACCATGTTGGAAATAGTAACTATGGTATGTGGGGTAAATCTACTTCTGCTAGTTCATATAATGGTTATGCAAAAGGTGTTATTGGCACAAAATGTACTTGGGGTAATTCAGGAGGAAAATCTTATAAAGGAGTTAAACAGTTAAATCAATATAAATTTACTGCTGGTAACTTGATTGCATATTGTTTAAATCCTGGAAAAGCTTTCCAAAATGGGGTTCATGTAAAAACTTCCTCATTTGATACTTCAAACTGTACAACAAGTATGTCATCTTATTCTTGCCAACTAGCAGCAGCAATTATTAAGCATACTTCTGGAGGAAGTATAGATCATATGGCTCTTCAAACAACACTTAGATTTCTTGCTGCAGATAATAATGATGGTAATGGTATATGGTTAAGAGAAAGTAATGTAGATGTTTTTTATACAAGTGCTGATATATTTGGATTAACTGCAAAATATGCAAGTCAAGGTTATAGTGGTTCTGCTAGTTCTCCAAAAGATGGGATATTATATACAAATTCCTATTTATCTTCACTTCAAAAAGCGATAAGGGTATATAAAGAAGTTAAAAGTGGATTTTCTATGTGGGCACCAAGTGTAAAAATTACAAGTGCTAACTATAGTAATGGGGTAGCAACTCTATATGTTGAAACTAATTTTGATGCAAAAACAAATATAAAAGGTGTTACATTATCTGATGGTACAAGGATAGATTATACAAAATCTGCTTGTGAAAATAATAGTTCAAACACTTGTATGAAAATTACTTTTAATGCTGATGAAAATAAAATTCATGACTGTAATTTAAAAGTAAGAATAAGCTATACTCATGGTGGAGATGAAGTGATTTCAAAAATTGGAATGTATTTACCTAGTAATACATCTAAACACCAAAAAATGCTTATTTATGATACATCTGGCTCTGATACATTTGTAGAAGCTTCACTATGTGGAGGCGGGAATACTTGTACGATAAAGGATGGTGTTTATTATGGTAAAAATGGGACACCAGTAGATAAAGAAACATATGATGCTGAATGTAATGAAAAACCTACAACATGTCCAGATCCTGGAATACAAAAAAATATGCCAGAAGATTGTTCTACTGATGGAACAACTGGTGTAATTAAAGATCCTAGTATGTGTACAATACTTAACAGTGAAGAGAATGTAAAGAATGATTATAAGAAAGATTATGGAAATGAATATTGCAGTGTATACTGTAATGAAACATTAACGTTCTCATTTATGGATAAAGCTAAGGCAATATCAGGAAGATACTTTGTGCATGATGTTGGAAGTTATTATAGTAATAAGCAAAACTTAAGTACAGTAATATTATCTAGTAGACAGTGTACTAGTTTAATAGATTATGATACTTGGGAAAAAGATTATATAAAAGCAAATGATGACGTAAGAACAACTTGGAATGAATATAAAAGAACTGAAACACTAGATAAAAGAACAAAATCTGATAGTAAAACTTATTGTAATGGAGGATGTGGACCTACAACATGCTCTTGTGGATGTAACGAGTATAGTTATGATGACGAAGGCAATGTAACGGGTTGTGCAGTCCCTTGTACTTATACAGGAACTGCTCCAAATGCATGTGATACGTGGACATGGTACTGGGCAAATTCATCTACTGGAACAGGCTACAAATGGACAGATGCCAACGGTAACGAACACACTAGTTACCCTTCATATAGTAGTGGTAGTTCAAATTATTCCTCGAGTTGCAGTGCATGCGCAGGAACCAGTAGTGTAGTAGGAAACGCTGGTACTCGCGTAAATACCGTTAATGGCTGGTCTGGTGCAGTAAATAGAAGACAAACGTTAATAAATAAAATTAATAGTTGTAACTTTGTAGAAGGTAGTGATGCTTATAATAAAGTTATGAATTATACACCAAAGAATACAATTAGTATTGATTATGCTGAAAACACTATATATAAAGAAAATTATAATATAAAGATTGCAAATGAAAAAACAGAAAATCATGTAGTATCAAGAGGTTATGCTGATACAACTTCATGGAAAGAAGTATGTGGTAGTGACTGTGATGGAACATTAGGCAATTTAACAAGCACTAGTAACTATAAACATTTAACTTATTGGGCTTGTACAGGAAGTGAATTAAGTGCTGAATGTCATGATGTAACAACAATGTATTTTCCACAAAACAGATTAGCTAACATAGTTGTTAATACGGAAACAATACACTATCAAGAAGCAGAATTTTATACACAAGTATTTTCTGGAAAAGTTAGTACAGAAACTAATAATGTTGGTTACTGGATAAAACTTTCAGATAATCAGTATCATTTATATCCAGTAAGTGCGTATAGATTAACTGGTAATTATCCAATAGAAGTAGAATACTCTAATTTAGGAGATCAAAGTAAAGTAAGAGATATGGAAGGCGGAACATACACTTGTTCATATGATGCAATTAATGAACTTACTAAATATGACTGTGATGATGGTTATCATGTATGTTATCCATGTACAAGTGAAGATGAGGAATGTGATTATGGTAAACTAGGACTTGGGGTATACTATAGGTCTGTAAGTCTATCAGATTTATTCCCGCATTCTAGTTATAGTCCTGTTTCGCCAGGTAATTTAACACCTATAACAAGAAATATAGGACAAAACTGGATAACTGCTAAGGCACAAAAGGTAGTTAAAGAAATTCAAAGTAATGGTGATGATGTATGGATTACTAAAAAGCCTATGTATACTATTAAGTTAACACCATCTATAATGAAAAATATAAGGAACTACAATAGCACTAGAAACTATATAGATTATTCATTATCATGTAATAGTCTTAAGTGTTCAAGTGATTTCTTACAAAGTAATTTAAGAAGTCTTATGGATGGTAAATATGGTGAATTCTATTCAAAAGATTTAAGTATAAAAAGTGATAGTTTATACTATTACAGTAAATGAGGTGATAAAGAGTGAAAGAGTCTTTCTGGGCATATTTATTTATAATTCTAGGTTTATTTACTATAGTTGTAATGATGCTTATACAAGATGTAACTACAACTGATGAAGAAAATTATTACCTTACTAAAGAAGTAATGGAAGCAGCAATGATTGATAGTATAGACTATGGTGTCTATATGGATAGTGGAGACATACGTATAATTGAAAGTAAATTTGTAGAAAATTTTACTAGAAGATTTGCTGAAAGTATAAAAGATAGTAAAAGTTATACATTAGAATTTTATGAAATATATGAAGAACCACCTAAAGCTACAGTTAAAGTATCAACTTCTACTAAAGAATATACAGTTACAAAGGATACAACTACTAATTTTGATATTTTAACTGTTCTAAGTGGTATACTTGAAACTAAATATAATAAAGGAGATAAAGCTTTAAATGTTAGTTTAAATGTAAAGGATCACGGAAGAGTGGGTAGTAGACTAAAATATACTAACTATAATGGAGCAGTAACATTTGATGTAATACCAGATTTTCCTTACATAATTGATAATAATAACATATCTTGTACTCCTAAAAATGTTAAAATATCATCTGATGATAAAACAATAACAATTAGTGATGTAACAGATAACACTACATGTACAGCTAAGTTAATAGAAGCTCCTTACCAGGTTACACTTAAAGTGGTAAATGGTGCAGTATCTAGTGGTAAGAAAGTAGTAGCTGTAAGAGCTAATGGCGAAGCAACATATGAAGCAGTGGCTTTTGATGGATATACTTTAGACGATCCATATATGTCTTGTGATAAAGGAGCAACTATAAGTAGAAATAGTAACATATTTACAGTAAGTAAAATTAACAATACACAAGAGTGTACTGTTACATTAAGAAAAGCTCCATATAAAGTTACATTTAATATTCCAAATGGTGGTACAACTGTAGGAAACCCAGTTCAAATAAGACAGGGAGAAACTGGAGTAGTTCCAATATATGCAAACATTGGATACACTACTGAAGGGATGACAGTAAGTTGTGATGGAGGTGCAACAGCTACTATAGCAAATGATACTGTTATAAATGTATCAAATGTTAGTAGAAGTCAGGTGTGCACAGTAACAATAAAGAAAATTACAAGTGGAAGTTATCCAAGTTTTAAAGAAAAAGAAAATGGTAAATACGATATTACTATTGCAAATGTTGATGGTAAAGAAGGAGACATGAAAACTACTTATGGCTGGGGAGGATATACAACTGTAGTTAAATCCGGAACTAAACAAACTACTTTTACAGCAAAAGTAAATGGTGGACAACAAGAAATTGATGGTTTAATTATAACAATATCTGCTTCTAATGTTGGAAGTGCACTTGCAGTAACATATACAATTAAAAATACATCATCAAGTACAAAATCTTATTCAGTAGGATCGCATGCGGATATATATCTAATAAATAATGACCATGTTTATTTATATAAAGATAGTCAAGGAAAAATGCATACTGCTGAAGCTGCAAGTGGTTCTAAAAGGTATTCAATAGATTACATCTTTGACCCAGAAGTGACATCTTCTTGGGTAGGACACTATAGTGATAGACAAAATAACATATGGACTAACTTACCAAGTGGTTCACGAACTAGTGGTACTGACTCAGGTATGGCATTCTCTTGGTCAGGGAATATTGGACCATATGAAACTATAACAAAAACAGTTAAGTTTGTTATAAATAAAAAATAATATATAGTAGTAAAAAATGTCGAATGATTTTAAAAAAAATAACACTTTATAATTGATTTTATAAGTGTTTTTTTGTATAATGATATATAGAATAGAGGAGGAGTTATGAAAAATTTAATTTTATCATTAAAAAGATTTTTTGGTAATAAAAATACTATTACTATTTTATGCGTTATTTTAGCGGTGGTTGTACTTTGGATTTTCTATAACTATAGAATTAAACAACAAACTAATCCAGTAAGGGTTCCAGTTGCAAAAGTTGAGATACAACCAAGAACACTAATAACAGATGACATGATTGAATGGAAGGAAGTACCAAATATAATGGTTACTACTAACATAGTTAGACTTCAAAATGACATAGTTGGCAAATATGCAAATTATAACACAGTCATACCTGCTGGTAGTCCATTTTATCAAGGAACAATTGTAACATGGAAAGAGATGCCAGACTCAGCATGGGAAAACATTCCTAATGGCTATACAATTGTAAGTTTAAAAGTTAATACAGAAACAACATATGGTAATTCAATATTCCCTGGAAATTATATTGATTTATATTATGCAACATATGATGAAACTGGTAAACTATTACTAGGTAAATTAATTTCAAGTATAGAAGTATTAGCAGTAAAAGACTCAAGCGGTAATCATGTATTTGAAAACAGTGGTCAATTGAAACAACCAAATTCACTAATATTTGCTGTTCCAGAAGATATGCATTTACTTTTAAGAAAAGCAAGTTACTTAAGTGGAGAAATTATTCCTGTACCAAGAAATAAAGAATACAGTGAAAATCCAGAAGCAACAAAGGTAAGTAGTGAATATCTACAAGATTTTATCTTAAGTCAAACAGTTATATTACCTGAACAAATAAATAATAATGGTGTAGGAACTATAGAAACAGTAGAATAAAAAGAAAAAAAGGAGTTAGAATATGAATAATACAATTTTTGATCAAATTGATTTTGGTGCACTAAAGGAATTTTTAGATGATGATGATATCACGGATATTTCATATTCTAATGGTGGACAAGTGTGGCTTAAAAGTTTAAATAAAGGTGTAATAAAGGTAGAAAGACCAGAGATAAACAATGAATTAATGGAAAAAATAGCCTTTCAGTGTTCAAACGTAATGGGTAAAACATTCAACATGGCTAGTCCATTTTTGGATGCTGAAAGTGCTGAACTTCGTCTTAACTTTGTACATGATTCAATTGCTACTAACGGTATTGCTTGTGTTATACGTAAAACACCAGCTAAAATAAGATTAAACAAAGAAAAATTATTAAAAGAAGATTATGTAAGTTTACCAATGCACGATTTTTTATTTAAATGTGTCGAAGGACACTGTAATATAATTGTAAGTGGGGAAACTGGTAGTGGTAAAACTGAGTTAGTAAAATATCTTGCAAGTCATACTAAAGAAAATGAAAAAATAATAACAATTGAAGATACACTTGAGCTTCATTTAGATAGAATATTCCCACATAGAGATATTGTTGCAATGAAAACTAATAATATAGCTAGTTATAGTGATGTGTTAGTAACATGTATGAGACAGAACCCTAGGTGGATACTATTATCAGAGGTTAGAAGTGCTGAAGCTGTTACTGCTGTTCGAAACTCAATATCAAGTGGACATAATATTTTATCAACTATTCACTCTGATAAAGCAAGCGGAATTCCAATGCGTTTGTATAGTTTATTAGAGACTAATTTGGACGTTGATCAATTCGTAAAAACTATTCATAGATATATTCATTTAGGTGTTCATGTTAAAGGATATATGAGTAAAAAATATGGAAGATTTCAAAGAGAAATTGTTGAGGTTGCTGAATTTTATGTTGATGAAGATAATGAGGCAAGAACAAATGTACTTTATAAAAAAGGCATGGATGGGGTAGAAGTGTATCATAATCCAAGTAGTAGATTACTTGAATATTTAAGTGCTCAGGGTATTTATTTACCTCGTGAAACTTTCGTAAAAGAAGATACAGAGTTAAAAGAAATGAATAAAGAGATAGAAGTATTTTAAAGTAGGAGGTGAAGAGGATGTATATAGAAATTCTTATAGTATTTTTAATTTTAATTTTTATAGTACTTTTTAGAAGAAGTACTGGAGAGAAATTCTATAAATATATTTCTAGAAGTGTAGTAGATATATATAATAAATATGCACCATACTCATTTAAAGTAGTAAGAGAAAAAACCAAAGAGTTAGGACAAGAATATACAGCTAAACAATATACAATTCAAGTTGCTATATTCGCTGGTGGCGCTGCTATAATATCTTATTTATATTTTTATAGTATAATAATTTCAATAGTATATGCTTTAATAGCAGTTCTGTTTATTCCTTATTTAGCTTACTTAAGATGTAAACGTATATATAGTGAATTTATATTTGAACAAATACAGGTATATGCTACTAACGTAATAATGGAGTTTAATACAACTCAGTCTTTCGTAAAGAGTTTGGAAGGTGTTAGAGATAGTGGTGTACTAGAAGATCCTCTTTTAAGTGATGTAAATCAAATGATAAGCATTGCTTACAATAGTTCAACAATTGATAGTGCAATAGAATATATGAATAGTAAATATGATTATTATGTTATAAGAAATATGCATCAGCTTTTCTTACAAATAACAAATGAAGGTTCAAAAGATTCAGGAGAAGCCTTAGAAGGAATGATGCAAGATATAGATATGTTAGTAGAAAATGTATATAGAGATAGGATGGATAGACAAAACTTCCATAAACAATTCTTAACATTTGGTATAATACTTTATTTCCTAGTAGCTTTAGTGCAAGTATTACTTGGATCTAATAGTTATCTAGCACTTCTTAACTTGTGGTATGTTAAATTATTATTGCATGCTATAATTATAGTAAATACTTACTTCCTAGTAAGTGGAGAAAAATATTATAATGAGGATGTGGGTGCAGAATGATGTATGAAATATTAATAGTAGGTGTACTAATAGTTATTATATTACTTGCAAATAAAAAAATAGATGTTAATAAATTTGTTAAAGATAATGAAAAAGTATTTAAACTTTTAAAAGAAGATGATTATGATTTCTTAGTTAAAGCAAAGTATGGAGAAGGAGTAGACTCTAATAAATTATTTGAAAAAAGAATTAAGGATTCTCTAATAATATTAGTAGTTGTATTCTTCCTTATGTTAATGATGTCAAAGAAATTATCATTCTTGAATTTAATTATATGTTTTGGTGCAGGTTTCTTCATCTTTAAAAGTGGATATAGTAATTTAAAAAATTATTACAAAAGACATCTACATGAAATAGATTTATTACTTCCATACTATTTAAAAAGTTTGGAAATATTAATTCAACACTACACAGTACCTGTAGCATTAAGTAAAAGTATTGATACAGCACCTCCAATTTTCAAAGAAGGGTTAAGAGAACTTACAGGAAAAATAAATGCTGGTGATTCAAGTATAGACCCTTATATGGAGTTTGCTATTGATTACCCAGTTAGAGACTCAATGAGAATGATGAGACTTCTTTATAGGCTTGGACTTGGTGATCAAGAAAGAAAACAAGAACAATTAATAGTATTCTCTAGGACAATATCAAACTTACAAGCTAAGAGTAGAGAAACAAAATACAAGGAAAGACTAGAAAGAATGGAAAAGAAAACAATGGTTATGCTTTCAACTACAGGTGTAGGAGTTATGCTAGTACTTGTACTTTCTATTTTAAGGTCATTTACTTCTATGTAATAAAAGTATAGTTTTATACTTTTTTTTATTATTTAAATTTTAAATTTTAATAGTCATTTAACTATATAAAATTGAATTTTTAATACAAAAAAACCACTTAAAATTAAAAATTTATAGGGTTTGACACTAAATAAAAAGTATGCTAATCTATTTTTTGATGAAAGGAAAATAGATATGATAAATTACTTTGAAATACTAAATATCACAAAGGTTTACTATTACGATGATGATGAAAGACCGAGTTTAACTTTAAATGAAAGCGTAGAAGTTTATAACTTTGATGGTTCGTTCAATAGATTAAAAATAGAAGATAATGACTATAAAGATTTAAGCATATATGATGCTCAACAAAAAGCAAAAAACAATATAAAAAAACAAAGAGGAAATAAATATAAAAATATAGAAACATCAAATAATATTTATATTGATTATAAATTACAAGGGGAATATATTTATTCTAAATACACAAAAAGGAGACCAAATGACATAAAATACGTTAAATGTATTTTATCGGATTATATAGAAGAGTTATTTTTAAATGCAAATAATAAGACATTTGTTAATCGTAAAAAAGATAAACATAAAATAGATGCAAAATATGGTTTTTATGAATATAATGTAAAGTTTTCTGTGCTTCAAAATAAAAAAGAAGTAATGTATACTTGTACATTACTTGTTAGAAATGATGCTAATGGTAAAAAGTATTTATATGATATTTTAGACATAAAAAAAATTTAGTCAGCTTCCGCGTGAGCCATAGTTCATATAAATGAACATCGACAAAGGTGCGTTCCGGCTGACTAAATGTAATACAATTCTATCATAAATAAATATGATTGTCAAATAAAAAAACATTAGCCAGCTTCCGCGTGAGCCCTAGTTCGTAAGGAACGAGGCATAGGTGCGTTCCGGCTGGCTAAATGTAGCATAATTCTATCATAAATAAATATGATTGTCAAATAAAAAAAATTAGTCAGCTTCCGCGTGAGCCCTAGTTCACAAGAAACGAGGCAAAGGTGCGTTCCGGCTGACTAAATGTAATATAATTATATCATATATATTTTATACATTCAATATACAAACGATTTACATATTACTTAAAATATTTATTAAAGTTAGTTTTGCATAAGAGTAGGAAAGACCACCTTGTACAAATAAAGCATATGGATCTTTCAAAGGTGCATCAGCAGATAATTCAATACTTGAACCAGTAGTAAAACTAGGACTTGCCATAATAATTTTATTGTCATATCCAGGCATATCTCCTGGAATAGGTGTAACCTCTGAATTAATTGGTCCACTTTGTTGTAATGTTTTACAGAAATTTATTAAGTTTTCTTCATTTTTTAAATAAATTACTTCTACTATGTCTGATCTTTTTTCATTAAACTTGGGACTAACTTGAAAACCTAATTCTTCAAAAACTTTACTAAATAGTATGCTTGATTTCAAACTAGAAGCAACTACACTTGGTGCAAGATATAAACCCATTAGAAACATTCTGTTAGCATTAATACTTGGGCCAACTTCTTTACCTTCACCTGGTAAATATAGTCTTTCACTGATAAGTTTAATTAAGTCTTTTTTTCCTGCAACATAAGCACCATTAGTAGAAATACCTCCACCTAAATTTTTGATTAATGAACCAACAATAATATCAGCTCCTACCTCTGTAGGGAATTTGTTTTCAACAAATTCAGTATAACAGTTATCAACAAAGATTATTATTTCTTTATTGATATCTTTGATTAGCTTAATTACTTTTTCTATTTTCTCAATATTTATACTATCTCTTAAAGAATAACCACGGCTTCTTTGTATATACACAAGATTTACATTTTCTAGACTTTTACTTATTTTTTCATAATCAAAATCATTATTAACTAAATCTATTTGTTCATATTTAACTCCATAACTTATAAGAGAACTATTATTTCCTTTTATACCTATAACTTCATGCATAGTATCATAAGGTAACCCAGTAATTGAAAGTAAGACATTACCATGTCTTAATAAGGCACTAAGGCTTATACTTAATGCATGGCTAGCGCATGCAAATTCTCTTCTTACTAGAGCATCTTCTGCTTTGAAAATATCACTAAAAATGCTTTCTATCTTATCTCTTCCAATATCATTATATCCATACCCAGTAGTACCATTTAAATCATTTTCATTTAAATTAAACTTATGAAAAGCATCTAATACTTTCTTACTATTAATAAGTTCCATATCATCTATTTCTTTAAAAATATCTTTAAGACTATTCTCACATTTATTAACAAAATCTATCTTATCACTATTAAGATTTAACATCTCTTACCACCATCCACTTTAATAACTGCATCATTTATATAACTTGCATTTTCACTTCCTAAAAAATAAACAACTTTTGCAATTTCATTCATAGTACCATATCTATTAAGAAGTATTTTCTTTTCTTCATTTTCCTTTAAAAATGGATTAATACTTTGATTAGTTAAAAACCATCCTGGACAAACAGCATTAACTCTAACAAAAGGAGCAAAATAATTAGCTAAATTATGAGTTAGATTAATAAGCCCTGCTTTTGAAGCATCATAGTCTAAACTTTCAACATAAAAACTATCAATGCCATTATTAGAAGAAATATTAATAATAGAAGAACCTTCGAATTCTTTCATATATTCTCCGAGTATTTTAGAAGATAAAAATGGTCCGACTAAATTAGTTTCAAGAATACTTAAAAATTCATCTTTAGTTTTTTCTTCAAAACTATTATCCATGTTAATAGCCGCATTATTAATTAAAACATCTAAACTATCAAAATTACTTTTAATCTTATCTAAAAGTAATTTTAAATCTTCTTCACTTCTAATATCACACTTACTTATTAAAGTTTTAACATTAAAATTACTTTCTATAAATTTACCTGTTTCTATTGCTTCTTTTTCATGATTTAAATATGTAATTACAGTGTTATATCCATTTCTAGCATATTCTAATGCAATTTCCTTTCCTAAATTAACACTTGAACCAAGTATAACTGCCGTTTTATTCATAAATACCTCTTTCTTTCAAAAAGTATTTTACCACAAAGTAGTGTAAAAATAAAATAAATAAGTGACAAATTTAGTATAAATTACTAGTAATTAAAATTACATTATAGTATAATTAATAACAGAAAGGTGGTAATAAATATGAGTACGACAGCATGGATCGTAATAGGTGTAGTAGTTTTACTAGTTCTTTATGTAATAAGCACTTACAATAGTCTTGTTAGATTAAGAAACAGAGTAAAAGACCAATGGGCACAGATAGAAGTGCAACTAAAAAGGAGATTTGATTTAATACCTAATATAGTTGAAACTGTAAAAGGGTATGCAAAACACGAAAGTGAAACTTTAAAAGGAGTAATTGAAGCAAGAAATAAATTTACTGTAGCAAGTACTCCAGAAGATGAAATGAAAGCTAATAATGAACTTACAAGTGCAGTAAGACAATTATTTGCATTAAGTGAAAGTTATCCTGAACTTAAAGCTGATACAAGTTTCTTAAAACTTCAAAGCAATCTTGAAGATAGTGAAAATAAAATTTCTAGTGCTAGACAATTTTATAATGACACAGTTCTTACTTTAAATAATAAAGTTGAATTATTTCCTTCAAATATAGTTGCTAAATTATTTGGATTTAAAAAAGAAGCTTTCTTTGAAGCAGAAGCTGAAGCAAAAACTGCCCCACAAGTTAAGTTTTAAGCTTACAATTGTAAGCTTTTTTTTAAGAGGAGGAAACATGAAAAAAATAATTTTATTACTTATAAGTTTCTTTACTTTTATAAGTATAAATGAAGCTAAAGTAACTGATGTAAATTACAAAATAGATGACTATATAGTAGATGCTAGTATTGATGTATCAGGTAACATGGTTGTTAAAGAAGTTATAAAAGTAAAAGGAAGTTTTAATGGATACATAAGAGATTTAGTATATAAAAATAGTGAACTTGACGAATTTGATGGAAGCCTAAATAGCTTTAAAGGTTCAAGTATATATAATGCTACTAGTTTAGAAATAAGGAAAGTGGGCTCAGTTGAATATAAAAGTTCTGGTGAGTTAAATTACAGTATATTTAATGAAGAAATAAATGAATTTTCAGAGTGTTCAGAAAGTAAAAACTGTTATGAAAAGGGTATCATTGATGATGGAATAAGTCTAAAAATGTATAATGAAACAGATAATGGAAGTACATACTTTTATATAGAATACTTACTAGGTAATGTAGTAGTACTTCATAATGATGTAGCGGAGTTATATTATAATTTTGTTGGCGAGGAGTTTGACGATGATATTAAAAACTATCAATTAAGAGTAGCATTACCTAATACAGTAAGCAAGGATGATATAAGAATATGGGCTCATGGTCCACTTGAAGGAGAAGTAAGATTTTGGAAAGATGATAATCAAGATATTTATTACGGGGGATATTTAAGAGTAAGTAATTTAAGTAAAAACACTCCTGTAGATATGAGAATGACTTTTCCTAAAAATCTAATCCTAGTAGATCATCCGTTCTTAAAAAAGAGTGGTGTAGATGCTTTAGATAATATTCTAAAAGTAGAAGAAACTCGTGCAGATGAAGCAAATAAAATAAGACAAAAATCAAGAATATTTACTTATGGTACATATACAATGAGTATCACTTATATAATTCTAACAATTCTTTTATTTATATATATCTATTTAAAATATGATAAAGAAGTTAAAACTAATTTTAATATGGAATATAATAGGGATTTCATAGATGATTATGATGTTACAAATATAGAATACTTATTTGATAAAAAAATAACTGAAAAAGCTTTCTCAACTAGTATATTAAATCTAATATACAAAAAGAATATTAAATTTGAACAACTTGATAAAAAAGGTTACAAATTTATTAAAGAAAATGAAGATAATTTAAGTGAAGCAGAAAAGAAGTTAATGGAAATACTATTTGATAAAGCAGGAAATGGTAAAGAAGTAACTTTAAAAGAATTAAGAACTTATGCTGGAGATGTTGTTGGTACTACAAGTCCTTTCTTAAAAGGCTTTGATACATGGAAAGAACTTACTACTAGAGAAAGTAAAAAGAATAATTTCTATGAAAATAATACTAAAATAAAGCTATACTTTGGTTTATATTCATTACTAGGTTTTCTTATAATGTTTTTATTCTTTAAAATACAAACATTTAATATTTTAACAATAATTACTTTAGTAATAACTATAGTATTCTTAATATATATAATAACATTTAACAAAAGAACACCTAGAGGTGCACTTGACTATGCTAAATGGAAAGCATTCAAAAAGTTTCTAAATGATTTTGGTAGATTTGATGAAAAAGAACTACCTGAAATAACTCTTTGGGAAAGATATTTAGTATATGCTAGTATATTTGGCATTGCAGATAAAGTATGTAAAACTATGAAAATTAAATTTAATGAAATGAATTATACTAATAGTGACTTTACATTTGATTATCTACTTTGGAGTAACTTAAATAATTCAGTAACTACAAGTGTTCATTCATCAGTAACAACTGCTCAGTCAAAAGTTTCTGAAGCAATTGCAAGATCAACTTCTTCAAGTGGAGGTGGCTTTGGTGGAGGCTTCTCTTCTGGTGGAGGTTTCGGAGGAGGTGGCGGCGGTGGCCGTGGTTTCTAGTACAAATATAAAAGTATTTAATAGTGAATTAAACTTTATAAAAAATGAAAGAATAAAAGAAAGTGCATGCACTTTAATAGATAAAATACCACAGTACTTTTTTACAGAAGCTGCAAGCTCTACTGGTAAATACCATCCCGAATTCTCTTTAGGAATTGGAGGACTTTTAAGGCACACTAAAGCAGCAGTTAGAATAGCAAAAGAATTACTTGATAATAATTCAATTGGTTATAAATTTACAAGTGATGAAAAAGATCTTATATTACTTGCTTTGATAATGCATGACAGTGTAAAAAGAGGTATACCTGAAGAAAGATACACAAAGTTTGACCATCCATTACTTGCAAGTAAACTAATAAAAGATAACAAAGAAAGTTTAAGTTTATCAGAAGAAGAATTAAATCTATTAACTTCTATGATAGAAGCACATATGGGAGAGTGGACAACTGATTATAGTGGTAATGAAATATTAAAAAAACCAACCACAAAATATGAAAGATTTGTACACATGTGTGATTATCTAGCAAGTAGAAAATTCTTAAATGTAAAATTTGATAACAATAATGAAATAATTAACTAAAAAGGTTTGCTTTAAACCTTTTTTTGTGGTATTATTTTATTAGGTTACAGAAGTAACCAAGTAAAGACAAGGAAGTGAAAACATGAAACAAACCCCAAAAACACCAATAAATACCTATTCTCAACCTGTATTTAATATGGTACTAGGGGGGGGGTTATTATTAAATAACTCTTATAGTTTTTGTGTTCTTTTATATATGAGATAGACAAAGTCTATCTCTTTTTCGTGTCTTTATAA
>USFF01000002.1 GCA_900553835.1 uncultured Mycoplasmatota bacterium
TATTTTGTACAAGAGTGCTATTGTTTTTCATGTTCTGTCTCTCCTTTGTTTTTTTAAAATATATGTACCTTATTGTGCACATAGTATTTCTTGTATTTTCTTACAATAAAATAATACCACAAAATTTTATTATTTACAAGATTTATTTTTTGTACTTTATTATAGTACAAAATTACATTAATTTTAAAAAATTGATTATGTATTATTTGTTATAAAATTAACAATTTCATTTATATTTAAATGTAATTTTGTGCATTATTTTGTACAAATGAAATTTTAAAAATTTGAAATTTTTTATTTATTTTTTTCTTACATTTTGGTGTTGCAATTGCTATTTCCTTGTGATATTATAACTAGCAAGGAACAAGAAGTATCTTGGGTGTCTACCTGCTTTCAAAGGGGGTTTTTATTAAATCTTTTTCTGAAGGGAGGTTTGATAGTATATGAACAAAAGGAAATATAATATTAAAGTACTTAGGTACGTATCTATCATTCTATTACTTGTTATTATTTTAATAACTGTAATAAAAAAGTGACACTTCAGCAAGGCTGAAATGTCTATTCAAAAACTATAGGTAGACATTCGGGGTACCGAATGTTCCTTTTTTATTTTATGAAGATTTCTCTTCTATATACATTATACAAAATATTTATTTATTTTTCAATAGTTACTATCACGATTTTCGGAGTTTTACTGCTATAATTTTCTGACTTTTACTGCTATAATTTTCAGAGTTTTACTGTTATAATTTTCAAAAATAAGAACACTTTTAATGTTCTTATTTATTAACAAAGCTAAGTACTTTTTCATTAGAAGGCATATTTGATGCATAAATACTTGACATCATGCTTTTATGAGAAAAAGGTACTTCTCTCTTTTTAATATTAATTTCTCCGTTAGTAAGTTCTTCTATTATATAGTAAACTGCATTCTTACTCATTGATACACTAGGAACTGTATAAATATGAGTTTTGTCTACTTTATCAATAGTTTCAAAATGTGTATGTCCTTCAAAAATATAAGCATAATCTGTAATTAATTTTCCTGATAATAAAGGATCAATTTTAGAACTTACAAAACCTTTTGATTTAGGATTATCTAGTCCATATTTATTTAAGAATTTATAAAGATCTTCATTATATTTAGGACTATTAGTATAAAGAAATTGCTTATATCTTTCCTCTTCACTTTGTTCTTGATAAGTCCAAGTACTATGAACTCTATAGTCCCATCTAATATCATTTAAAAAATGTACTAAAGATATTTTCTTATTACCAACATTTAATTCTAAAGAACTTTTTAATTCTTTTAAATATGAAACATAATCTTTTATTTGCTCATAAGTCCAGTCCAGATTTTCTATTCTAGACTTATCTAAATAAACAAATGGTTCATATCCAAGAGTATAATAGTATTCACTATTACCACTTATACTTTTAACATTATATTCATTTAATAATTCAAGCACTTCTTTAGAACTAGGCCCAACTGTTATGTTATCTCCTAGGCTATAAATCTCATTAATACCATTTAATTTCATATCAACTAAAGAAGCAAGAGTTGGTTCAAGTAGTCCATGAGGATCTGTAAGAATACCTATTCTTCTACCAGTCAAATCTTTATCCTTTTTATTAATCATAACTGAAAGTTTTTGTCTTAACTCTCTAAGTTCATTAGCTTTAATCGCAGTGCTTTCAATAGTTTCTCTTTTGAACACCATTTCTGGTTTTTCTATACATTTACTAGCTTCCTGAGTTATAACAAAAGATAAGTTATATTTTCTAGCAATATCTAATTCTTCTTCAGTTGGTTCTTTTCCACCAACTAATATTAATGCTTTTGGAATTAATCCTTCTCTATAAAATAAAGCTTCTGCATTATTATCTTTAACTGCGCTTGTATCTAAAATCCCTTTTTGATTTCTATGCATTATATTATTATTCATATATGAATTTTTATTTAAATATCCATTAGTACCCATGTTTTGTAAACTACTGCAAACAAAACTTCCATCTAAAATAGTATCATAAGCAAAGATATTATTGTTATGACTGTAATAATACTTTTGACCCATATAACTAACAGGACTCATAGAAATATAATTTTTACTTCCAGAGCTACTTCCATAGATAACTTCTTCCAAAGTTTCTCTATGACTTAACACATGGGCATATAAACAATAATTACTTTTACTAAAGTCATAAGTAGTAACTCCATATTTATCAGTTAATTCTTTATTTACTAAAGATTTACCATCAGAAATTTTAGTCAAATTATTTTGTGAGTCTAACTCATATATTCTTCTAATTTTTTCATGAATAGAATTTGAATTATTAAAAGTTTCTTTAATAATATTATCCTCTTCACTTAAAAGTTCAGTTAAAACATATTTTAAAACATCTTCATCACTTGAAAAATTAATTCTTATAGTAAGTAAACTAATAACTTCTTCTATTAAATCTACAAGTACTTTATTATTACTATTCTTAACTTCTAGTAGTTTTAATTCTTCTATATTACCTACAGTTTTAAGAACTTCCATAAAGTTATCGTTATCTACTGTGAGTTCTTTTAAAACAAATGTAAGTTCTGAAATATTATTAGATTTATCTAATCTATCCCTATAATATTCAAAAGCGCACCTCTTAACTTTTCTAAGCGTTTCTAAACTAGTAACATCTCCAAAATATCTTAATTTATTATTTATTAATAAATTAATGCTAAAAATATCTTCTTCTGTAAAATTATCTATCTCTTTAAATAGGTTTTTATACTTTATATAGTGATCAATACTTTCAATAAATATTCTAACTTTATTAGCGTCATTATATTCACTATAAAAGTTAGTTTTAATAAAGTTATAAGTTTTAACAAAAGTATCTTTATCATAATTAATAATACTAATTAATTTACTAAACCACTTAGTTTCTTTTTCAGATCCAAGTGCATACTGATATATTAAATTAATATCTATAATATCATTTAAATATATTTTAAATTTCTCATAATTATTTATTACTAAATTAGTATCATTATTAAGTATTAAATTATAAACAATCTCCTCATCTACTTCTTCTACATATAGTAAATCTACTACATACTTAACCATAAAAGAAGTTCTTTTATTTACTTTTACTTTTTCTATTACATCAAGTAAACTTTCTTTATCAAGATTTTTAATTTTCTTATCAAATATATCTTTATTTAAGTCTATTAATCTTTTAGCATTCTTTTTAGAAAGTTTATTAAAAGGAATATTTAAGTTAGGATTATATTCATTTAAATTTAAATTTTCTATAATACTTTTTAAGTAATTCTCTTTAACTTCAAAAATAAGATCAATATAACTTTTATCATCATGCCCATTAATAAAATTAATAGTTTTTTCATCTTTTAACTTATTCTTAATAATTAATTTTACAAATTCAGGTTCATTTTTATAGTAGTAATAATTAGTTAGAAAATCAATTAAGCTAGTATTTTTATAAATATTTAGAATATCTTTTTCTCTAACTTTTAAAACAATTTCTCTATATTCATGAGTGTAATAGCTGTATTTAAAAATACTGTCTATATCATCTGGAGATAAATCTTTAATACTATTTAAAAGAGTTTCATAATTATTATTTCTTATTAAATTAAATATATAATCATCATTACTTTGATGTAAAACATAATTTATATCCTTTTCATCTAATTCTTTAACTACTTCTTTAATAAAATCTAAAGCATATCTATTTAAATCATTTTTAATAAATAAATCAATAGACTCATAGTTTTTAAGATAATCAATAATATTCTTTTTTGTTAAATATTTACTAATATCTTTTTCTTTAATATTTAAATACTTTAAATGATCTAAATATAATTCATAAGATGTGTTTACGAGCCATGCATCAAAGAAGGTACTTTTTCCGTAGTATTTAATTGCTTTTATATAAAGATCAGTATAGTTATTCTTAATATATTTGCTATATTCTTTATTAATTTTATTTTTATATATACTATCAAAATAATATTTAACTGTATCTAATCTAATATATTTTTTAGTAAAATCTTCTAATAAGTCTTTAGGAAATAAATTTATAAGTCCATAGTTACTCACTGTTGTTTTATATACTAGTTCTAATTTTATCTCACTACTTAGATTATCTAAATTAACTAGTTTTTCAAATACACTAGTAGTTATAAAACGGAAATTCTTAACTAAAAATAGTTTTACATTATCACTAATATCATTAGAAGAAAGAATATCTATAAATTTTTCATCAGAAAATCTTAAATATTTAATAACATCACTGTTATTTTTCACTTGCCTTTTAGTTAGAATTTTAATGATTATATCAGCATATTCATTATTTAAAAGTAACTTTGTTAATTCTTCATTATCTTTTCTATTTAATTCTATATACTTTTTTACATTTTCAAACATAATTAACCCCCATTAATTAATTATAATTATACCATATAAAGTACATTAAATCAATAAAAAAGTGCATTATTTAGCACTCATGTTTTTAATTTCTTCCCTAGTTTTTGTAACTTTATTTTCTACAGCAACTCTTTCTACAATAAACATACAAAGAATTAAATTAACAGTAAACGAGCCACCATAACTTAAGAAAGGAACAGGAACACCAGTAAGTGGTATAACAGCAAGTATTCCTAGAAAGTTAACAATAATATGTAAGAACATATAAATACCTACTCCGTAACATATAATTGAATTTCTTAAGTTTACACTTTGTTTAGCTATTCTAAATATTCTATAAAGTATAAACATATAACCTAGTATAAAGAATATACTAAAAACTAGTCCTAGTTCTTCTACCATTATTGGAAATATAAAGTCAGTATGAGCTTCAGGTAAATATAAATACTTTTGGCTTGAATTACCTAAACCTTTTCCAAAAAGTCCACCATTATTAATAGCAATAAAGCCATTACAAACTTGATAACCAGTGTCTTCTGTATATCTAGTACATGGATTTTTATAAGTAAGTCTTCCCTTTTGCATTTCGTTTAAAAGGTCACTTCCTGTTACTATAAATATAATTAGTAAAACAGATGCAACAATTCCAGCTATTTTTAAACCAGATGCTAATTTATTATTTTTAAACGGAACAGCTAAGAAAATTAGAAAAGATAAACCAGCAATTATTAAAGCAGTTCCTAAGTCTGGCTGCATTGCTACTAATATAAACACTATAATAGCATATATAAGGGGCACGCATATTTCATACTTAATTCCTTTTTTATCAATTATTTTTCCGTAATAAATAGCCATAAAAAGGATAATAATTGTTTTAGCAAATTCACTAGGTTGGATACTTGCAAAACCTAAATTTATCCATGAACGCGCACTGTTGACTAGATTACCACCTATCAAAAGAAATACAAGAAGTCCGAGCACTAAGGCAGCACCCAAAAACAAGAATTTACTATACCTTTTAATAGGGTACCTAAGTATAAAGAAAAAGCCTATAAAATAACTAAAGAGTATAAATATAGTTTGTCTTTTAAAGAAATAATATGGACTACTATCATACTTTAAAACAGCACTTACGCTTGAAGCAGAAAGCACCATAACAGCTCCTATTACCGAATATAATATACACATTATAAGTAAAGGTTTATCAATTTTACTAAAAATACTTACTTTTTTCATATATCCTCTAGAAATATAATACCATAAAAACAAATAAATTTAAATTACTTTTTTGATTTTATTTAAAAAAATACATAGTCGTGTCATTTTTGTTTATATTACATAAATTATTATAGATAAGAGAAGGAGGGTTTATATGTATTATTATGGTTATGGCGCTAATTACGGAAACAATTATGGTGGATGCTGCCCTACATATGGAGGATATAACTACGGCAATAATTATGGATATGGTGCAGCTATTATATTAGTATTATTTATATTATTAGTAGTAGTTTTTGGAGCAGGTTTCTTAAACTACAATAACTAAAAAAGGAAAAATTACTTTCCTTTTTTTGTGTAACAAATTCTTTTATAAGAATAGTTTTCATCAATATAGTTACCCATTAATAAAGCATTCCACTCATCTTTATTAAATCTTGGGAAAAAGGCATCAGCTTCTTTAGTACTATCTACATGTGTTAAGTACATAACACTAGCATATTTAATTAATTCTCTATATATTTGCTCTCCACCTATTACAAATACATCTTCTTTAATATCACTATTTAAAAATTCTTCTATACTTCTAAATATTCTAACATTTTCTATATTACTCATAGTAGTAGATATAACTAAATGTTTTCTATTAGGTAGAAGTCCATTTAAACTATAAAAAGTTTTTTTCCCCATCACAATATAATGATTAGTAGTAGTTTCTTTAAAAAATTTTAAATCTTCTTTAATTCTATATAATAATTTATTATCTTTACCTAAAGCATAATTATTATCTATACATGCAATTATTATTAAATTCATTTACTCACTTACAGGTATTCTTAATTTTCCTAAATCTTTATAATTAAGAACTTTAATATCTTTACATTCTTCATCATTATTAAACTTATAAAAATCATTTACATCATTATTTAGATAAAGCTCTGGTTTAGGTGGATTTAATGTATATTCTATTACATTCTTTTTAATCATAACATCTTTAATAACAGAAGGTGTTACTCCTTTTTTAAGAAGATCTTTTTCTTCACTACTTAAAGTATTATAAATTTTATTATATTCTAAAGTATATCTTTCAAGTTGTCCTTCTAACCATTCAGTATTCTTGTATCCTTCATAAATAGCAAGAGTATTTCCTCTTTCTATTTGTTCTTTAATTTGCTCTACTTGATTTACATATATATGAGCATCTTTTATACTCCAACTTAAAGAGCCAACTTTACATCCCGCTACTCTTGCATACATATGCATTAGAGCTGCAAACTGAGTTACATTAAATGGAAGCCCTAGCGGTACATCACAGCTTCTTTGATGAACATACATATTAAGTACACCATCAGTAATATCAACTTCATGACTCCATACACATGGTTTTAAAACACCTTTATCTAAATGATTATTGTACCATAAACTCATAACATTACTTCTGTCTTCTTTATGATTTTTAATAATGTCAAGTACTCTATCTACTCCTTTATATTTATTTACTATAAAGCCATATGCTTCTCCAATTGTACCTTTATACTCTTCTCCAAAAAATTTATGTACTTCCTGAACAGAAGTATTTCCATCTTTATCCTTTACCTTTTGTTTAGCATTCCAGTATCCATCTTCATCGATTTTCCATTCATCCCAAATAGATACTTTTCTGTCTTGTAACCAATTAACATCATTACTTCCTACTTGATATATCCATAAAAGTTCAAGAAAAGCTTGTCTACTAAATAATTTTTTAGTAGTTAAAATTGGAAACTCTTCGCTAATATCAAGAACAAAATTATAACTTGGTATTTTAATTGTGTTATTTATTGTTCTATTTTCTACTTCCTTACCCTCTTCTAATATCTTTTTACAAAGTTTTAAATATTCTTTATCCCACTTTAACACTTCTATTACCTCCTATTTAAGAATAGCATCTAATTTAAATAAAATCAATCTTAAATTATAAATATTGATTTTTAGTGTTTTTTTTGGTACAATACTTGATGAAAAAAGAGGTGCACTATGTTAAAAAATAATCAAATACTAGACGAAAAAGAAAAAATACTACATGAAAAATCAAAAGAAGTAGTTTTTCCACTAGATAAAGAAGATAAAAAACTTATTAATGAAGCATATGAATATTTAAGAAATAGTCAAGATGAAGAACTAGCTGAGAAGTATAATTTAAGACCTGGAATGGGACTTGCTTTTGTACAACTTGGTAAGTTAAAAAGAATATTTATAATTTCATATAAAGAAGAAGATGGCAGTTTTACTGAGTATACTGTAATAAATCCTAAAGTAATTAGTTATTCAAATGAACTAGTTTATGTAGAAGAAGGTGAAGGCTGTTTAAGTGTTAATAGAGAAGTAGAAGGAATAGTACCAAGACATGCTAGAATAACAGTTGGATACTATAATGAAGAAGGAAAATATAAGGAAGAAAGAGTAAGAGAAGAAATGGCAGTAGCATTCCAGCATGAAATGGATCATTTAGATGGAATTATGTTTACAGATAGAATTGATAAAACAAATCCATTTAAAAACAAAGAAAAAATGAGAAGTATTTAATTCTTCTCTTTTCTTTTTAACAAAAATAATATATAATATTTATAGAATAAAGGGTGATAATATGAATAATAAGTTTAGAATAATATTTTGGAGTTTTATATTTGTACTAGTTTTAGCCTCTGGTATATTTGGAATAAGTTATAATAAAATTATTTATGAAAACAAAAAAAATATGTTAGAAGAAATAGTAACGACATTTAATAGTAGTGAGACAGTATCTAGGTACAAAGAATATAATATTGATATGAAAGCTACTTTAGAAAATAGAACAATAGTTGTTAAAGTAACTGGTACAAGTGAATATACTTATAATTTTAAATTTAAAAACACTTATCTAGAACTTACTACTACTTTAGAAGATATTTATAAAGAAAGCATAGTTAAAGAAGTATTAAACTCTATTTATTTATATAACAAAAATGATAGTAAAGTAGATTTAAATAATAAAGAAGTTACAACAACTAGTAAGCAAAACACTATTACTTATAAAATATCATTAAAATAAAAAATAACACGCTAGGTGTTATTTTAATTTTAAAGTGCTTGTTTCATTTTCTTCTTGAATTCTTTTAATTGCTCTTTTAAGTTCATAATCGTACATAAAAAGTGTTCTTGAAGTAGTCTTATGTTCACTTAGCAATTTTTTTCTTTTATCAGGCACTAAATTTAAGGCATTATCTACATCAATCTTCTTAATCTTGTAATTATTTTTTTCAGCAATAGCATTTAATAATTGAATAGATAAACCATTTCTTTTCATTTCGTATGATAAATAATTACTATGTTTAAAAATAATTTCTTTTAATAAACCACATTTTGCAAATACTCCAAGTTTCACTTTAAAATCATCAAGCTCAGCTAAATATATTCTACCATTTCTAGATAAAAATAAATCTACTTCTTCATCTTCGTAACCAAATACCTTTAAAAGTTTAATAACATACCCTAAAGTACTATAAACTTCACCAGTATTTACAGATGAGTTAGCAAAATAAAATCTAGTAATTCTATTAATAGCTAATCTATCAAGTCCAAACTCCTCTTTAATTTTAACACACTCATTGGTGATTTCTTCTGCCCTTTCCCTTGTAATAGTGCTTCTTGCCCATGTACCATTATTTTGCATCATATCAATTACCCCCTTAAGTAATTAAAATTATACCATATTAAATACAAAATGTCAACTATTTGTAGTTTAATAAATACATTTTAATTATCATGTTAAAAGTAAAAGAATTACTACATGGTTTTTATATATAATTTTAAACGATTATCTTACCTTTTCTTTCCATTCTTTTTCTTCGTAAAAACAGTATTTTCTCTACAATTCCTTGAAACCAATATATTATTTTCATTTTAGAACCTCCACAAAAATCTTATATTTAATAAAAAGTCCTATTTTTAGGACTTATAATCATTATTGGTGGAGCTGACGAAGAGCGACTTCGTGTCCAAAGTATCAACCATACAGACGTGTACAAGTTTAGTTGGTTTATTATTTCAAAAAATATTATGGAGAGCCAACGTTCCTATATTTTTCTAAGTTTAGTAATAGTTCATTATATAACCTAAACAATTACATAGTATAGTTCACTTTTATAAGTCCAGACATTACCCTCGTGAACAAAGAATAAGCTGAACCACTTACTTTTCCTAATTAGGCAAAAGCAGGTGCAAAATGATCAATATCGTTTCCGATTATTTTTTGTTGCGTTTATAGTACGCCTACTACTTGCATCCATACGTACAACTACTCTGTCGAATCAAAACAGCCCCATAGTACGTTTATAATTTTAGCAAAAAGTTCTAATTATGTCAATAATTTTGAACCAAATTTTGTACTATTTATTTATTAATTTTAATAGAATTTACTACTTGTTTATAGTTTTCTTCAAATAAATCTTCATCACTTTCATCATATATTAACTCAGTTAAATAAGCTTTATTTTCATCTAGAAGCAAATAAATATAAGTTTTTTTATCAGTATTTTCTATATAACTACCCATTATTAAAGAGCCCTTAATACTATCTATTTCACATTCTTCTACTAAACTTACATTAACTGCTTCTTTAAGAAATTCTAAATATGTACTTTTAAAATCACTTTTTAACTCATCACTTGATAAATCAACTGTAAATTCTTCTAACATAACTGCTTCAAGTCCGGTTAAATAACTTTCAGAAAACCCATCAAAATATCCTAGTTCATCATCACTGTTTTTCTTGTCAAACTCAAAATAGTCTGGTAAAGATATAGAAATATTATTATATTTATAAGTTTTATAATTAACTTCATCACTATAAGATAATAGGATAAGTATAAATGCTACAAAAATAGCTAATAAAGTAATTAATCCATTTCTAACTTTATTTTTAATACGTGTTTTTTTAGCATTACTTTCTTTTCTTTCTTCATTATTTATACTTTCTTTGTCAAAGTAAGTTTTACTTCCTTTAGTTAGAACTATTCCTTCTTTAATCATTTCTTTTAAAAACATATAGTTATTATTAACTTTAAAAGTACTAAGCACTACAGCGTTTGGAACAGCATTCTTCTTATCAAGAGCATTATAATCAGTGTATATTTTTTCTAATCTTTTTAATTTGTCTTCATATGAAATTTCATCTTTATCACTTACATTATAAGCTTCTTTATTTATATTAGAAATTACCCCACCTATACCTAAGAATGTAAATATAACTGATACAACATAATCACCTATAATTGCTTTTACAAAGCCATTATTTTGATAAAGATTAACTACACTATTTAAATTATGTCCTTCCCTTAAAACAAGCCATGAAGGTATAATTACAAAAGTTAAAAGTGATACAACCACAAAAGAAATAATGCCTATTATAAGTGAAGTCTTTTTAGTTACTTTTGCTTTTGATTTTTTATAAAATAAATATGCTCCAAAAGCTATCAATGTCGCAAGTAAACTCATAATGTATCCTGCATAAATATAAACTAAAGCCCATGGAAGTCCAAATATAAGTCCTCCAATAAAGGCAGCAATTACTCCTTTTAAATAATTATTTTTTTCCATACTACCTACCTCTTCCTTTTACTTCTTCTTCACTATAACTCTTATAAAGATTATCTAGCATCTTAGAAAAATATTCTCTTTCATGATATTTATTTTTAAATTCGTTTTCAGTTATAACTATTTTAGCTAAAAATTCTTTATACTCTTTATCTTTTAAAAACTCTTTATATTTGTTAAATATACAAGACTTTAATCTTTCAATTTCTCCTAAACAAGCTTTAATACCTGCTTCAGAGTCATCTTCACTAGTTAAAAAGTTATATATCTTTTTATAACAAGTTTTTAATTTTTTATTAATTATTTTTAAAGCATACTTATTTTTAATCTCTTCACTAACTAAAGTAACTTTACCTTTCTTTGACTTAACTAGTAACCCACTAGTGCTGGTCATTCTTTTAAATTTTCCTTTATCTTTATTTTTCTTTAACTTATACATAAAACCCACCTACTTCATTAAATCTGGTCTTTTTTCTTTTGTAACCCTTATTCTTTCATTATATCTATATTCTTCTATTTTCTTGTGGTCTCCACTTAAAAGGACTTCTGGAACAGCCATTCCTCTATATATACTTGGTTTAGTATACACTGGATAATCTAGCAAATTATCTGTAAAACTTTCACTTTTTAAGCTTTCTTCATTAATAACACCTGGCACGAGTCTTGTAACTGAGTCAACTACGGCCATTGCAGCAATCTCTCCTCCAGTTAAAACATAGTCACCAATACTTATTTCTTCATCAATTAAAGTTTTAATTCTCTCATCAAAACCTTCATAATGTCCACATAAAATTATCAAATGTTTATGTTTACTTAAAAGATAAGCTTTCTCTTCATTATAAACTTTACCACTAGGAGTTAACATTATAGTAAGAGAGTCAGTATCCTTAACACTTTCTATGGCCTTAAAAACTGGATCACACATAAGAACCATTCCCGATCCCCCGCCGTAAGGAGTATCATCAACTTGATTATTATTTAAAGTACTAAAGTCTCTTATATTAATAAGATTAATTTCTACTTTTCCATCTTTAATAGCTCGCGCGATTATGCTCTCTTCTATAATAGGTTTAAACATATCCGGAAAAAGGGTTAATATATCTATTTTCATAATAAACCATCAACTCCTTTAAATATTATCTTTTTATTTTTTATATCTACATTTTCAATAAATTCTTTATTAAATGGAATGTATTTACCACTTACATAAAATAACTTATAACCATTATTTACTATAATGTCATTTATCTTTCCAATAAATTTATCATTATAGTATCCATCAAGTCCAATATAATCACTAAATAATAAATCATCTTTTTTTAAATCAAGTTCTTCTTTATCCATATAAACTTTCTTACCTTTGAATTTTAACACATCATTAATATAATCATACTCTTTGAATGTTACCATATCAAAAATCTTATGATGCCTATAAGAATTAATAGTAACTTTTTCGTTATCTATGTAAAAGTGTTTACCCTTAACAAAAGCCTTATCTTTATATTCAAAATTACTTATTATCTTAACTTCGCCTTTTAAAGCATGAGTATTAACTAGTTTACCTATATACACGTATTCCATAATATCACCTAAACTTATACATTATTATACCACCAGTTACAGCAACATTCAAACTTTCACACTTATTATTCATAGGAATATTTATACTATCATCACACATTTCTTTTACAAAAGAACTTACCCCTTTGCCTTCGCTACCAAGCACCAGTGCATAGCTATTAATGCTAGCTTCATCTAAATTAATATTGCCAAACATATCTGCATAATAAATTTTTATACCTTTACTTTTAATTAAATTAATTGCGTCTTTTAAATCAAGAGTAACTATATTCATATTAAATATAGTTCCTTCAGTACTTCTAATTAATTTATCGTTATATACGTTTACACTTTTAGGACTTAAAACTACAGTAGAAACATTAAATGCAAGCGCACTTCTTATAATAGTACCAACATTTCCTGGATCACCTACATCATCAAGTAAAACTATTTTTTCTCCTTTAATTTCACTACCAAAATTCAGTTTAACTACTCCCATTATACTTGGAGTACTCTTAAGTAAACTAATTTTTTCTAAGCATCTTTTACTAACTAAAGTAGTTTTTACGTTGAATTTAGTATTTTCTTCACATGTAATAACTTCTAAAAGATTATTACTTTTATAAGCTTCTTCTACTAAATGTTCTCCCTCCACTATAAATTTATTTTCTTCTTTAATAAATTTACTATCTCTTAACTTCTTAAAATAAACTATTTTTTCATTATTTACACTCTCTATCATTATTACTCCTCATTTAAATGTTTTTTATTTTTTATATAATCAGGTTTATAATATTTTACTAATTTCCAAAATTCTTTACTATGATCAAAATGAATAAAATGTACAAGTTCATGAATAATTACATAATCAATATCATCTATATCATGTTTAATTAGTTCTTTATTTAAAGTAATTAAACCTTTACTTTTATTGCAGTAGCCCCATTTCCTAGTCATCTTTCTTATATTCACTTTTGGATAATCTATAGGTATATTAATTTTTTCATATACATGTTTAACTCTTTTCTCTAAAACTTCTTTACTCATTTTATCTAAAAACTTATCTAAATCACTTTCTTTATTAACATAAATATAATCTTCACATATCTTTGGAAACTTAACCGCATTAGTTATAACCGCGTTATATTCCTTACCTAGGTAATAAAACTTATGAGATTTTTCTACTCTTTTTTTCATTTTTAAATACATCTTAGTAATATAATCCATATTACTATTAATTAACTCTTTAATATATCCATCTGTAACAAAATAATTAGTAGTAACATAAATATTTAAATCCGGTTTAACTCTTATATAGGTATTCCTATTACTTTTCCTAACTATAATAACATCAACTAGTTCTCCATCAATTAATACTTTCATGACTTAAGTATAACATATAAACAAATAAAAATCTATTACAAATAGTAACAGATTTCTCTAATCAAGAGTATAAGTTTTTTCATTTCCTAATCGTTTGACAAAGTACATTAAGTCATCATGAGTAAGTTCTCCTTCAAACTTAAGTCTATTACTTCTTAGATAATTTAGATGCCTAATAACTTTATCATAAGTTTTATAGTCTTTAAAGTATTCATAAATAGTATCTAAAAGTTCTTTTAAAAGATAAAAGTTAGGTTTATGCATGCTACTAAAAAACTTTGAAAAATAAGGACCAGAACTACAATAAGAATATATATTAAGTATTCCATCTAAATTAATATATTTAAAGTTAAGTTCTTTTTTATCTACATATACATATTTACCGGTACTTACATTATAAAATTTATAAAATGCAGTATATTCTTTCCTCTTACTTAAAGAATAACCTCTTTCAATTAAAACAATAATATCTTTCATTTTTAACCACCCTTAAATAAAGTATACCATATTTGTTAAAAATAAAAAAGCACTTCCGTGCTTATTTAACGGCTTCTTTTTCCTTTTTTTCTTCTTTAACTTTAGGAAGTGGTACTACACCAAGAGTATAACCAATTGGTTCTAAAAGTCTAATAAGAGTATTTATTTGAGGACTATTTAAATTATTCTCAATTTTAGCAACAGTTTCTCTGATAATACCAGCACGTTCACCCACTACTCTTTGACTTAAATGCTGACTTTTTCTAGCAACAACAACTTGACGTATTACTTCCCTTTCAAGCTCGTTTAATTTTTCATCCCTTTTTATTTCTTCTTCGCTTTTAACGATATTTTCTTTCTTTGGTCTTCCCATTTTTCCTTCACCGATTACTATTGTACCAAAAAATTGTACAATGTCAACCTTTTTTATTAAATTTTTATACTTTATTTTATACAAAAGACTGCATAAAGAGGAATTGACTTAATATTATTAACAAAAACCTATAATTTCAAGGGTTTACAAAGAAATTTCACAAAAATCGGACGACTTTTTCTTGAAATTTCACAAAAATCGGACGACTTTTTGAAAAAATTAATTAAATTTTGAAGTTTATTTATCTTCGTGAATGTCATTTTTAGGTTTTTCTAAACCGTCTATTTTTATACCTTTCTTTTCAGCATAATCCCAAAGTGCAGCACGAATTGCTTCTTCTGCGAGTAAACTGCAATGAACTTTAACTGGAGGTAAACCATCTAACGCTTCCATTACTGATTTATTAGTAATTTTTAAAGCTTCATTTACACTTTTACCCTTAATTAACTCTGTAGCCATAGAACTAGTAGCTATAGCAGCACCGCAACCAAAAGTTTTAAACTTAACATCTTTAATAATTCCATTATCATCTATGTCAAGATATATTCTCATAATATCCCCACATCTTGCATTACCAACTGTTCCAACACCACTTGCATTCTCTATTTCACCAACATTTCTTGGATTAGTAAAATGATCCATTACTTTTTCTGAATACATATTAGTTTTCTCCTTTCTTAACAAAGTCTTCATATAAAGGACTCATACTTCTTAGATTACTTATAATTTCTTTTAAAGTATCAACTACATAGTCAATTTCTTCCATAGTATTATCATGGTTCATAGTAAGTCTTAAAGAACCATGCGCTATTTCATGTGGAAGACCTATTGCTAAAAGAACATGACTAGGATCCAAACTACCACTAGTGCAAGCACTTCCGCTTGAAGCACATATACCTTTAGCATCTAATTTTAAAAGCATTCCTTCTCCTTCAATAAATTGAAAACTAAAGTTTGCATTCCCTGGTAATCTCTTAATTCTGGAACCATTAAGTTTTGAATAAGGTATCTCATTAAGTACTCTGTCAATTAGACGCTCTCTTAAAGATAGAACATATTTGTTATTCTTTTCCATTTCATTAAATTTAAGTTCTGCAGCCTTAGCAAAACCAATTATACTAGGAGCATTAGTAGTACCAGCGCGTTTTCCTCTTTCTTGCATTCCACCATTAATTAAAGGTAAAATATTAACTCCTTTTCTAACATATAGAAAACCAATTCCTTTAGGCCCTTCTATTTTGTGTGCACTTGTACTAAGCAAATCTATATTCATTAGATTAACATCAATATTAACATTACCATAAGCTTGAACTGCATCTGTATGGAATATTATATTATGTTTCTTACAAATTTCTCCTATTTCTTTTAAAGGCATAATGCTACCTATCTCGTTATTAGCGGCCATTATACTTACCATAATAGTATCTTCTCTAATAGAGTTTTCTAGTTCATGTAAATCAATAATGCCATCCTTATCTACATTTAAGTAAGTAACTTCAAAACCAAGTTTTTCTAAATAATGACAACTTTCTAAAATAGCATGATGTTCTATTTTAGTAGTAATAATATGTTTACCTTTATTCATTCTTCCAATCATTATTTTTTTAATAGCCCAGTTGTCTGACTCACTTCCACCACTAGTAAAATAAATTTCATCTTTACTAGCATTTATTGTTTTAGCAAGAACTTCTCTTGCTTCTTCCACCTTTTTGCTGACTTCTCTTGATGAGGTATATATACTACTTGGGTTAGTGTAATATTCTGTAAAATATGGGAGCATTTCATCTAATACTTCTTTTCTAACCTTAGTAGTTGCAGCATTATCTAAATATATCATATTACTTCCTTTCCTTCATTAATATGCTCAAGACCATATTTAAGTATAACTTTAATATGATCATCACTTATACTATATAAAGCACTTTGACCGAATTTCTCACACTTAACGAGATTTAAATCTTTTAAATATTTGAGTTGGTGACTGATTAAAGAATGAGACTTATTTAAAGAAAGTGCTATTCCACTTACACATTTTCCCCCTGAAAGCAAGCTGTTTAATATCATAAGCCTAGTGGGATCACCAAAAACTTTGTAAAATTCACTTAATTTATTATAATCTTGTCGCATATATTCTCCTTATATGAATAACCATTCATACAATAAAATTATAAAACTATAAAAAAAACTTGTCAATACATTTTGACAAGTTTACAAAATAAATTAATATAAATTTAGCCACATATACATTCTACATAAGTATCATTTAAACATCTTACACAGCATAAGCAGTTAATGTTCATTGTGAATATTGAGTCTGTTCCAACATAAGGATAAGGACTACTTTCATCAGTGTTTTCAGCAAGTACTCTAAATGTACAGCAACATCCATCTACTTTTTCAACTCTAAATACATTCGAGCATCCTTCAGCACCAGTAGCATTACAATTAGTATTTGTTCTAGTAGTTGGCATGCTTAGTGGAGCGCCTGCACCTGAGCACATATAAAGCATTATAGGTCTTGTATTGCATACAATACAGTTGCTTCCTCCACCTAGTGCTGGTCTATCACAAGAGTTTAAACAATTATCTGGACAAGCATTAGATTGAAGTACATTAATTACTTGTAAAATCTCAGCTATGCAGTTGTTTTCACAAGTATCATTATTTTGACCACACCTAGAACATCCAGTATTATTATTCATATAATTCACCCCTTCTTCATATTCACTAATAATTTATGTAAATAAATATTTTTTGTGAGTGAATTTAACCATTTTATCTAAAAGGTCTATTATTATTACTATTTCCAACTTTTAAAGTAGTATCATTTCTCCACTATTTAAATACATATAAAAATCTTTCAATTTAACACTAATTCTTCTTTTAGTAACAATTCCTTTGTATTTCTTTTTAACTTCTAAAAATACTTTACTATCTAAAGAAACTTTACCATAACTTCTAAGTCTTACCTTTTCCTTATATATAGGTTTATCATTACTTATTCTAATTAAGTCATCATTATAAGTATCAAAATAAATATTAGAAATATTACTTTTGTAGTATTCATCTTTAACTAAATATTTATTTAGTTTACTAATTAATAAATCATATTCATCTTGATTTAATAAGTACTTAGTTTCCTTCCTTTGAAATTTATTTATGTACACTTACCACCACCTCGTCTATAATTTTAGTATATTATATTGTTAGTTATGTGAAAGCATAGTGTAAATTAGGTGAAATATTTTTATTTATTTTTTTATATAATTATAGTATAATTTAATTAGGAGAGATTTATATGTATGGTTATGAATATTTAATAATATTAATTATTTTAATTCTAATATCTATTATAGTAATTAGAATAAATAAAAAAGACTTTGCTGTCAAAATAAATAAATTAGTTCAATATTTAGGTGGTAAAGATAACATCATAAGCGCTGAGAAAAACATGAGTAGACTAAATGTTAAAGTAAAAGATACTAGTTTAGTTAATAAAGATGCAATTGAAAAGATGGGAGCTAAAGGAATTGTTGAAATTGATAATGAACTTAAAATTATTTTAGGCCCTAATAGTGGTCAAATTAAAAAGTACATAAAAGACTTAAAGTAGAAAATTCTACTTTTTTTGTTTTTTTTCGACAAAATTCGACAAAATTCGACAAATATTTATGTTATTCTTATTATGGTGATTTTTTATGAATGTAATAGAAGATTTAATAATTAGTGCCTCACTCACTACATTTCCAGTGCTTTTATATGAATACTTTTCACTTTATAGAGAGAATATAAAGAAAGAAAAAAGTACTATTTTACTTAGTATTTGTTTATTTGTATCATTATTTTTAACTATGAACTACAAAGATAATATTAAAGTAGAATACCACTTAATAACACTAGTTTTACCTCTTATGATATCTTATTTAAATAATAAAGATAAGGAAGCTTTAGTAATAAGTATAATAGTATCTGAATATTTAGTTAATAAACTTGGCTTCAATTTATTATTTATAACAATATTTTTCTCTCTATTATATTTCGCATATAAATATTATAGTACTACCAATAAAAAATCTAATTACTTCATAAATATTTCCATATTATTAGTTGCTCTCATGTACTCTTCACTACTTATATTTGATTTTTCTCTTAATACCTTAACCCTTGCTTTCTTTGCTACTGTTAGTTATATTGTAATTATAAAGATAATTGATTATGGAGTGAAAGAAGCTAAAAGTGTTATAAATATGCATATGACTCTTAAAGATTTTGAAAGAGAAAAAAATATAAAACTAAATTTATTTAAAATTACTCATGAAATTAAAAATCCTTTAGCAGTAATTAAAGGTTATCTTGATATGTTTGATACTAAAAATGAAGAAAAAAGTAAGAGATATGTTAAGATAATTAAGGGAGAAGTAAATAGAACTCTTAATTTACTTCACGACTTTATGGAATTTACTAAGATTAAAATCGTTAGAAATGAGTTTTATATTGGAGATCTAATTGATGATGCAAAAGATGCTCTTGTACCTGTTTTTAATGCATTAGAAGTTAACTACTACTTTGAAACCGAAGATAATGCACTTGTAAGTTTAGATTATAATAGAATGAAACAAGTAATTATTAATGTAATAAAAAACGCGGTTGAAGCTTGTGCACCTTATAAAGGACAAGTTTCAACCACTGTATTTGTGGATAAAGAATTTTTATATATATTTGTTAGAGATAATGGAAGTGGTATGACTAAAGAAACACTTGATAATATAATGGAACCTTTTTATACAACTAAAGAAAAAGGTACAGGACTAGGAGTAAGTTTAAGTAAAGAGATTATTGAAGCACATAAAGGGACTCTTCTTTATGATAGTAAAATTGGTGAAGGTACTGTCTGTAAAATTACCTTACCTTTAAAAATAACTAATAGTAATAAGGACCATAATATGGTGGCCTAGGAGGATAATAATTATAGTTTGGTCTAGGTCCTACTGCAGCTACAGCAACCCCGCCTGTTAAAGCACCAAGTAAAAATGGAGCTGCAAAAGGAACAAACCTATTATCTTTTTTATAAGAATATCCTCTTCCATATAAATTATTATACATAAAAAACACCTCTTATTATAATATATGAGGCGTTTTAATTTTGTTCTGTGCTTTTTAACCTAATAAAATTAATACTAGGTCTATTATTAAATCTTAAACTGGTCTTTTTATTACCTAGTCCATTTGAAATAAATATTTCTTTATCATTTAAATTATAATAACCATTATAATATTTCACGCTACCGCTAAATTTATAAAATGGTCCATAGAAAGGAATATTTATTTCCCCTCCTAAAGTATTACCTGCTAAAAAAATATCAAAACTATAATCATTTATTTTATATAAAAGGTCACTTTCATGAGTAAAATATATCTTATAATATCCTTCGCAATCATTTATTTTATCTAAATTATATAGTGATTTATTATATGAATTAAATCCCATTAAACAAATTGGAGTAGTACTATCTTTGTATATTAAATCATAGTCGTTTTCGAGTAATATATAATCACTTTCAAGTAAAATATCTCTAACTTCTTCACTATCATTATCTCCAAGTACAAAGTATTTACCAAGTGAAGCATCAATATTTTTAAGTTCACTAACTAAATCACTTTTATTATCTAAGTACTTTAAATCACTAAGTAAATTACCTCCAAATATAACTATATCTGGATTTAGTTCATTAATTCTTTTAGCGATAAGTTTTAAAGTATCTAAATTAGTAGTAGAGCCTAAAAGTAAATCACTAAAATAAATAATTTTAGAACCACTTAAACTCTTAGGAATTTTATCACTTTTAACTAAATATTCTTTAACATTAATTCCAGATGTACCAATATATTTTGCATACATAAAAATGCTTATTATGAGTAATGTGAGTATAATTAAAATATTAATAAGTACACTTTTAAAACTTCTTTTTGGTTTTGTTTCTTCTTCCATTTTACACCTACTGAGCCATCATTATCAGACCATATACAAGAGTGTTATGCATCATATGAGCTACTACACTAGAAAATATATTATTACTTTTATTATACACTAGTCCAAAAGTATATCCTAAAGCACCATATGGAATTATATATAATAGTTCTAGAAAATTACCATCTTGTAAACCCGCTATTGTGTGAAGAAAACCAAATACTAAAGCACTTACAAGTGGAAAGAATTTATTTTTTCCAGTTACTTTTCTAAGGCCAAACCTAAATATCATTTCTTCAACAAAAGGCGCTACTACGGATATTGATAAAAATCCTATTACTGGATAAATCTTAAGAGAGTCTCTAACTAAATTTTCATTAGTACTTCCAGCATTATTTAGAATAAAAACATTTATTATTATATTACTAAATACCATTAATCCAAACCCAATACCCCAGTATTTTAAACTATCTGAAAAGTTACTTACTTTACTAAAATAATCTTTTAAATTCTTAAGTAGTTTATCTTTGTACATCATAAAATAAATAATAAGTACAAAGAAATTACCTAAGTAAACAGAAGTAGACTCAGGAAGTTTAAATACTTTAAAAATTATCATTCCTATCACTTGAGGCACTAAAATATATATAAATATAAGTACCAAGAAATCTAAAACATCTTTAATTTTATTTTTTACCTTTTCCATTATATTCACCTACTTCTATTTTACTATAAATAATAAAAAAAGAAAACTCCTATTATAAGAAGTTTTACATTTTTTCTACTTTAATAATTACTTTTTTACCTTTGCTAACTACTAGGTTATCAATTTTTACTATAAAGTTAGGATCTTCTACTTTTTCATTATTTACTTTTATACCACCTTGTTCAACTAATCTTCTAGCTTCACTTTTAGATGGTGCTAGTTTAGTACTAACTAATAAGTCAAGAATATTCATTTCATCAAATTCTACCTTTACAGTAGGCATATCATCATGAACTTTACCACTAAAGATTTCTTCACTTGTAACTCTAGCTTTTTCAGCTTCTTTCTCTCCATGTAAGTCCTTAACCACTTCAAATGCAAGAGCTTTCTGCGCTACTCTCTTTTCAGGTGCTTTATTTTGCTCCTCCATAATACTTTCTATTTCTTCTTTAGTTAGGAAAGTAAATACTTTTAAGTATTCCTCTACTTTAGTATCATCACTATTTAAAAGGTATTGGTAAATTTGATATGGACTAGTTTTTTCCTTATCAAGCCATAATGCATTACCTTCACTCTTACCAAACTTATTACCTTGTTTATCTAATATAAGTGGCATTGTAAAACCATAAGCCTCTTTATTTTCTATCTTTCTTATTAGTTCAATACCAGTAGTTATATTACCCCATTGGTCACTTCCTGCTGCTTGAAGTTCACAGTTGTATGTATTAAATAAATGTACAAAATCAAAACCTTGAAGTAATGTATAAGAAAACTCTGCATAAGTAATACCACTTTCAAGTCTTCTAGCAATTATATCTTTACCAAGCATATAATTGACATTAATATATTTACCAATATCTCTTAAGAAATCAAGTAGTGTTACATCCTTTGTCCAGTCATAATTATTAACTATTACAGCTCTGCCATCAAGCAATTTTTCAACTTGTTTTCTTAATCCTTCAATATTCTTTTCAACAGTTTCCTTAGCTATAATTTCTCTTTCAGCAGTTGGTCTAGGATCTCCAATTAATCCAGTAGCACCTCCAACTAATATAATTGGTTTACATCCATGTAAAGCAAGTCTCTTAGCAGTTACAAAAGAAGCATAATGTCCAATATGAAGGCTATCTGCTGTTGGATCTGTTCCAAGATAGAATGTAATATCACCTTTATTTAATCTCTCTTCAAGATCAGGACTACTAATATCCTTTACTACTCCTCTCCACTTTAATTCTTCAAAAAATGTCATAGTTTCTCTCTCCTTTCAAAAATAAAAAGGTGGTTACCAAAGGACTCTTAAATAAGAGTGGTACCACCTTAATTTATACTCTTTACTATAACGCGTAACCATTAATTTCAAAACGTGTAATTCGTTTTCATATATTTAATTAACTTCCACCAACCGTTAACTCTCTGTGTACTAATATATAAAACTACTTCTTCGTTTCTCTTCAATTAATATATAAATTCTAACACAAAATTTTATATTTGACAAGCCCCTTTAGTTATAAATTATTTCGTAAGGATTTTCTGGACTTCCATCTCCAAAGGATTGAGTATCTCCCTTAATGCTTATAACTGGTCGTACGCCGTACGAAAAGCTGACATTGCTGCGGTCGAGGTAGCCAGAGTTGCCAGAACCGTGCATAACCCCCACCATAACACCATTTAACATCCGGTTAGGCGAAAGCAACCACCACATACTACTTCCTGTTACACTTTCCCCAGCACTATTTAGATAATACCATGCATATGGACTTGTTAACTTTGTGTCATACATTCCTCCTGCATATGCTATTTCATCTGCTGTCATGAGGCCAACAGGGAATTCTAGTTTTGCTTCTGTATTACTTCCTGAAAATGCATCTTTACTATTTGTACAGTCATAGGTTGGTGTTTTATTTGTAACTAGTCTTGTGTATGCCGCATAGTATAAATCTGAACCAGTCACACTATATGTTCCTTCACCTATTTCTCTATCATTACAATATACTGCTTCTGTACTTATATATTTGGTATAACTCGATAGATTTGTACTATACCAATTATCTATATATGTTTTTAATGTACTATCATTTTCGTTTGTTCTGTTTGAAGCAAGTGTTCCGCTCGTTCCATACATATATCCTACATACATTGCATCATTATATGAACTATTAAATCCACTTGTACCTATATATCCACTTGTTGTATCAGGACTTGTTCCTGAATACAAAAGCCTTACACTTCCATCATGGTTTGTTCTTATTATTCTCCAGTAAAAGCCTCCGAATTTAACCCAATTGTTTTGTGCATTTCCTGCAAAGTAATACACATTTTTAGCAGAACTCCCAGCTATGCTCTCAGTTGCTTTGTATAAAGTTCCTGTGTTAGTAGTTGTAAATGTTGCCCTGAATGATTTTCTTGTTTGTATTGTTGGATTGTCAGATAGCAATTTATTGTATAAAGGAACAGGTTTAGCAGTTCCTTTTTCAATAAACAAAGTACCACTTAACTTTTTACCCATATCATCACTTTGATCTTCAGTTGTACTATTTTCATACTTAAATTCTGCACTATAGGTATGAGTTGCTCCTTTTGCTATCTCAACACTATATGCAAGTACTGTGTCTGCTACACTAGTGCTTTTCGGTACATCTGCAAAGTCACTCATATTGTATCCACCGTCTGCAGAAGTTATTTTATATTGTAAATATCCTGTAGTTACAAAAGTATTTACTAAATTTTTTATAACTATTCATTCTTTACAGTGAAAGTATTTACTCCACTACTCCATCCTGGTTCTATCTCTGTTCCTGCTATAGTGCCACTTCCATTAGTAAATATTATTTTTAAATCTGTACTTTCTACAGATATATTTTTACCTGTTCCAAATATTTCTGTTGTAAAGTATGCTAGTGTTACAGATAATACTACTACTAACAAACTTCCTAATATTATAATTAATTCTTTCTTCTTTTTCATATAGACTTCCTTTATTTTTTATGACTTACTATTTATTTATAAAGTTAACTGATATGGATTTGAAGCAGTACCATCTCCTGAAGAAACTTTAACTGTTGACTTAACTGAGATAACTGGTCTAACTCTTCTAACACCATGTACGAAACCATCATCTAGAATTCCAGGATAGTTTGAACCACCTACAACCATTGAACGAGCAGAGGTTTCATCACCACTCCAGCGGTATGGAGATAAAAGCATCCAATATGTTGATCCCATTATACTACTGCCTGCACTGTTAAGATAGAACCAAGCTGATGCGTTATTTGTGCCATATACTCCTCCTGCATAAGCAACTTCATCTGCTGTCATTAAGGCAATTGGATACTTTAGTTTTGCACTTGAATTACTTCCTGAAAATGCATCTCCCTGTGTAGTACAATCATATGTTGGAGTTTTATTTGTTGTTAATCTTGTATAAGGTCCAAAGTAGAAATTTGTACTTCCTGTATTGTAAGTTCCACTTCCTATATTTCTATCATTACAGTATACTGCTGTAGTACTTAAATAACTTGCATAACTAGTTAAGTTACTTTCATACCATGTATCTATTGCTTTTTTTATTGTGCTATCATTAGTATTTGTTCTATTTGATGCAAGGCTACCTGTCGTTCCATACATATATCCTACGTACATTGGATTATTTACTGTATCACTAAATGCAATAGATGCTGAATTTATGTAACCCGCTGTTGTATTATGACTTGTCCCTGAATATAGCATTCTTACACTTCCATCTGCATTTGTTCTTATTATTCTCCAGTAAAAGTTAGCAAATTTAACCCAGTTATTTGTAGTATTTCCTGCGTAATAGTAAACTGTTGTGCTTGAAGTATTATGTACATTCTTTTCAGTTGCTTTATAAAGAGTTCCAGTTGTTGTACTTGTAAGTACATCGCTAAATGAACTTCTAGTTGATTTAGTTGGATTGTCTGCTAAAATTATATTATATAAAGTTGCAACAGGAAGTGTTACTGTACATGTACCATCTTTAGTTATATTACTAACTGTAAGTGTTGATCCACTTACACTTCCTGTACCTGAAGTACAAGTTACAGTTGTGCCTTTTACTGTATAACCTGAATTAGCTGTAATAGTATAAGTAGTACTTTTACCATATGCTACATATCCTCCACCAGTTACACTGCCATTACTAACAGTTACATTAACCTTATGTAATTTAACCCACCCTGCATATATTGTTTTATCACTTTTTTCACTTAATATACTTGCTGAAGTATATTCGGATATTTTTCTATTTTCTCTTTTACCATAATCTAAATAATGAGTATATAAACTATTTTCATTATGTCCAAATGCAGTATTTAAATCAGAATAAGTATCTGCATAAAAGTATAGTGGATGTTCTTTATATTCTAAGCTATACCATCCTAAAAATGCATATCCATCTCTTGAAGGTGTCGGCAATGTACCAAAAGTTTCTTTATATCCCATATTTTTAGTAGAAACAGTTCCTGAAATATCTATGTTTGAAAATGTATATGTTTTATTAGTACCATTAACATCTAAACGAAGCCAATATGTTCCTGTTACGGTTGGAGTAAATTTAAAATTTTTATTAGAAATCATATGATAATATGTATTATATGCTCCATTTAACATTAAGAATGCTTCAACGGTACTTGTCCCTGGATTAGTACCCCACACACCATTAGTATCACAATTAAAAGTATAAGTTTTATTTGCTTCTAAATATACTCTTGCATTAATGAAACCATACCCATCATCACTTTTTCCAGTAACTGTAACAACCTTATCTTTTACAGTATAAGTCATATATTCTGAGGTAACATTACTTACATCATCTAGATTATATACTAGATTATTTGTACTATAAGTAAGAACATATACTCCCTTTTTAAAATTCATTGTACAATAATCAGGCATTTTTACATTAGATAGACTAATACTACTGTCATCTCTATTAAAAGTAGCAGTAGTGCCATTCTTACAAGTAATACTTTCTACTTCATAAGCTTCGATTAGATCAGCATAACTTAAATCAGTTTGTTCTCCTTCTAAAGTATAAGCCTCTATTCCATCAGGTTTTTTAATTAGTTCTTTAATAGAAACTCTTTCTTCATTACTTTCTTTATTATTATCTTTTAGTATAAAAGATAATGTTAAATTAATAGTTAAAACTAAAATAGTAATAAATATAATTAATTTTCTTTTCATAAAAACCTCTTTTCCTTTAATACACACCAAAAAGAGATAGGGTTATCCTATCTCATTAAAGCACATGAAAAACTTAGAGGTTTACTAGTTATTAATAGTAACCCCCCCCCCTAGTACTTTATTTTGTACAAGAGTGCTATTGTTTTTCATGTTTATCTCTCCTTTGTTTTTTTGAAACATATGTACCATATTCTGTACATTATATTTCTTGTAGTTTCCTACAATAAAATAATACCACAAAAAGTTTAGTTTACAAGCACTAATTTCTTGTACTTTTTGTGATACTGATGTTATTTTATTTAATTTCTTCTATTTTCTCCTATTAGAGATATTTGTACTGTTAATTCTTTTATTCTTTCTATTATTCTTCTAGCTTTTATTTTATCTGTACTAGTACTAGTTTCTGATAAGTGGTTTTCTAGTTCATCTAAAGTAAAGTTTGATGTAAAAAATGTTATTTTTTTATTATCCATTCTACTTTGTAAGATACCACCTAATACTTCATCTCTACTCCAAGGAGTGTTATTTTCTGCACCTATGTCATCTATTAATAATATATCTGCATTTATTAGTTCATTATAAACTTGCTCATAACTTTCATTTTTACTATTAAATGAGTCTTTTAATCTTTTAAGTAATAAAGGATAGTATATACTAACACATTTAATGCTTTTTCTAGATAATTCATTTAATAAAGCATTTAATATGTAACTTTTACCAGTACCAAAAGATCCACTTAGGTATATACCTTTTTTATTTGGATATTCTTCCATAAATGATTTTAAGTATGAAAGAAGTTCTATTCTTGCTTTATCATTATAGTAAACTTCTTTCATTTTAGCATTTTTAAGTAAACTAGAAGTTTCATAAAATACTACATTACTTTTGTATTTATCATTTTCTTTTTTATATTTACATGGTGTGTAATTAAATGTAAGATAATCTTCTTTTTTAGTAGGATAATCTACATAACCTACTACTTCATTTAAACAGTTATTTAGTCCTTTACAATTTTTACAATTATTTAATTCTTTAACTGTTTTTTCAAGTTTAGAAGTATATTTGCATAGTTCTTCTTTTGGAAGATTTAATCTATAACAAAGACTTGCAAAGTCTTGTGTTTCCATACAAATCATAAAGTTTTTTTCATTTAATCTTTTTATATCTTTTTTACTATTTATTAAGTTATCTATATTCTTCATTAAAAACTCCTTATAAAGCCTTCAAGTTCATCTTTTATATCTCCATTTAGTTCTTCTTTTTTTAAGTTTTTATTAAACCAGTCTGGAGTTGTTTCCTCTTTTTTAGTACTTTTTGTTACAGTTGTTTTCTTTAATTTTTTATGACTTTTTTCTGCATAACTCATTGCTTCTTTAGCAGTTTCTAACCCAGCTCGTTTCCATTCTCCTGCTACTACTTCTACATAACTTTTTACTAATCTATTGTTTTGTGTTTTAAGTATGTAGTCTATTAGTACATTACATACAGCTGGATTTAGTTTTAAGTCTACTACTAGCATTTCTAGTATTTTCATATCTCTTTCAGTAGGTCTTACACCTTTATATTTACTTTTTAAGAAGTCATATGGTTTAGTACTTTCAAATACTTTGATAATTCTTCCTTTTAGTGTATTGTCTCCACTTGGACTTCTTAAGTAGTCTGGTTGATTTTTAAATATTAAACTAGGAAGTCTTCCATCATTATTAAATTCATAGTATTTTCTTGTATTATTTTTTAACTCTTCTTTTTCTATTAAACCTTTTTCATTTAAACTCACTTTAACTATATCTGACATAGTTAAAGGATCTAAGTTATATAGAAATGCTAAATTAGTTATTAATTCTTTTACACTTTTAGTTAATGCTTTTTCATTAAGCAAATTCTTAGGCATACTACTTAGTAAAGCATCAAAGTCAAATATTTGTTCATATTCTATATTTCTTTTATTTTTACTTACTATTTCTTCTTCGTTTATTAACTCAAAGTTAGAATAGTTTTTACTTTTAAAAGTCATGTCAAAAGGACTAGTTATGTCCTGATAGTTACTTAAATTAATTGATGGTACTTTAAAGTAAGATTTTATTCTTAAGTATTCTTCTTTACCAACATTATTATAAAGAACCATATTGAATATAGGATGATTAAAGAATTCATTTACAGATAAAGGACTATAGAGTTCATATACATATGAATTTATACTTCCCTCTTTTACAAATGTTTTCATTAAACCTATTCCTTCTAGTTTAATTCTAGCTTCTTTTATGCTTTCAAGTGAGTCGCCTAGATTAGTCATTAAGTGATGATGAGTTAGTTCTGGACTTACGAAATTACTTGCTTTTAATTCGCTATATAAGATGTTATATAGTGTTACTGCAGTGTTACCTATTATTGGCATATAAAGCATGTTAAGTACTATTTTGTCATATTCATTGAGCATGCTTTTATTTACTACTATATACATGTCTGCTGGAAGCAATGTTACTTTGTTTTTCATAAGACCACCTAGTAATTATTTTATATTAAAGTTTAAAATAAAACAAGTATTTTAAAAGAAAAAAGCTAATTATTTTTTAAATAATTAGCCATGTTTTCTCCCCATTTAAAGAAATAGAATGATTTAGGATGTATTCCATCATTTGCATATGGTTTTTCATTTTCTTTTAAGTATTCACTATTATCTAAGTATGGAACATTTAATTCATTTAGTAACTCGACTAGTTTTTCGTTATAAGTGTTTAAATACTGATATTGAGTTCTACTTTTTAAAGCATTTTCTCCTACTGGTAATATTAGATTAACTATTATTTTTGTATTAGGTAGTTCATTTCTTAAAAATTCTATTTTTTCTCTATAGAAATTAATGAATTTTTGATAGTTAGAACCCCATGCTAATATATCATTACAACCATAACTTAAGAATAAGTAATTTGGGTTATACGCTTTTACTCCATCTAAATCTTTTTCCATGTTATCTATTCTTCTACCACGAGTAAATATTACATTTTCTTTGTTTAATACTCCATAACAACTTAGTCCTTCAGCCATTGAGTCACCAATTGCCATTGCATGCTTTTCAGTAAATATTTTCTTTACTTCACTTTTAGTACTAGAACTAGTAGTTGAAGTGTTTGTGTTTGCATTAGGTTTCGTAGTTTGTTTTACTTCTATTTTCTTCCATTTTGCTGTTAAAGTTATATCACTATTTATAGTTATTTTATCCTTTACTTGTTCATTATTTTCATTATACCAGCCTAGAAAAGTATATCCTTTATAAGTTGGTGCTTCTGGAATTGTTAATTCTTCATTTTCTTTTATAGTTATTTCTTCTAGACTACTTCCACCATTTGAATTAAAAGTTACTTTGTAATATTTTTCTTCTACTTTTACTTCTTCTTTTAGTTCATCTTTAGTTTCTTCTTTTACTTTATAGACTTTAAAATAGTAGTATAACCCACCAGATATTAAAGATATACTTAGAATCACTAAAAGTATACTAATTATTATATTTCCTTTTTTGTTCATGTTTACTCCTTTCTAACTTGAGCATTAAAGAGCAAGTTAGTCAGCTTGCTCTAGATTTGTTACACTTGTTACGTTTGTTTTTCCATTATAGTAAACTACTAATTTAGAACCTTTAGTTATAAATGGAAGTATGTCTTTATTTACTTTTATACTTACTTTATATTTATTATTTTCAGTATCAGTTATATAGTAATAAGTATTTCCATCTATTATAACTTCTTTAATAGTATTTACTACTATTTCAGTTTTTTCTTCTTTACCAGTTACTTTCTCTGGAATGTTATTTAAATAGTTTTCTTTAGCTTTTTCTACACCTTGACTTGCATCTGTTACTACTACTTTTTGGTAATCTTCTACATCAATGAAAGCATACATTTTTACTAGTCCTGCATTATCTTTTAAACTTACTAAATATGTTGGTCTATTATTTAAGTTTATTAGAAGTGGGAATGTACTAGTATATTTCATTTGCTGTACTTGCCCTTCTGCACTTGCCATTGCTGAATATTCTTCTGCTCCTGGTACTTGATAGAAGAATGTTTCTTTAGTTCTCATGTTTGCTAATATAAAACCTATGTTACTTTCATCTGTACTTACAGAAGTTATACCAGTATATAAGTATACATCATCATCTTTTACTAAGTAGTTATACCCATCAGTTGTCATTACTACTCCAGTTTGACTAAATAGTGAGTTAAAGAAACCTTTTTGATATAATCCCCAGTCATCTACTTGTTCAATTATTAATTTTGCATCATATACATGATCTACCCATGAAGGTACATCTTTAGTTTTATAGTAATTTGTTTTACCATTTACAGGATTAACTATTACTACACCTTTTACATCTCTTTTTAGTCCTACTGCTTTATATTTAAATACTGGGACTATAAAGTATGGATTACCATCATTATCAAGTTCAAAGTTTGCAGTTCCAAATATAAGTGTTGGATATTTAAATCTTAATAATCTAGGTAAATAATCATTAAAGTAAGCACTTTCTGTATATTTCATACCTTTTGGAAGTTTTACTAAATCACTTGTACCATTTACACTATTAACTTTTATGTAGCCAGTTATTCCTTTTTTTCTATTTTTTATCCATTTGAAGAAACCATTATATTCTAGTGGCGTTACCCTTACAATTTCTCCATCATAATTTATTTGAGTATATAAGTCACTTACATAGTACTGGCTTACCATTTCAGGCATTCTTCCGACAGTTCTATCTCCTAGTTTAGTACTAGAATCTTTATCTAGAAGTGGTAATTTACTAAAGTCCACTTCTTCAATGTCATCAGTAAATTCATTATCAGTAATTATATCTATTCTTTTACTATAACTTTTGCTATTAAATATTGGACTACAAGCTATGTCAGTTATAGTTATAAAAGCACATACTAGAATAAATGCTCCTGCAAATATTTTAAATGGACCCACCATTACTTTAACACTTCTCTTTTTAATTAAACTAAATATTGAAGCAGTAAAAGCATATATAAATATTAGGAATATTAAAAATACCCAAAAGCCTAAGCTATGAATGTTTATTGCTGGTAAAAACAAATAAAACATTATAAAACCTACTACTAAAGTTATTAAACCACTAAATAAATTTTCTTTTTTCATTTTTTAAAGATCCTTTCTTATTTGACTATATATTACTTCTTTAGATTTATTTAATTATAATATCGCCTACCTTAAATAGCATTTTTTCTCCTTTTAAATGGCGTTCCCGAGAGGATTTGAACCTCCGACCTACTGCTTAGGAGGCAGTTGCTCTTCCAGCTGAGCTACGAGAACACTTAAGTAAATTATAACACAAAAGTATATTTTCTTCCATATTATAATTCATATTTTAAGTACTTTTATTATGTCGTAATCAGAAGGCACTTCTATATAGTTATTTTTTACTATACATGATGTTCTTCCTAGTTTACTAGACCAGGAGTGATCTGTGTTTTCTCTTGCATAGTGAAAGTCTAAGTTACTACCTTTATACATTCTTTCAAGCATTATTGCTATTCTATAACCTTTAATATTTAATAATTCTATATCTTCTAAAGTGTAATCTATTATTTCATTTCCTTTAGATACTCCCTTTTTAGAAAATACTCCTGGATAGAATATAAAATATGAATTAATTAGTTTATAAAAGTATTCATTAAATTCTTTAGGGATATTAAGTCCCAAACTATATGCATAACAGTTTAGGTATAAATAATTATTTTTATAATACTCATAATCTTCTTTATAGTTTGGGACTTCTCTTTTTATATTTTTTAAATAAGTTATGTATAAATCTAGTAGTTCATCATAAGTTAAACTTTCATTTTTTAATATTTTAAATATTTCTTCCATTATAGTTTCTCTATAGTTTTAATTCCTAATATAGTACATGAGTTTTCTATAACTATTTTGATACTATTTAATAAAAGTAATCTAGAGTTTTTAATAGTTATATTTTCTTCTTTTAGAATACTTACTTCTTCATAGTATCTAGAAAATAAACTACATAGATCATTTAAGTACTTAGTGATTATTACAGACTCATTTGTTTTAACAGTTTCTTTTACTATATCTTTAAAGTCATATAATTTCTTTATTATTAGTTTTTCTAAAGCATTATCAAGTACTATATTATCATTTAATTCAAAAGTACTTTTATTTAGTATAGAATTAATTCTTGCATAGTTATAAAGTATATATATAGCTGAGTTACCAGTAAAGTTAGTTGCATCTTCTAAATTAAAGTTTATATTTTTACCACGGTTTATATTAAGCATAGAATATTTTATACAAGATGAAGCAAGACTAAGTAAGTTTTCTTCACTATAAGTAGTACCTCTTGATTTAAAACTAGCATTTAGTTTTTTCTTTGCTTCTTCAATAAAGTCTTCAAGTAGCACTACTTTACCTTCTCTAGTTGCCATTTTATCTCCATTTAATAGTACAAATGAATAACTAATTAGTTTAGGACTTTTATATCCTAGTATATCCAAAGCTGCACTTATTTCTTCCATGTAAACTTTTTGATCTTCCCCTAGTACTATTAAGTTTACATCTTTATTTTTTTCCATTTTGTATATTGTGTAAGCAATATCTCTAAGTGGATAAAGACTTGTTTTGTCTTCACGAGTAAGCACTAGTACTGGTGCTTTAGTAGGTATATTGTAACCTTCTAAATCTAAGTATAGTCTTCCATTTTCATCTTCTTTAAGTCTATTCTTTTCTTTTAATTTGCTTAATATCTGATTAGTAGTATTTTCAAATACAAAGTCACTTTCATGTTTAAAGTTATCCCAGTGTATATCCATTTTATCAAAGATTTTCTTTTGTCCTTCTACACATAAGTCAGTTATTTTTTTAAATTCTTCTCTTACTATTTCATCTCCATTTTCAAGAAGATTTAAATAGTGAAATACTTCTTTTTCAAGTTGAGGGTTAGTTTTAGCTTCTTCATTTATATCAATGTATAGTTTTAACATGTCATTAAAAGTTACTTTATTTAAGTCTGCACCTTTTTTTACTCCAACTAGTAACATAGATATTTGTTTACCTATATCATTTATAAAGTATTCTCTAGTAACATTATATCCATTAAAAGTATATAGTCTTGCTAGAAAGTCGCCTATTATACTATTTCTACTTCTCCCTATGTGAGGACTAGCATTAGGGTTAATAGATGTATGCTCGATTAGTAAACTTTTATTTATTCCTTCTAAAGTACTTCCATATTTTTCTTTACTAGATAATATTTCTTTTATAACTTCTTTTCCTAAGTTATCTGTATTAACTTTAAAGTTTAAGTATGGTCCTAGTACACTTATATTACTAATTATATTTTTGTCATACTCAAGATTATTAAGTAAGTAGTTAGCCTTTTCATTTGGACTATTTAAATTATCTATTTTGATTTTAAAACAAGGTAAACTATAGTCTCCCATTTCTTCCTTAGGTGGTACTTCTACTTCTACCTCGTTAGTATCTATTCCTAACTTTTTAATTATATTTAATATGTACTCTTTATAATTCACTTTTCTTCACCGAGATAATTGTATCAAATTTCTTACTAAAAGTCATTAGTTTTAGGTTATTTTATTTAATATATTGATAGTGCTTTGCCTTGACAGAATTCTTTGACTATGGTATATTGTTAACAGTGGAATTGACCAACGATGTGGTGAAAGCATTTGCTGATGTACTGCGATTTTGGTCAATTCTTTTTATATTCGTTATATCATATAAAGTCTTTTTATTACAATTTTGCTTTCCTATTTTTATTTTCAAACATTTGATTTACAAGAATTGTTTTTTCAATCATTTCACCTATAACTGTCATATAATATATTAAAGTGCTATGTTCTACTTGACAGGGGTCTTTGATCGTGGTATATTGTTTGCATAAGGAAGCACTCCTCGAGATTTACTCGTAGGTGTTTCTTTTTTTATTTTATTTAGTAACGTATTATTTAGAAATAAACTTTTTTTAGCATAAGCTACATAATTTCCATCTTGCATCTTTGCTATCGAAAAGTCCAAATCATAGGCGTTTTCGCCATCGTAAAAGCTTACTTTTCTTGTAGCGAATGAAACAATTTTATTATTTTTATGTCTTTCCATATAATCTGGTTCATTAGGACTTATGCTATGAGAAGCTTTTAATAATTCAACTATATTTTCATTTATATTATTATTTACTTTTTTTATATCTTTGACATCTTTATATGTAGGATACCTTCTAAACAATTCATTATACATATTTTTATTACTAGGTAACCATTGTTTTATTGTTACAGTAATTTCATCATTAAATGTTATTTGCTTGCCTATTAAAGAGTTATATATTTCTCTTTGACTCATAGGTGTTCCATTGTCTTTAATAAATAAGTTTTTTTCTGTTTCAATATAGTTCGTTCCATCTTTTAAACTTTTTTGTGCATATTTAGTCTCATTAAGATTACCCCTACTACTGTAAAAAGCATCTAACCATACCATACCTAATTCCTTTATAAAACTAACATATTCTTTTAAAACATATTTCTTATTTAATTCTTTATAAAATATATTAGGATTTCTTTCTACCACACTCTTTATAAATTCTTTGTTACCTAATAATTTCCCACATATATCTGCTATTACTTCTTCAGATATATCGTTAGTACTATATCTTTCTTTTAAAATATTTAATTTGTTTTTAAATTCATTATCTTTTTTAGAATAATTATATATTAAATCTCTCATATCTTTAGTAACTATATCATGAGTTATTTCATGTATTACTAAAAATTCTATTGTTTTAATAGAATTAATGTTTATTTCTATAATAACTTTATTATTTTCTTTTTTAATTAAAGCATTTACTTCTTTATTTTCTTTATCTCTTACATTAGAATTAAACCTTAATATATAATTTCTACCTTTAATTAATTTTTTTATTAAATTTAGTGCTATATTTTCTACTTCCATAACTTCCCCCTTCTGAAGGGCATAATTTACCCCCTTCCCCTTTCTTATACGAAAAAAAATCCGAAATTACTTTTTTTAATTTCGGTTTACGTGAAATTTTACATCAAAATTTTACATAAATGTGTAAAAATTTGATTTTTAAATTTAAATTTTAAAAAATTGATGTGTGTAATATAAAATACAAAATAATTGAAATAAAAAAAGGACGGCAGTCCTTATATCCATCTTGGTATATAAATATTTCTTGTATAAGTATCTTTGTAATCTTCAAAATACTCAATCATTTTATTCATAACATAGCTTACTAGGTCAATAACATTTTTTGATATAGTTAATTTAGAAAGTTTGTTTTCCATCTCTTTTTTAAATCTAATATCTGTTACAAATTTATACATAATGTTATCTATAGATACCATTTTTTCTCTTTCTCTTTGAGTTATTATATCCATACCAAAAATATAATCTTTATAAAGTTTAACCATATTACTTGTTATTTTATCATTCTTATATGTATCCGAATTTACTATTTCATAATAATTTTTACATACTTTAATTATTTCTTTATTTTTATTAAAACTATTCATATTACTTTTACCTCTATTTATTAATATAATTATAAAATAAATTATTAATTAATACAAGTAGAAAATTTTGCACTAGTGCAAGATATTGCACAAAAGTAAAGAAAAAGCACGAAATATCGTACTTAAAATATTTTTAAAATATCATTTAATGTCACATAAAGCATTAGAATTAATAATAAAATTGTTCCAATATTATTAAGAGTTGTTTCTATTTTAGGATTTAATTTCTTACCTTTTATTTTTTCTATTAGAAGAAGTAATATTCTACCACCATCAAATACTGGAATTGGTATAAAGTTAATTATAGCAACATTTATACTTAGATAAGCTGTTAAATATATTATACTTTCTAGCCCACTTGCTTTTATGTTATCTATAACACTAAATACTCCAATTGGGCCACTTAAGTTATCAGCGCCTATTTTACCTGTTACTAGTTTACCTAGTATTTTAAATACACTTATGCTATTTTTATATGTACTAACAACTCCATACTTGAGGGCATTTACAAAACCTTTTTCTTTTTTTACACTTGTGCCAAACCCAAATTCTCTAACTTCTTTTCCTTCTTCATCTTTAGTTATATTTGGTTTTATATCTACCTTTACTTCTTTTCCATCTCTTAAAACCAAGAATTCATAGGTATCATGAGAAGTAAATTTTGTTTCTAGAAGTACATCATCAAATGATTTTACATTTTTACCATTTATACTTAATACTAGGTCATCTGTTTTTAGTCCTGCTTCATATGCTGGGCTATTTTCTAAAACTTTACCTATATATGGATCTGTAACAGGACTTCCATATGCTAAGCCATTTATAAATAGTAGTACTATAGCTAATATAAAGTTAAATACTATACCCATTATTAATACAAAAAATCTTTGTAAATGTGTTTTATTTTCAAGTATGTCTTCTTTTCTAACTCCTTTAGAAGTTTCTACTTCACTTGCAAGGGCATTAAAGCCACCTAGTGGTAAGAGTCTTAAACTATATATAGTTGGGTCTCCTTTTCTTTTGAAACTAAATATTTTAGGTCCCATTCCAAGAGCAAATTCATAAACATGTACTCCACTTTTTTTAGCAGCTATGAAGTGCCCTAGTTCATGAATAAATACTATTATACCAAGTACTAATATTAAAATTATTAATGTTATTATAAAGTTCATTTTTGCCTCCTATAAAAATCTACTTAAGAAACTAAATGCTATTACTACAAATAGTAAACTATCTAGTCTATCTAATACTCCACCATGTCCTGGCATAATATTACCAAAATCTTTTATTTTAAAGTGTCTTTTTATACTGCTAAATACTAAGTCTCCTATTTGTCCAACAATACTTAAAACTAGACTAATTAGAATTACTACAAATACACTTCCTTCATAACTAAATGCTGATATAAAGAACACACTGCTAGTAAGAACTCCAAATACTAAGCCTCCAATAAATCCTTCCCAAGTCTTATTAGGACTTACACTTTCACACATTTTATTTTTACCAATTAGTTTACCTGTAAAATATGCAAATGTATCTGTCATAATAGTTATCATTAATAAGTATAAAAATGTATATATACTTTCTTCTCTTGTAAGTAAAAGTTTATTAAAACCTACTCCTAAAAATATGATACTACCAAGAGAAAATAATGCATCTTCTATATCGTATTTTTTACTTTTATTATAATAAACTATCGGTAACATTAATAGTAATATTGAAATTAGTAATTTTTCATTAGTATTAATGATTATATTTTTACCTACATTATCAAGCATAAATAAACAGAATAATATTACACTTATTATTTTTATACTAGTAGGTAGTTCTTTACCTCTACATTTATATAGTTCATAAAAACCTATGAGTCCTATTAAACTGGCTCCTAAATAAAAAGGTATTTTACCAATAAGTATAATTGGTATACATATAATTAATGCTATTATAGCACTTATAATTCTTTGTTTCATATTTTATCCTCCTTAAATTATATTTAAATTGTATCACATTATTCAAAAGTATAAAAGTAAAACTCTACTAGAATGTAGAGTTTTTGTAAATTATTTTTCAATAAGTAAACTTTTATTATTTATATTTATTAAGTTTGAAATATTTTTAATTTCTTTTAATGTAATAGATTTAACTATGCTTTCCATATTATTTATTACCTTATTATACATAAATAAGTTACCAGTAATAGTGTCTTCTACATTAACAATGTCCTCAAACTGAAGTATTAAACCACTTATTAAACTTTTTCTTTTTCTATTAAGACTTTCTAAATTAAAATCTAAACTTTGTAATTCTTCATCTATTATTTTAGCAAATAGTTCATGTTCACTAGTACTTGCAGTAAAGTAAACTATAAAAAAGTTATCACACTCTTCTACTGAGTATTCAAATCTAGGTAAGTTATTTTCTATTAGTCTTAAGAAAGCTTTACCCGTTTTATCAAAATTTTCGCTAAGAAGCATTTCTAAGCATAATCTAGTTTTAAGTTTATCTTTTGTTTTACCTATATTTATTTTATAACCTATTACTACTTTAGGTTCATTAACTTCTAAAGCTATTTCTTCATATTTAGAATAAACTTCTTCTTTTTCTCTAGGTCTTAATACTTTAGCATTGCTTTTTTTAATATATATTGTACTCATATATTCTTTTATAAATTTTAAAACTTCATCTTTATCAAAGTTACCAGTTACTACTATAAACATATTATTAGGAGTATAGAAGTCTTTATAAAGTCTAGTTAGTTCTTCATGTGTTACTGTTTTTATACCTTCTTCTGTACCTAAAACTGTGTATTTTAGAAAACCTTCATTAAATAAATTCTTAAATAAAGTTGTTTGTGCTTTGTAATATGGATCACTATTGTACATATAATATTCTTCTAATATTATTCCTCTTTCACTTTCAACATCTTCTTTCCTTATATTAGCTTTAAATACTCTGTCAAATATAAGTGTTAAATTAGTTAGTATATCTTCAGTACCAAATATGTTATAGTTTGTTCCGTTATAAGTAGTATAAGCATTTACTATACTACCTAGTTCATTTATTTTTTTAGCTGCATCCTTGTTCTTAGTAAAATCCATTACCCTGTGTTCTAGAAAATGCGCACTTCCTTTAGTTACATTATATACTTTACTTCCTTTTTTATATTTCATTACTTCTGCTCCAAAGTGAGTGCTTACTGTAGCATAGAAGTTTTTACTTTTATCAGTGGGATATAAGTATACATTTATTTCATTATTAAGTTTTTCTGTATATATGAATTCTCCATAATTAAAATTTATTTTTTTCATTCTTTGCCCTCCAAAAGATATATAAGTCCTACTGTAATTTTGTTTGCTATGTTAGTTACATCTTCTGCTGTTAAATCTTCCAATTTTTTTCTTCTTTCTTCTATAGTAGGCATATTTATGAATTCTCTTATAAAATAGTGTTCTATTATTTTACCCTTGTTTTCATAAAAATCATTATATGCTAGATTAAGAGTTTTTTTAGCATTTTTAAGTAGTTTATTTACTTTTTTCGTGTCTTTCATTTCTTCAAGTGACTCTTTAATTAGTTTAACTGCAAGTTCAAAGTTATCTTTACTTATTCCTGATTTTATTATAATTGTTTCAGTAAACTTACTTATATTTGAACCTACTGAGTAACAAAGACTATTTTTTTCTCTTACATTTACAAATAAAAGAGAGTTATTCATACATCCTAGTATAGTGTTATAAAGTATTAGTTTATAGTCTCTTTCTTCTTCAGTTAGTTTGTTTATATTTAGTCCTATTACTAAAGAGGATTGCGATGAATTAAATTTTTCTTTAATTATCTTTTCTTTAGATTTTACTTTTATATATAAATCTTTTATAGTACTATTCTCTTCTTTAAAACCTTTCATTAAGTTATCTGTATATTTAGTTATTTCTTCTTCAGAAATGTCTCCAAGTACAAATAAATCTAGTTTAAAGCTATTAAATAGATTTTTATAATAAGCATATAGTTTATCACTATTTATATTTTCAAAGTCTTTTATGTTTTTATAATTGTTTTCTGCATATACAGTATTTTTATAAAATATCTCTGAAAATCTTATACTAGAATAACTTCTTATATCATCTTTTACATTTAGAATACTTTTTATTAAGTTATCTTTTTGTAAATCAAAGTATTTAAACTCTTTATTTTTTAAGTTAGGTTTAGTTAATATTTCTTTAAACATATTAAATGACTCTTCATACATACTTGTTTCTGTATATTTAGGATTTATAAATCTTAAGTTGCTTTCAAATGTCATATTTTCACTAGTAACATAAAATCTAAAACCTATACTTGTGTTATATAAACTTTCTAATTTTTTAGTTATATCATTTACTGATTTATAGTTTTTAGTTCCATTAATAGGTAGTACTCTTTCAAGTAGTTTATAGTAAGCACTTTCTTCTTTGTCATATTTTTTTGTAAATTTAAGTGATACGCTTATTGTTTTAAATCTATCAGTATTTATTAAATGAAGTGTATAGTTATCTTTATTAATTTTTTTATAATTCATAAGTTCCCTCCGAGTATATTATAACCTATTTTATTAAAATAATTAAGTCATTTTAAAAGAGTTTACTAATATTAAGTAAACTCCTATATTTTTAAAGAGCTTTCTAAAGCAAGTTCAATCATTTTATTAAAGCCCTCTTCTCTTTCTTTGCTACTAAGTGCTTCTTTTGTTACAAATGAGTCACTTATAGTAAGTAAAGCACTAGCTTTTTTATTAAAGTAAATACTATTAGTAAATAAACTATATGTTTCCATTTCTACACATTTGATGTTATATTTATTAATTAGTTCTTCTATGTTTAAATCTAGTTCATAGAAACTTTCTGAAGAGTAAACATTCCCTTGTTTTAGGTTAATATTTAATTTCTTACTTGTATTTACTATAATATTATTAAGTTCATTATTAGAAGGAATTAAGTTAGAATTAGTTCCTTCTACTTTATAACTACTTGTTGAGTAAGAGTTTTCTACTAAGAGAATATCTTTTATGTTTAAGTCTTTAGTATAAGCGCCAGCACTTCCTACTCTTATTATGTTTTCTACATTATAATATTTATAAAGTTCATAGCTATATATTCCCATTGATGGAATACCCATTCCACTAGAGAATATTGTTATTCTTTTACCTTTATAGTATCCAGTATAAGCTAGTTCTCCTCTTACTGTATTAACTAGTTTTATATTTTCAAGAAAATTTTCTGCTATATATTTAACTCTGTTAGGGTCTCCTGGCATGATTACAGTACTTGCTATGTCATTAATACTTGCTTCTATATGAGGTGTCATTCTTCTTCACCTTTACTTTCGTTATTCATTTTAAATAATACTTCTCTAGGTTTACTTCCATTTTGAGGTCCTATTATACCTCTTTCTTCTAATAAATCAATTATTCTAGCTGCACGATTATAGCCTAGTCTATATTTTCTTTGTATTAAGCTTGCACTTATTTTACCAGTTTTAACAGCAAACTCTACTATTTCGTTGTATAGTGGGTCATCTTCATCCATTTTAGAAGTATTTTCAAGTTCTTTTTGTTCTTCTACTGGACTTTTATCTAAATTAACCATTGCTTCATCATATTTAGGTTCAGCATTTCTTCTTACGAATTCTACTACTCTTTCTATTTCTTCATCACTTACAAATGAACCTTGTATTCTTATTGGAGATGGTTCTCCAGGTGGTAAGAATAACATGTCTCCTTTACCTAGAAGTTTTTCTGCTCCTCCCATGTCAAGTATTGTACGAGAGTCAACAAATGATGAAACCATGAAACTTATTCTTGTAGGTATGTTTGATTTTATTAGTCCTGTTATTACATCTGTACTTGGTCTTTGAGTTGCTACTATTAAGTGTATTCCAGCTGCTCTTGCTAACTGAGTTATACGCATGATGCTTTCTTCTACTTCTTTACTTGCAACCATCATTAAGTCAGCAAGTTCATCTATTATAACTAATATGTATGGAAGTTTTTCTAGTTCTGGTTTTCTAGATTTATTTTTTTCTACATATTCATTGTAACTAGTTATATTTCTTGTACCAGAATTTGCAAACATTTCATATCTGTCTTCCATTATAGAACAAACTTTTTGAAGAGCAACACTTGCCTTTTTAGGGTCTGTTACAACAGGTCTCATTAAATGAGGTACTCCTTCATAACAATTAAGTTCTACTTTTTTTGGATCAACTAAAATCATTTTTACTTCATTTGGTTTAGCTCGCATAAGTATTGAAGTTATTATGTTATTTATGCATACTGATTTACCACTTCCAGTTGCACCCGCAATTAACATATGTGGTGCCTTGTTAATTTCAAAATATTGTATATTTCCCATTATATCTAGTCCAAGGGGTGCGAGTAATTTAGAACCATCTAATTTCTTAGGAATACCTGCTAGTATGTCTTTCATTTTTACTTCACTTGTTTTAGGGTTTGGTATTTCTATACCAATAGTACTTTTACCTGGAATTGGAGCTTGTATTCTTACATCTTTTGCAGCTAAAGCTAAAGCTATTTCTCTATTTATACTAAGTATTTTGTTTACTTTTGTACCTGCTTTTATTTCTATTTCATATTGTGTTACAGTAGGACCTACATGCACTTCCTTAACTTTACCACTTATACCAAAATCATTAAATACTTGTTCTAATATTTTATTATTTCTTGTTATAAACTCAGTGCTATCTATTTTACCTTTGTTTTTACTACCTACTAATAAATCTAGTGGAGGAAGAATGTAGTCAACATTTTCTTTTACTTTTTCTTCAGTATATGTAACTTCTTCTAAATGAGTAATTGGAGTTTCTTTAGTAGTTATTTCATTTATATTAGTTATAACTACTTTGTCATCATTTTCTTTATTTATTAACTCTTCTTCTCCTTCTTTTGCCATTTCTTCTATTGTTTTCTTTTTCTTTTTAAATGGTTTTATTATAAATTTAAATATATCACTTAATGTTATGTTAAATGACATTATTAGTCCAAATACTACTAATACACCTACTACTATGTAAGTTCCTGTAACATCAAAGAGTGAAACAAAACAAAAAGATAAAAGTGCACCTATTATACCTCCACCAGTATAACTAACCATAACTGGGTTATCAAATGAACCAATTATATTATTTACTGTGTTTTTTATTATATTAACTCCTAATACTTCTTCTTCATTAATATATTTTACATGACTTAAAAGTAAGATAGAAACTATAAGTATGTAAAGTCCTATTAATCTAGCAGTTACATATGTTGGTTCTTTTCTTTTTATTATTAATATAAGTCCTACTATAATGCACATTATAAGAAATAGTTGCCACCATGTACCAAAAAGGAAAACACTAAAACTTTTTAGTATTCTACCAATTGGACCAAATTTACCAAAACCTAGTACACCTACTAATATTAGTCCTAAACCTTCTAATTCCTTAGTATAAGGGAACTCATTTTTCACTTCATTTGTTTGTTTTTTCTTTGCCATAACTTCCTTCTTTCTTAACTTTCATAAGCACTTATGAGTTTTTTATGAATATTAGGTTCAATAGTACTTATTGCATCTATACTAGTTTCTAAACTCTTTTTATATTCTCCTTTTCTAAATAGTACTTCTGCTTTTATTAGTCCTGTTTCTACTTCTTTGTTTGAACTTCTGTATCTGTTACCATAAACTATAGTCATCTCAGCCATTTTAGCAGCTTTAGTAAGTTCACTACTTAATCCATACAACTTAAGAACTAAATCTCTACTAGTGTCTACTCTTGTATTTAAGTCACTTATTACAATCGGTTTCTTTTCAAGTTCTTTTATTATATTTTTAGTACTTTCTTTTGCTTCAGATAACTCAGTAAAGTATATTTTTGGAATAACTGGAATGTTATAACTCTTCATCATATCTTTAGCATCTTTTAAAATAGTTCTTATTTCTGTAAGTTGCTCTCTTGCTCTTACTTCATCTTCTTTTAAACTACCTAAACTTTTAATTGCACTTTCAAGTTTATCTTCTGTTTTACTTATTTTTACACTTATTAATTCTCCTGTTTTACTAAGTCTACTATATGGAGTTGTTTTAGTAAGAGTTCTATCATTTATTTCTTTAAAGCTTAGTTTTTCTTCTTTGATTTCATTACTTATGTTTTCTAATCCTGATAATTCTTCTTTAGTTAAAGCATAAGTTTCTTTAAGAATACTTACTTCTTCATATATACTTTTTATTACACTAGTTAATCTAGATAGTTTTATACCTATTTGTTCCATTAACATTTCATATTCTTTTTTAGCTTGTTTTTCTTTATCAAAGTCGTTATATAAACTTTCAAAGTAATCAAGTATAGTTTTTAGTTCAAATATACTGTCTTCTAGATTTAACATTTTAAGTCTATCAAATATATCACTAATTTTCTTTTTACTTTCTTCTATGTTATATTCAAGGTTTATGTATTCAATATTATAACCATCTTTTTTCATTTTAGCTGCCATGTTTTCTAGCTCAGTTATTTTTCTAGGTATTATCATTTTACCCATAAGTATTACAGTTGGAGTTTCATCTATTACTATCTTTATATTATTAATTAAGTCATCTAGTGCATGAACTATTTTGCCAACTTCTTCATAGTCATTTTGTTCCATTGCTCTTTCAAAGGCACTTAAAAGTTTGTTAATATTTTCAAACTGCATATTAACTCTTTCTTCCATACCTTTATAGTCATTCATATTGCTTGTATATTTATTTACAACAGATCTAAAGACTGTTTTAAGTTTTGTAACTGCATTCCTGTTTCTCTCTTCACTATTTGTTATTTCTTTTATATCTTCAAGAAGTAACTCCATATCTGTTTTTACATAGTAAATATCAATTTCTGTTTTAGATAGTTCATAGCTTGCTTCTTTAAAGTTTTTATTATCTATAAGTTCTGCACATACTAAAAGTTTATCTGTAAGTCTAGGTATATCTTCTTTTTCTATTTTTTTATACCTTTTCTCCCACTTTTTATATGTTTCCATTAATTTATCATTATTTATTAATGCTTTTACTTTCTCCATCTCAGTTAGTATTCCACTTGAAATAATTAGATTTTTAAGTGTTTCTAATCTAGTTAATTCTTTTTCTAACTTATTTTTAGTTTTTCTTTGTATAGTAAACAATGTAACAGTTATTGCAACTACTCCAATTATATAAAAAATTATTCCTCCAAGTATTATAGCACTTTTACTCATAATTAACTCTCCTACTCTCTATAAGTATTTTATCACAATTAAGTTAAATCTAAAAGAGAAAGTGAACATTTTTAATTAATTTTGTGAAAAAACTTGATATTTTAGTGATTTTTTAGTATACTTAAATGCATGGAAGAAATGGCGACTTTATTTATTAAGTAACGTGTTTACTAAAGATTTATCTTTGTTAGTAACTTAAGCCATAAGCGAAAGCCCAAAGTAAACACCCTATTTATGGGAATAAAGATACCTTCTTTCAAATATTTATGAAGGAGGCTAAAATATGTCAAGATACACTGGACCAGCTTTTAAGAAATCTAGAAGACTTGGATTTAGTACACTTGAAAGTGGAAAAGAACTTAGAAAAAGAACTTCTGCTCCTGGACAACATGGAACTAGCAGAAAGAAACTAAGTGAATATGGAATTCAGCTTGCTGAAAAACAAAAAGTAAGAATTATGTATGGTCTTACTGAAAAACAATTTAAGAAAACTTTTGAAGCTGCTGGTAAGAAAAAAGGTATTCATGGTACTAACTTATTAATCATGCTTGAAAGTAGACTTGATAACATAGTATATCGTATGGGACTTGCTAAAACTAGAAGAAGTTCTAGACAAATAGTAAATCACGGTCATATACTAGTTAATGGTAAAAGCGTTGATATTCCATCATATCAAGTTAAACCCGGAGATGTAGTTAGTGTTAAAGAAAAATCTTTAAATCATCCAGTTATTAATGAATGTTTAGAAGCAAAATTAAGTAATGTAAGTTATGTTACATTTGATCCTAAGAAAAAAGAAGGAACTTATGTAAGATATCCTGAAAGAGAAGAACTTAATGCTGATATTAATGAGTCATTAATAGTTGAATACTACAATAGATAATAAAAAAACTCTCACATTTGTGAGAGTTTTTTATATACTTAATAATAATGATAAGAAAATGAATAGAAACCCCATTACAAAAGTTAATCTTGTAATAAATTTCTCTGCTCCTCTTTCTTTCATTTGACTCATAAGCATGCTATTACCACCAGTAATTATTTGACCTGCATCACTAGCTTTATTACTTTGAAGTAATACTAATGCTATTAGAAGTATACTTACTATTATTAATAATATTTCCATCTCTTTTTCTCCTCATATATAATTTTACAATATTTTTTATTTGATTTCAAGTACTAAGGCATTAATGCAGTTATAGGCAATATATATACCTAATAATCCAAAAGTATTTGAATTTTCAAATAACTTCTCTGGTGTTAATTTAAAAAGTACACATATTAAGAAAAGATCTATAAAGTATCTTCTTGAACATTTTTTAAGATTTCTTCTTCAATTTCTAAAAGTCTATTATACTTAGCTATTCTTTCTCCTCTTGATGTACTACCACTTTTCATAAATGGAATATTTAATGCAACAGCTAAATCACTAATGAAAGTATCAGTTGTTTCCCCACTTCTATGACTCATAATACATGTATATTTATTTTGTTTAGCTAAAACTATTGTCTCAAGTGTTTCATAAAAACTTCCTACTTGGTTAGGCTTTATTAATATAGCATTACACATTTTTTCTTCTATACCTTTTTTTAGTAATTCTTTATTTGTAACAAATAAGTCATCTCCTACTATGCTTATTTTTTTACCTAAGACTTCAGTTATCATTTTAAATCCTTCATAGTCTTCTTCATCAAAAGGATCTTCTATACTTATTACTGGATATTTACTTACTATATCTAAATAGTAATTTAAAAGTTCTTCTCTAGTTTTATTAGTATTATCTATATTATAAGTATCAGTTTCATTATTATAAAAACTACTTGCTGCCACATCTAATGCAATAAAGATGTTTTTACCAGGTATGTACCCTGCAGTTTCAATAGACTTTACAATTATCATAAGAGCTTCTTCATTATTCTTAAGATCTGGTGCATAGCCTCCTTCATCACCAACATTTGTATTAAGACCTTTATCTAAAAGTATTCCTTTTAAAGCATGAAATACTTCACTAGCCGCTCTTAACGATTCTTTAAATGTGTTAAATTTAGGTACTATCATGAATTCTTGAATGTCTATATTGTTAGCAGCGTGTTTACCTCCATTTAATATATTAAACATACAAAATGGAATATGTACTTCTCTTTTGTTTAAGTATTTATAAAGTGGTAACCCATTATCAAGCGCGGCAGCTTTTAAACATGCTACACTTACACCTAAAATAGCATTAGCACCTAGATTACTTTTATTTTCACTTCCATCTAAATTAATCATAATATTATCTATTGTTTTTTGTTCTTCTACTTCTTTACCTAGTAAGTTATATTTTATAGTATTATTTACATTATTTACTGCTTTAGTTACACCTTTTCCAAAGTATCTTTCATCGTTATCTCTAAGTTCTAAAGCTTCTCTTTTACCAGTAGATGCCCCGCTTGGGACTGAAAATACTCCTATACTACCCTTTTCTGTATACACTTTTACTTCTACAGTAGGATTACCTCTAGAATCTAGTATTTCCCTAGCTACTACATCAGTTATTTTACTCATTTAAATCACCTTTTCTACTTAAATTATACTATTTTTAAATTGTTTTAACAATAGAAAGTTATAAATAAAAAGAATTTATAACTTTTATTTAATTATAAATTCTTGAGAAGTATAAAACTCTTCTTTAGCATTCTTTAACCTAAAACTTTTTACTATTCTATATTTTCCTTTAGAAAGTTTTCCATAGTAACTAGTCCATTTTAAGTTTTCTTCTTTTTCTTCTCCTTTTTTTAAATTATAAGCCACCATAATAAAATGCATTTCTTCTTTAGGTTTTACTTTATACCACTTATCATTTTCTTCTTTCTCTAGATGATATGAAAGCCCATATGTTAAATCATAGTTACTAATATTTATTAGTTTAAAAGTAATTCCTTCATTAGTAGTTTTTTCCTCGTTTATTTCCATTTTTAAATATTCGTTATTCATATTAAGGGTACTTTCTTCTAATAAATTTGTTTTATTACAGCCTGTTAAAGTTAATGCTAGTAATATAGTTAGAAATATTTTTTTCATAAGTCTCCTTTCTATTTTCATATTAACATTAAATTCATTTTTAGTCAAATGTTATCCTAAAATCTTTACAAATAATTATAATTTAGTATAATATTTAGAAAAGGAGAAAATTATGACTGAACTAAAGAAAATAAATGAGTTAATAAACGCTGTTAAGGATAATACATATAATTTACCTAAAGAACTAGAATTATATATATTAAATTTAATTTATAAAGAACTACAAAATATAGAGTGTTCACCTAATAGTACTTGTGAATACTGTGAAAATATAAGTAGTACTGGTAATAACTTCTATAGTATTTATTGCAGTTATCTAGATAGAAGTAAACAAAAAAAGATTTATGATTTTATAAGTGACAACTTTATACCGGGTTGTCCATTTATTACTCTCAGAGAAGAAGTTAATTCCTTAATTAGAAAGATTAGTTAACCTTTTTATAAGGTTTTTTCTTTGATTTAGAATATTGTTGTGTTATAATTATTGAGAGGAGAATTATTATGTTAATTAGAGAAATAGATAAAAATTTATTTGATGAAATTAGTAAGAACAATATGTTTAGCAGTTTTTATGAAACTAGCTATTATGGTGAAGTGATGAGAAAATATGATTATAAAGTAAAATATTATGCTTGTTATGATAATGATTTAATAATAGGTTCTTTTCTTATGCTCAGCAAATCTATTTCTATTAATATAAAATATGGTTATAGTCCAAGAGGCTTTTTAGTAGATTATTTTAATAAATATACTTTTGAAGAATTTACAAAAGCGGTTAAAAAGTTCTTTAGTAAGAAAGGTTATGCTTTTATTAAGATTAATCCAATTATTATTTTAAATCAAGTTAATATGGATGGTTCTAAAGTTACAAATAGTTTATCTAGTACTTTAATTAGTACTATGGAAGAAAACAATTATAAGAAACTTAAAGATAATTTATATTTTGAAAGTATGCTTCCAAAATATAATGCTATTATTAGTTTGAAAGATTTTGATAAGTCTAAACTTGATACTAAGTTAATTCATAAACTTGATAAAGTTAATAATAAAGGTTTAAGTTTTATTAAGGGAGACTTTTATAACTTAAATAGTTTGTATGAACTTACTTATAGAAAAGATGGAAAGTCTAGTGATTTTTATAAAACATTATATAAGATGTTTGATCAAGATAAAAAAGTTGATTTATTTCTAGTAGAGGTTAATTATCATGAATATTTACTAAATTTACAAGGGGAACATAATACTGAAGAAACTATAAATGAAAAAGTAAATAGGTTATTCCAGTTAGATCCTACTAATAAGAATATTTATAATGAAAAGATGAATAGTGATAGAAAGTTAAATGAAATAAATGAAGAGATACACGATGTTAATACTAAAATAAGTGAAGGTATTTATAAAGAGGTAGTCGCGGGTGCTTTAGTAATTAAGTATAATAATATTGCTAGTATATTTACAAGTGGATTTAATAAGAAATACAATAAACTTTTACCTAATCATTTTCTTCATTACAACTTAATTAATCATTATAAAGAAAATAACTATAGTTATTTAGATTTAAATGGTATTACAGGAGATTTTACTAAAGATAATCCTTATAAAGGTTTAAACGAGTTTAAATTGAGCTTTAATCCTAAAGTATATGAATATATTGGTGAATTTGATTTAATAATAAATCAAACTAAATATAGTTTATTATGGAGTACTAAAGCTCTTCATAAAGAATTTGAAAAGAAAATGTAATAAAAAGACTTATTTGTATATAAGTCTATTTTTTCTTTTTAAGTTTTTTTGTGTTTCTATGTATGTTTAGAACAAAGCCTTCTTTAGTCTTTTTATCTAAAAGTACTAAGTCATTATTATTACAAAAAGTTTCTATGTATATTAGTACTTCTTCATTTATATAGTTATATATAAACATATCTTTATTAATAGTTATAATTTCTAGAGTAGATTTAATTATTCTATTGTATAAATTATTTGCTACTAAGTAGTTTATTTCTTTTTGATATTTTCTTTTTTCTAAGTATCTTTCTATTATGTTTAATTTACTACTAACTTCTTTTTTAGGTAGTTTTACTTTTTCTATATAAAGTTTTATTTGATTATTATTTATGTTGTTATATAGGATATACCCATTTAAATATAATAATAAATTTAAATAATTAAGTAATTTATTATTTATTAAGTAATAAGTATTATCTCCTTTTGTATACTCAATTTTTTTATCAGTTATTAATTTGTTATAAAAGTATTTTAATACATCATTATTCATATTACACCTCATTAATATTATATTTTTTTAGTTAGTTTATTTTCTCTTATATTCCATATCATTCCTATATTATTTAGTAGTTCTATTCTTTCAGTACTAATAGAACTTCTTAAACCCCTATAGGATGCTCTTTGAGAGTTTATCCATTGTCCTAATTTTATAATTTCTCCATTTACTATAGTTTCATATGTAGCAGGTACTTTTAAGTCACCATTTTCCTCATAATACTTTTTAGCTACTTTATAATATTTCATCCATCTTATATCTTTTAAGTTTTTTACATTGTCATCTTTTATTATGCTAGAAAATATATCCATTAGTTCTTTTCTTTTACCTGTTAATTCGTTATTCCTATATAAACTTAATTGTCTTTTATACCACTGGTTTAAAGATATTAGTTTCCCATTTACTTCTACTAAATAAGTATTTGGAATAACACTAGTACCTTTATCACCATAATATTTTACCATACTTTTAAATGTTATAATCCAGTTCTTTTCACTTTGAAAAAATTTTACATCTTCCCATTGCATACCTATTTCATTTAAAAGTTTTATTCTTTCATTTGAAAGCTCTCCTAAATTATAACATCTTCTTTGATAAGTTATCCAGTTTCCTAGTGCTACACTATTGCCTTCTATATTTACTTCATAAGTATTAGCTATTAGTAAGTCACCATTTTCAGTATAATAGTCTTTTGCTAAGTTATACATATATTCCCATGAAAATCTTGTTCTTAATTTCCATACCATACCTATCTCGTCAAGTAGTTCTTTTCTTTTAGCGCTTAGTTTACCACTGTGGTAATTAACCCTTTGAGAAATTATCCAGTTACCTAGATTTATTTCTTTATTATCTTTTATATAGGAATAAGTCATAGGTACTTTTAAGTTACCTTTTTCTTTGTAATAATTAATTGCTTCTTTATACATTTTAAGCCATGGAATATCAAGTACTTCTTCATCATAACAATTCCATACCATACCTATCTCATCAAGTAGTTCTTTTCTATATTTTGAAAGTTTACCTAATTTGTTATATCTTCTTTGTCCTATTATCCATACACCTAAGTTAACATCTCCTACTTTATAATTTTTCTTAATTAATAAGTTACCATTTTCTTCATAATATTTTTTAGCAAGATTATATTTTTCTAACCATTTTTTATCATTATACATATTTATTCCCCCTTAGTAATTATTTATTTAATACTTTAGTTTTATTAGAAGTTATTCCTATTTCTTCCAATAGTTTAGCTTTTTCTATAGAAAGTTTTCCATTTTTATATAAATTTTTTTGAGAACTTAACCACTCTTTTAAGTTGATTATCTTTCCATTAACTTCTATAGTGTAGTTTTTAGGAAAAAATAAGTCTCCATTTTTATCATAATATTCTTTTATGAATTTATATTTTTCTAACCAATTTGCCATTCTTTCACTATTAAATTCCCAAATCATTCCTATTTCATTTAGAAGTTTTATTTGTTTTTCACTAATCTTAGCTCTTCTTCCTTTATATGATGATCTTTGAGAATTTATCCAGTCTCCTAGTTTAATTATCTCTCCATTTACTTCTACTTCATATGTATTAGGAATTCTTAAATTACCATGCATCATAAAGTACTTTTTAGCTAGTTCATAGTTTTTCATCCATTTTAGTCTAGATAAGTTTTCTGCTCTTTTGTCATTTACTTTATTAGAAAATGCTTCTATTAACTTTTTTCTTTCACTACTTAATTTATTATTTCTACAAAGATATAATTGTTTTGTATACCATTTATTTAAGTTTATACTTTTGTTTTCTATTAAAACCTCGTAGTCAGATGAAATATTAGTGGTTTCATTTTCTTCATAGTATTTTACTACATTTTTAAATAGAATAAGCCAGTTTTTATCATCTGTAGTTTGTTTTACATCTTCCCATTTCATTCCTATTTCATTTAGAAGTTCTATTCTTTCACTTAAAAGAGTTTTCTTTTTATAACTTCTTCTTTGGTTTACTATCCAGTTTCCTAGTGATATATCTGTTCCTTCTACATTTACTATCAAATTTCTAGGTACTAGTAAATCACCATGTTCTTTATAGTAATCTTTTGCTAATTTATAGACATATTCCCATGTAAACCAGTTTTTCTTTTCCCATTTCATACCTATTTTATCAAGAAGCTTTATTTTATCAGCTGATATCTTATTATTACCATAATTCTGTCTCTGTGAGATTACCCACTGTCCTAGATTGATTTTTATTCCATCTTTTTCATAAACATAAGTATAAGGTACTTTTAAATCACCATGTTCCTTATAGTAGTTAACTGCTACATTATATATTTCAAACCAATTTTTATCATTTTCTGTTTTTATCTTATTGTTTTCATTTAACATTATAAGTTCATTAACCAGTTTTTCTTTTTCAGCTGATAATTCTTTTAATTTTAACATACTTTTTTGATTTTTATACCATGATTTTAAAAGTATTTCTTCATGACTAACTGTAACTAAATAGTCGTTAGGTATTATTAAGTTACCATGTTCTTTATAAAACTCTAAAACCTCTTTATATAAAGAAAACCATTTTTTATCTCTGTTATCTTTTCTATTTCGTTTTCTTTGTTCTGCTTTCCACTGTACTCCTATGTTTTCAAGTAACTTTATTTTTTCTATAGAAAGTTTTCCTTCATTATAAAATTTTATTTGATTTCTAAGCCATGCTCCTAATAGTACATTTTTATCATTTATATTTATTTTGTATGTACTAGAGAAAAGTTTATTGTTTTCTAAATAGTAATCTTTTGCTAAATTATACATATATTCCCAAGAATAAGTATTATTTATTTTCCAAACCATTCCTATTTCATTTAAAAGGTCTATTCTTTCTTTACTTAATGTGCCTTTTAAGTACCCCTGTCTTTGAGCCATTACCCATGTACCTAGATTAATTATTATTCCATCCTTTAAAGAACTATATCTAAATGGTACTTTTAAATTACCATGTTCTAAATAGTATTCTTTTGCTAAGTTATATTTCTTTAGCCATTTTCCATCTTTCATAGGTTGCCTCCTTAATTATTTTTTTAATGTTTTACTATTCCAAACCATACCTATTTCATTAAGTAAATTTATTTTTTCCTCATTTAGTTTTCCAAGTTCATATAGCATCCTTTGTCTTCTTAACCAATCTCTTAAACTAAATAATTTATCATTAACTACATAACTTGAAGGAATATCTAAATTACCATATTCTTCATAGTATTTTTTAACAAGTTCATAATTATCTAACCATTCTGAATATCTTATACTTCCAAATTCCCAAATCATTCCTAACTCATTAAGAAGTTTTATCATTTCTTCATTTAGTTTTCCTTTTTTATAAATAGTTCTCTGCCTATCTATCCACTTTCCTAGTTTTTTAACTTTACCATTTACTATAACTTCATATTCAGAAGGTATTTTTATGTTTCCAGAATGATTATAATATTCTTTTGCTAAGTTATAAAAAAACATCCATTTTTTATCATTTTCTGTTTTTATTTTATTATCCTCGTCTAATGAAAATAGACCATTTATTAGTTTTTCTTTTTCTGGCGATAATTCTTTTTGTTTTAACATACTTTTTTGTTTTTTATACCATGACTTTAAAAGTATTTCTTCATGATCAACTGTAACTAAATAGTTATTAGGTATTACTAAATTACCATGTTCTTTATAATAATTTATAACTGCTTTATATAAAAGTAACCATTTTTTATTTTTCTCGTTTTCTCTAATTTGTTTTCTTTCTTCTCTAGTCCACTTTAAACCAATTGTTTCAAGTAGTTTTATTTTTTCTTCAGTTAGTTTTCCCTTATTATAAAAATTTTTTTGTTTATTAAGCCATACTCCTAAAAGAATATTATTTCCATCTATATTTACTTTATAATTGGTAGTAAAAAGTTTATTGTTTTTTAAATAGTAATCTTTTGCTAGATTAAACATATATTCCCAAGAAAATTTTGCTTTCCATACCATGCCTATTTTATCAAGTAATTCTTTTCTTTTAGCACTTAGTTTACCATTATTATAGATAATTCTTTGAGAAACTATCCAGTTACCTAAGTTTATTACTTCATCATCTTTTATGTAAGAATAAACCATAGGTACTCTTAAGTTGCCTTTTTTTTTGTAATAATTAACTGCTTCCTCATACATATATTCCCAAGAATAAGCATTATTTATTTTCCAAATCATTCCTATTTCATTAAGTAGTTCTTTTCTTTTAGCACTTAGTTTACCATTCTTATAGATAACTCTTTGAGTAGCTATCCAGCTACCTAGTTTTATTTTCTCACCATCCTTTATGTAAGAATAAACTGTAGGTACTTTCAAATTACCTTTTTCTTTGTAATAATTAGTTGCTTCTTTATACATATATTCCCAAGAGTCATTTCTTATTTTCCAAATCATTCCTATTTCATTAAGTAGCTCTTTTCTATATTTGGGAAGTTTACCTAAACCATTATTTTCTCTTTGCCACCTTATCCATGTACCAAGATTAATTTTTGTTCCATGCTTCTCACATGAATAAGTAACAGGTATTTTTAAGTTACCATTTTCTTCATAATATTTTTTTGCTAAACTATATTTTTCGAACCAGTCTTTATCATATTCTGACCATTTTTTGCCTTGCATAAACTTTCCCCCTTAAAAGTATAAAATATTGTAACATATTTTATACTAAAATGCAAGAAAAAAAGAAGATTATACTTCTAGTTTAAAGCAGCTATTAATTCTGCTTTTTTCATAGTTGTATAACCTTCTATTCCTTTTTCTTTTGCAAGTGTTTTTAATTCAGCAACTGTTTTACCATTTAAATCATTTGTTTCTTTTTCTTCTTTTACTTCAGGCTTAGCACTGTTTACTACTGGGTTTTCTAAACCCTTTTTAGCAACTTCAACTAATTTAGCAAATTCATTCATATCTTGAATTGCAAGTTCACTAAGCATTTTTCTATTTATTTCAACTCCTGCTTTGTTAAGACCATCTATAAATTTTGAATAACTTATGTTGTTCATTCTACAAGCAGCATTAATTCTTGTAATCCATAGTTTTCTGAAGTTTCCTTTATTTTTCTTTCTATCATTGAAACTATATCTTCCACTATGCATTAATTGTTCATGAGCTGATTTAAATAATCTGTGTTTACTTCCGAAATATCCTTTAGCTCTGTTTAAAACTTTCTTTCTTCTAGCTCTTGCTACTGTTCCGCCTTTAACTCTTGTCATTTATATTACCCCCTTAAAGCTTTCTTGTATCTGTTTGTGTCAGCTCCACTTAAAACAGATCCCTTTCTATGATCTCTATTGAAACTTGTTGGTTTTTTACCAGTTTTATGGTTTGCTCCTGGTTTACCTATTTTAGTACTTCCACCAGGTCTTACAGTTACTTTTTTTGCTATACCTTTATGTGTTTTTTGTTTTGGCATCTTTATCTCCTTCTTTCTTTATTTTTTAGGTGCTATAGTTAAACTAATTGTTCTACCCTCTAGTCTTGGCTCTTCTAAAATTGTAGCCACATCTTCTAGAGCGTTTGCAAATTTGACAATTACATCACGTCCAAGTTCTGGATGTGCAATTTGTCTACCTTTAAATCTAACCGATACTTTGACTTTATGTCCTTTTATAATATATGCACGGGCGTTTTTGAGTTTAGTCTCAAAGTCGTGAGTGTCAATAGTTACGGATAACCTATATTCTTTGAGCTCTAAATTTTGTTCTCTCTGTTTTTTCTTGGCGTCTTTTTCTCTTTTCATCTTTTCATACTTAAACTTGTTATAGTCTATAACTTTGCAAACTGGAATTCCATCTTTGCTCATTAATACTAAATCAAGTCCAGCATAATTAGCTAGAGTAAGCGCATCCTCTCTTTTCTTGATACCTAATTTTTCTCCATTAGGTCCAATTACCATAACTTCTTCAAATTTAATTTGTTCATTAATTAGAACGTTATCATTTTGTTTAGCTATTGTAAACACCTCCAAATATAAATAGAAAAGTGAATGCAGTTGCATCCACTTTAAAACATTAAAAAGAAAACTTTTTAAGCTTTTTACCTACTTACCTATTTATAAGTCAGGTGAGTGTGGATACACTTCTTTCTCTCTTCACATGTTTAATTATATAATATATTTTATTAAAAATCAAGAAAAATATTAACAAAATGTACAATGTACTTTATATTGTACTAATCTCTTATCTTTAGATGTGTTTCTCTTAGTTGCTGTTCTGTTACTTCTGTAGGTCCTCCCATAAGAAGATCTTGTCCACTTACATTAGGTGGGAATATTTGTACTTCTCTTAGGTTTTCTTCTCCAGTTAGTAACATTATAATTCTATCTATTCCAGGAGCCATACCAGCATGTGGTGGAGCACCATATTGGAAAGCTGTATATAAACTTTTGAATTTTGTTTTTACTACGTTCTCATCATAACCAGCTATTTCAAAAGCTTTTTTCATTATTTCTATGCTATGATTTCTAACTGCACCACTTGCCATTTCACAACCATTACATACAAAGTCATATTGATATGCTACAATATCACCTATTTCTTTATTATTTAAAGCATCTATTCCACCTTGTGGCATACTAAATGGATTGTGTGCAAAATCCCATTTATTATCTTCTTCATTCCATTCATAGAATGGGAAGTCATTAACTATGCAGAATTCATATCTATCTTTATCAATTAGATCTAATTCTTCTCCAAGTTTAGTTCTTAATAGACCTGCATATTTTTCACATTTGTTTTTATCACTTATTATAAATAAGCAATCATTTACATTAAGTTCTAAAGACTTAATTAAGTTATTTATTTCTTCTTCACTTAAATATTTTACTATACTTCCTTTTAGTGACAAGTCTTCCATAACTCTTATATATGAAAGTCCTGCTAAGTCAATACTTTTTGCATATTCTTCCATATTTTTAAACCAACTATTTGATTTATCTAAGTTAGTTACCTTAATACCTCTTATAACGCTTCCTTTAAATGGTTCAAATGTAGTATTTTTTAATATATCAGTAAGTTCAGATATAATAAGTGGATTTCTTAAGTCAGGTTTATCTGTTCCATACATAAGCATAGAGTCTTTATATGCTATTCTTCTGAATGGAGCTGGACTTACATATTTATCACTAAAAGTAGTAAATATATCATAGAATATTTTTTCTCCTACTTTATATATATCTTCTTCTGTAACAAAGCTCATTTCTAAGTCTAGTTGATAAAACTCTAATGTTCTATCTGCCCTGCAGTCTTCATCTCTAAAACAAGGTGCTATTTGGAAATATCTATTAAAACCACTTACCATTAATAATTGCTTATATATTTGAGGCGCTTGTGGAAGTGCATAGAATTTACCTTTATATCTTCTACTAGGTATTATAAAGTCTCTAGCACCTTCTGGACTACTTGTAGTTATAATTGGTGTAGATATTTCTGTAAAGTCCATACTTTTCATTAGACTTCTAATATGATCAATTACTTTAAATCTAAATACCATATTATCATGTACTTTTTTATTTCTTAAGTCTAAGTATCTATATTTAAGCCTAGTTTCTTCACTAGCTTCTTCTGTACTTCTACTTATTTCAAATGGTAATACATTTAAACATTCTCCAAGTACTTCTACACTTTTAGCAAGAATTTCTATTTTACCTGTTTTCATATTTTTATTAATCATGTCTTCAGTTCTTAATCTAACTTCTCCAGTAATAGAAACTGTACTTTCTCTAGTTATTCCCTCAAATAAACTAGCATCTTCTGTTATTATTTGTACTATACCTGTTTCATCTCTTAATGTAACAAATGTTAATCCCCCTAGTTTTCTTATACTATTTATCCATCCTGCAACTTTTACTTCTTTACCTGCATATTCTTCACTCACTAGTCCAGAATAGACATTTCTGTAAATATTATTTACTTTTTCCATGTTTTTTCCTCCTTTAATATAAAAAATCTATAATCTAAGGACTTATTATATAAGCGGTGCCACCTTAGTTTATAGATTTTATCTATACTCTTTAATTCCTTAACGCAGAAATACGATTATTTTTATATTTTGTGTCTTCATAAATTATTTATTATTAGTTTACACCAAACACTAACTCTCTTTAAATAAATTAATTTATTACTCTTCAAAACAAATAATATATTTAAATTATAATCTTTCATTTCTTTAAAGTCAATACTAAATCTTTAACATATCCTTTTACTTCTTCTGTATTAGATACATTATGATTAATATATCTATTAATTTCTTTAATTATTTCTTTTTTAGTATATCCTTCTAAATGTCTTATATTTATTAGCAAGAATAATGTTGCTTCAAAACTATTTTCTCCACTAATTAAATTATTTAATTTATTTATGTTTATTCTTTCTTCAAATAAGTATTCACTTTCTAATCTTAACTGTCTTTTTAAGTATTTGTTTTTAATAGTTTTATATTCATCAAATAAACTGAATAAATAAGGTTTTTCTACTATAGAAGATAAATCTTCAAATTCTTCATTATTAAATAAGAAACAATTATATAAATCTAATCCTTCTATTTTTTTACCATTTTTAGTTTTAGTAAATCTATTACTATCCCAGCATGCATCTAGTAAGAATATTCCATGTGTTTTATATAGTTTATCATTTACATAGATTATATTTCTAGCATGATATAAATTTTTAGTAGTAGTAGACTTTGTTATAAATGTGTTTATTTTAATATTATCATCTATGTTATATAAAACATTTTTAAGTAAAGTACTATATCCCATACAGGCAATATTGCCTGTATCTAGATAATGTTTAATATCTCCTTTATAAACATATTCATTATTAACATTAGGAGATTTAATAGATTTTACTAAATCATAAGCATAAAATACTTTTTCAAGTGGAGTTAAATCTTTTCTTAAAAAACTTCTATAATATTTTATTAAATTAATTACTTCTATTAAATCTTCATATTTATAATAAACAAATTCATCTTCATCATAGTAAGAATATGAATAAAGTCCATACATAAGATCTTCTTTAGGTATATTACTAAATAATTTATCTAATTTGTTTTTTATTAGTAATTTATCTCCACATGGACAAAGATATACTTTTTCCTCTTTAGTAGATTTTATTTTTTTATATAGTTTTTTAAGTTCTTTATAATCACTTAATAAACCACAAACATAAAATTCATTATCTTTATAAGCTACATCTATATTATTTTCGCTAATAGTCATATTATTCTTTGGATTATTTATAAATAGTTCTAAATTCATAAGTGTTCCCCCAAGTTAAATATATCATAAATAAATATATATGTAAATTCTAGATTTTATTTTTATTAAAAAAAGGACTAGATAGTCCTTTTGGTAGCAGCCCAATTGTTAGGCAGTAACCTTCTATTTTGCGCATTATAATAAAATTATAATCGCCTAGGCTGGAGCTACCACCTCCCACGTATATAATATATCATAAAAGGTTTATTATTACATTTTTAAATTCCGAAAATTTCCGTTTTCGACTTTTTCGGAATTTAGTACACTATGTTACTTTCATTTAATTCTACAGTATATATTTCATTAAGAGTATAATTACCACTTATTTTTACTCTTATAAAGTTAGGAGTATGTCCATAGAAGAAGCCATCCTTTTCTTCTTCTATTAATACTTTTAATTTTTTATTATAGAATTTTTTATAGAAGTTTACTTCTAATTCTTTACTTAAAGTTAGAAGTTCTTTTACTCTTCTTTTCTTAATATTACCATCTACTTTATTAGGCATAGTACTTGCAATAGTTCCATATCTATCACTATATGGAAAAGTATGTACTTTAGTGAAACCTACTTCTTTAATAGTTTCCATACTTTCTTTATGTTCTTCTTCTGTTTCTCCTGGGAAACCTACTATTACATCTGTTGTTATGCTTACATTTTCTTTTATTTTTCTTATATAGTTAATTCTATTTATAAAGTATTCTTTATCATATTTTCTATTCATTTCTTTTAATACTTTATTACTACCACTTTGTAGTGGTATGTGTAAATGCGGTACTAGAATGTTACTTTTACTAAATATATCTAGTACTCCATCAGTTAATTCATTTATTTCAATCGAACTTATTCTAAGTCTAATAAGGCCTTCTATTTTAATTAAATCTTTAAGTAAGTTTTCAAAGTTATATTCTCCATCTATATAGTGTCCTGTATGTATTCCAGTTAATACTATTTCTTTATATCCTTTATCTACTAAAGATTTTACTTCTTTTATAACTTCTTCATGTTTTTTACTTCTTACTTTACCTCTTACATAAGGAATAATACAGTAAGTACAAAAATTTTCACATCCATCTTCTATTTTTACAAATGCTCTTGCTCTTGAGTGCATATTATCTAGTTCCATGTTTTCAAATTCTACTTCATCCATATTATAAAATTTGAGTTTTTTTTCTTTATTCTTTATAAATTCTTCTACATATTCTACTACTTTAGATTTATCTTTGTTACCAAGTATTATATCTGCATCTATTTCGTCTAATCTACCAGTGTTAAATGCATTCTGAGAAAAGCATCCAGTTACTACCAATATACTATTAGGATGATTTCTTCTTATATTATGTATTACTCCCCTACTTTTTCTATCACTCATATTAGTTACTGTACAAGTATTTACTACATATATATCAGCATCTTCTTCACTATAAACATAACCTTTTCTAATGAAAAGGTTATGTATTAATTCACTTTCATATGTATTTACTTTACAACCAAGAGTTTTTATGCAAAACTTCATTATAAATTCCCCCTAAAGTCTTTAAGTGCGCGAAGAAATGTTTCTTCTTTATAGTAAGGTCTATTCATTTCTCCATCACTTATTTCTATTTTACTAGTATCAACTTTTCCTACTTTAATTCCACCTAAATTTTCTTCACTTTCATAGCTTATAGTATTTGTTGTTGCTCTTTTAAGAAGTTCATCATAACTTATAATTGCTTTATTTTCTTCTTCAGCTTCATAGTTATCTATTTCTTCTAGGTGTTTATCATATTCTCCATTTTCTTTCATTGTTTTAATTCTATTATCAAGTTCAGATGCACTGATAATAGCCATTTCTTCTTGATCAGTTTCATAACTCTTTATTTCTTCTAAATTCTTTTTAGGTTTACTATCAACTATCTCTTCTTTTTCAAAATCAAATTTAGTTTGATTAATATTAACTGGTTTAATTTCTTCTTTTACTTCTTTAGTCTCTTCTTTTTCCAGTTCTTCATCAATATATTTTTCTATATTTTCTTCAGGTAAACTATTTTCATTTACCTGTAGTTTTATTAAATAGATAATAACTGATACTACAACTAACATTATTACTATTAAAAATATTAAGAAAAAATCTCCTTCTGTTAATAATCTTATAAAATTGTCAATACTACTTTTCATATATTTCACCCTTTTAGATAATTTATTATAGAACAAACATTTATTATAACTGTTTCTGTTCTTAGAACATTCTCACCTAAAGAAGTCTTAATAAAACCTTTACTAACTAAAATATCTTCTTCTTTTTTAGTTAGACCTCCTTCTGGTCCAAATGCTATACTTATTGTATCACATACATTCCTAGTAGTTAACACCTTATTTATACTTTTTACATTTTCTTTGTCAAGAGAACATAAAATATTTACATTTTCTCTTACCATTAAATCTTTAATATTTATTATTCCTTCTATAGTTGGAATATTAACTCTTCTTGACTGTTCACTTGCTTCTTTAGCAATTTTCTTATACCTTTCTATCTTTTTTTCTACCTTGTCACTATTAATTTTAAATTTACATCTTTCGTAGTTTACAAGTGTAAAGTTAGTAACCCCCATTTCTGTACCTTTTTCAATTATAAAACTTAACTTTTCATCATTTAATATAGGTACATAGAATTTAATAGTATTTTCCTTTACACTTTTATATATTTCTTTTATTCTAGCACTTTTTAAATCACTGGACATTTCACATAAATAAGAAATACTTTCATAATTAATTATTACTTCATCTAAAGGCTTAATTCTCATTACATTCTTTATATGATGATAATCCTCTTCATTTAAATAAAGTATATCATTTTCTTTTCTTTTACTAAAATACTGTTGCATGTCTAAATTATATCAAATATGTATTTAAAAAGCAAAAGTGCAACATATTGCACTTTTATTTATTTTTTATATAATTTTTACATAACTCATCATAGTCACTTATTAAGTTTTCTAGTTCTTCTTTTGTTTTCACTCTTGCACCACTACTAAATTTATGACCACCACCGTTATATTTAGCTGCTATTTCATTTATAACAGGACCTCTACTTCTTATGTTAACTTTAAATATTTCGTTTTTAGAGTCATATGTTACAAAAAGCCATACTAAGAATTCTTCTATATTTGAGAAATCATTTACCATATTAGATGCACTAGAAGAATCTGCATTAAACGATGATACTATATCATTTTCAAGTACTATGTAAGCAAATTTATTCCTAGTAACTTTTATATTAGATGCTATATATCCCATAAGTCTTACTTCGCTCATTGGTTTCATATATATATCACTATATATATTTTGTATATTTAGTTTATATTTCTTAATTAAATCTCCTACTTTATAAAATATTTTTTCATCTACTGGATTAAATAAAAACCTATTAGAATCACTTACTATTCCTATCATAAGAGTTCTAGCTATCATTTCATTCATTTTAAGTCTAGTGTTATTTATTAAATCCAAAAGTATTTCACAAGTAGAACAAGCTTTCTCATCAATATATTCTAACCCACCAAAGTTTTCTACATATGGATGATGATCTATTTTAATTATATGTTTAAATTTATCTACATTAAGTCCATCTATTCTAGATTTATTCGGAATATCAAGAGTTATTACTAAAGCATTTTCATAATCAAAATCCATAAATTTATCTAAATGACCAATATATTTAAATTTAGATACTGATGCTCCAAAAGCATATACTTGTTTATTAGGAAAAGTTAGCTTTATACTATCCCTTAGCGCTATTTCTGACCCAATTGCATCTGGATCTGGTCCAATATGTCTTACTATATAAATAAGATCATATTTTTTTATTTCATTATAAATCTTTTTTAATAACTCTTTTTTCATGATTATTCCTTTCTACTTAACTAGGTTATAAGTATCTCTTGCTATCATAACTTCTTCGTCAGTTGGAACTATATAGCAAGGTATTTTACTGTTTTCTTTAGTAATTAATGTAAATTTACCTCTTACGTTATTAGCATTTTCGTCTAACTCTATTCCTAGAGGTTTTAACTTTTCAATTATTTGTTTTCTTGTAACTGGAGAGTTTTCTCCAATACCACCTGCGAATGTTATTGCATCCACGTGATCTAGTCCTATCCATAGTTTAGCAATATATCCTACTATTCTATTTACAAATAATGTCTGCGCTAAAATACATCTAGGATTTCCATTTTTCATTCCTTCTTCTATATCTCTAGAGTCACTACTAACACCAGATACACCAAGAAGTCCACTTTCTTTGTTTAATACATTTATTATTTCATCAAATGAAAGACCTGTTTCTTTCATTAGATATTGAACCATAAGTGTATCAACATCTCCACTTCTTGTACCCATGATTAAACCAGAATTAGTTGAGAAACCTAAACTAGTATCAAATGCTTTACTATCTTTAATAGAAAACATACTACTACCATTACCTAAATGGCATGTTATTAAGTTAACGTTTTCTTTATTTAATTCTTTTTTCATGAACTCTGTTACATATTCATGACTTATACCATGGAAACCATATTTTCTTGCACCATATTTTTCTGTCCATTCATATGGTATTGCATATGTATAGTTTTCCATAGGCATGCTTGCTGGAAAACCAGTATCAAATATAGCAACTTCTTTAGCATCAGGAATAAATTCTTTAAATGCTTCTATTCCCATTAAATTAGCTGGGTTATGAAGTGGTGCTAGATGGAATAAGTTTCTTATAGTACTTATTACTTCTTCATTAATTAAAGTACTTTCTTTAAATTTATCTCCTCCATGCACTACTCTGTGACCTACACCTTTAATTTCATCAAGACTATTAACTATTTTATAGTTAAGTAATTCTTCTGTTAAAATTTTAACAGCTTCTTCATGATTATTTAAAGTAACTTCTTTCTTTATTTTTTCTCCATTTAATTTAATTGTATATGAACTATTATCTATTCCTATTCTTTCAAATAATCCACTTATTATAACTTTTTCTTCAGGCATTTCATACATTTGAAATTTCAAACTACTACTTCCTGCATTAACACTTAATATTTTCATAATATAAAATCTCCTTCATACTGATTATAACAAAAAAAAGATAGAAAACCTATCTTTTTTTATAAATTACACATTAATTTGACTTAAAAATTAGTATCTTTCACTCTTTTTTACATCTTTTTTAGTTTCTTTTTCTTCATAACCAAAATCTAATTTAAGATTTTCTTTACTTATATTCATATATTTCACCTGTTAAAATATATGAATATAATATTAAAATAATACTTATTTTATATCTATAACAGACGAAAAGAAGAACTCTATAGCATCTTCCACTCCGAGATTTGGAGCCTCTCACTCCGAGTTTTGGAGCCTTCCATTCCGAGTTTTGATGCCTCTCACTTCGAATTTTGGAGACTTTCACTTCGAGTTTTTTTAGTTAAAAACATCACGGCCGTGATGTTATATTAATATTTTTTTGATAAATCTAATAATTCTTCTCTAGATATATAAGCGCCCCATATAGAATTTGGATCAAGGTCATTAAATATTTTTCTAGCCATTTCTTCTGAAACTGGACCTACTTTCATATTATTGTCTTTAAACATCTCAGGATATTTTTTAACTAAGAAAGATATTGCACTTACTCCATTTAAAGATAAATTATTCTTTAGAAGAACTTTACATTTCTCTAGAGCATCTTTAATACTATCAAAATATAATTTATTAAATTCTTCTTTAGCTTTTTTTCCATATAATTTAAAAAGCTCTCTTATTAAAGGATGAAAATCATACATTGCCGCATGTAACTGAATATTATTATATTTTATATCATAAGCAATAAAGTTATTTAATCTAATAAAGCCTCTTTTTTTACAAAATATAAAACCATCAGCAATGATAATATTTTTATTTATTAACTCTTGAAGTTCTTCAAATTTTCCACTATTTACTAACTCAATACTTTTATCTAACTTTTCTTTAGTTAAGTTAAATTTCTGTTTAAAGTTTTTTCTGCATATTTAAAGAAATCTAAAGTTTTTAAGTTATCAAGTTCTTTTTTATTTATTTTATTTTTTAGTTTTTCTTCAAGAAAGTTAATTACATAGTTGATATCTATATTTTTATTTTTAGAGTCATTTATCATTTCTTCTATTTTTTGTTTTTCTCTTTCACTAGGTAAGTAGTTATATTTTATTAATAACCTATTAAGTTCTTCTCTTAACTCTCTTTCATACTCCATTTTAACTCCTCATTAAAGATATTTTATTATTAATCTCTCCACTTAATAAGTAACTACTACTAACAAGTATATCTACGTTTTTTTCTTTTAATATACTTATATTTTCCTCATTTACCCCGCCATCTACACTTATTAAAGTTTTATAATTTTTTTCCTCTATTTCTTTCTTTAATACATCTATCTTATATAGTACACTTTCCATGAATTTCTGACCACTTTTACCTGGAACTACACTCATAATAAGGACTACATCGGTGTACTTTAATAGACCAAATATTTCCTTTGGACTAGTATCTGGGTTAATAGCTATACCTACTTTTATACCATTATTTTTTATATGATTAATTATATCTAAATGATTTTTAACTGCTTCATAATGAAATGTTATGTTATTTACATATAAAGTACTTAAATCATCAATATATTTATCTGGGTTCTTAACCATTAGATGTATATCTAATGGTTTACTAGTATAATTACTATACTTTATTACTTCACTTATAGTGTAAGATTTGTTTTCTGTAAATTTTCCATCCATTATATCTACGTGGATGTAATCTACATTTGTTTTATCAAATAATTCTATTGCATCTTTTGGTTTTATTTTATCACTTAAGAAACTAGCACTTATTAGCATATTACTTCTCCTTTATTAGCTTTATATAGTTATCATATCTACTTTTTAATATTTTACCATTTTTTGTTCTTTCTATTACTGAACATCCTGCATTTTTAGTATGATCACATGTGTTATATTTACATTCATATTTGAACTCTATGAAAGCATCACTTATTTCTTTTTTATTTAAATTAAGTTCTAAACTACTAAATCCTGGAGTATCAGCTATTAGTCCTCCATATAATGGCATTAGAGTTACTAACCTAGTAGTATGTTTTCCTCTTCCTAGAGAAGTACTAACTTCTCCTGTTTTTAGGTTTAGTTTTTTATCTAACATATTTAAAAGAGTACTTTTTCCTGCTCCAGTTTGTCCACCTAAAGCACATACTTTACCTTTTAATTCTTTTTTTATTTTTCTTTTATCTGTATTTTTATATACTTTGTAACCTATTTTTTTATAGTATTTTAAAGTATTTAATATTTCTTTTTTCTCTTTTTTAGTAACTAAATCTAATTTAGTTACTACTATTATAGGAGTTATGTTATTTACTTCACTTAAAACTATAAATTTATCTAGTAAGTAAGTACTAAAGTCTGGGACTTTAGTGCTTACTACTATAAATAGTTTATCTATATTAGATACAAGTGGTCTTACTAGAGTATTCTTTCTATCAAGAACACTTTCTATAGTTTTAGTCTCTTTATTAAAGTAAACATTATCTCCTACTGTTAGTTTTATGTTTTTTAGTTTTCCTCTTACTGTACATGGAAAAACTTCTCTATTATCATAGAGAAAATATAAATCTTTATTTATACTAATTATTTTTCCTAAGTTATTCTTCATCTGGCATTATAATATCGTCTACTACATCTGGGTTTTTAGTTATTGTTATTACTAAAGTTACACCTGTGACAACTGGATCTCCTTCTTTTCTACTTTGTCCTACTATTGTGTTAGGAGCGACTAGTGAGTTTTCTGTATATTTCTTTTCAAGTATTAAACCATATTTACTTGCATATTCTTCTACTTGTTCAACAGTATATGTTGTAAAGTTTGGATAAAGTACTTCTACATCAGGAATATATAGTGTTATTGTATCTCCTTTTTTAACAACTTCTCCTTTTTCAGGGAGTGTTTTTATTACAGTGTTATCTTCTATATTATCTTCTTCTTTTACTTTTTCTTTATCTATTATAACATTACATTCATATTCTTTACATTTTTCATCAAGTTTACCTTTAGCTTCTAAATAATTCATTCCTGTATAATCTTCTAAAGTAAATGAACTTTCTCCAGTTGAGACATGAATACAAATGTTTCTTCCTTCTTTTACATATGTACCAGCTTCAGGATCTGTTTTAACAACATATCCTTCTTCTATTTCATCACTTGCAACCGGCTTATAGTCTTCTTCGCCACATGTTACATTAAAGCCAGCTTTTACTAATTTATTAGTTGCATCTTTTTTGCTTAATTTACTTACATCTGGTACTTCTATTGTTTTACCTTTACTTAAGTGAGGAAGTAAGAACACAATAGCGGCTGTTAATACTATTAAACCAGTAAATATACTTGCTAATGTTATTAAGAGCTTCTTTTCATTTTTAGTTTCTTCTTTTTCTTTCTTTGTCATTTCTTCCTTCTTCTCTTTCTCTTCTTTTTTTATTATTTCTATGGCTTCATCAAGATTTCTTGTTTTTTCTAGTTCGTTATCTTTATATGGATATACATATTTAGGCTCATTAATTCTTGACTCATCCATAGCGGTTATTATATCTTGATGCATTTCTCTTGCATCTTTGTATCTATTCTGTGGATTTTTAGCTGTTGCTTTTAATATTATGTTCTCAATACTTTGTGGTAATTCTGGTAGTTTTTCCCTTATACTTGGAAGTGGTTCTTTTAAGTGTTTAAGGGCTATTTCAACAGCATTATCACCTTTATATGGAACACTACCAGTTAAAAGTTCATACATAAGTATTCCCATACTATATATGTCACTTCTTATAGTACTTCCTCTTCCAGCAGCCTGTTCTGGTGGAAGATAATGTACACTACCCATTACCGAATTAGTTTGAGTAAGCTGTGTACTATTAAGTGCCATTGCTATACCAAAGTCTGTTATTTTAATCATTCCATTATCAAGTATCATTATATTTTGAGGTTTGATATCCCTATGGATTATATATGAGTCATGGGCATGTGCCATACCATCAGTTAGTTGACTCATGATATCAATAACTTCAGTTATTGTTAAACTTCCTCTTCTTTTTAGTAATTGTTTTAAAGTTTTACCTTCTACATATTCCATTACTATATAGTACTGACCATCTTCTTGATCAAAATCATATATTTGTACTATATTAGGATGATATAAATTACTTGCACTTAATGCTTCTCTTTGGAAACGTCTTACAAATTTTTCATCACTTGCTAAATCTCCTCTTAACACTTTTACAGCAACATTTCTGTCAAGTATTGTATCATAAGCTAAATAAACATTAGCCATGCCACCTTCGCCTAGTGTTCTAATTATTGAATATCTATCATTAATCTTTGTTCCTTTAATTATCACGTTTATTCTCCTTCCCTACTTAAAAATGCTACAGAAATATTATCGTTTCCACCCCTTAAGTTGCTTTTTAATATAAGTTTATCTATTTTTTCATTTATATCAAGTTCTTTATCATTTAATACTCTTTCTATTTGTTCTTTACTTACCATGTTAGTAAGACCATCACTACAAAGTAGTATTCCATCTACTGTTGTTTCTACATCAAAAATGTCAGGTTCAATTTTAGGTGCAGCACCAAGTGCTTTCATAAGAACATTTTTCTGTGGATGATTTTCTGCTTCTTCTGGTCTTAATTCTCCACTTTCTACTAATATATTAACTAAAGTATGATCTTTAGTCACTTTATATAACTTACCACTTTTAAATACAAAACCACTAGAGTCACCTACATTTGCAAATATTAAATAGTCTTTTGTTAGTACAGCACACACTAAAGTAGTGCCAAGACCAGTTGCATTTACATGCTCTTCTGCATATTTAATTATAGTAGTATTAACTTCTTCTATTATTTCCTTAAGCCAAGTTATAGCATCCATTTTAGAACCAAGTGAACTTAAACTTTGAAATCTTGAACCAATAGTAGTAACTGCAACAGAACTTGCAACTTCTCCTGCTTTATGGCCACCCATTCCATCGGCTACTAGTAGTAGATAATCTCCACTTAAATTCTTAACTATAGTTACAGAGTCTTCATTATGACTTCTAACTTTACCTGGATCTGTTTGATAATGTGCTTCCATATTACCCGCCTTCCTTATTTAATTATATACATTTCAATTATATCATACAACTAAACTCATAGTAAATATTAAAGGTTTAAAGTTAAGAAAAAACTCTACAAAACATGTAGAGTTTTTGTAAACTAATTATAAACTATTTCGTAAGGGTTTTCTGGACTTCCATCTCCACTAGACCATAGGGCATCTGCCTTGATACTAATAACTGGTCGTACGCCATGCACTAAGTCCACATATTCGTATCCAAGTTTGCCATGGTAGTAAGCGTTTACATGCCACACATAAAGATGGCCATCATAGAAGCTAGGCGAAAGCAACCACCACCAGTTATCTCCAGTAATACTCCCTCCAGCACTATTTAGATAATACCATGCATATGGACTTGTTAATTCTCCTCCAAATTTACCACCAGCATATGCTATTTCATCTGCTGTCATTAGTCCTATTGGATAAGTTAATTTTGCTTCACTGTTACTTCCTGAAAAAGCATCTTTGATGTTTGTACAATCATATGTTGGTGTATTGTTATCGATTAACCTTTCCGCTACTGCATAGCTAAAAATCGAACTACTATATGTTGAACCAGACTTCAGTTCTCTATCATTACAATATACTGCTTCTGTACTTAAATATTCTGTATAACTTGATAGGTTTGTACTATACCACGAGTCTATTACGCCTTTTATTGTACTATTATTTTCATTCGTTCTGTTTGAAGCAAGTGTTCCACTTGTTCCATACATGTATCCTACATACATTGGATTATATTCTGTATTAAAAGCACTTCCACCTGTATATCCCTCTGTTGTATCAGGACTTGTCCCTGAATATAGAAGTCTTACACTTCCATCATGGTTAGTTCTTATTATCTTCCAGTACATTGGATCTCCAGCATTTGCAATTTTGTAAGCTGTACAATTTACATTACATTCTTCTGCATTCGTACATTCACTTAAAGATGAATAATCTGTATAATTTTCTAAATCATCAGAAGAATAATAACCTCTATAGACAACATTATCTGTTTGATATTTTCCAAACTTTACCCAGTTATTCTTTGCATCTCCTGCAAAATAATATACATCTTTT
>USFF01000003.1 GCA_900553835.1 uncultured Mycoplasmatota bacterium
TGAAACTATAGTTTTTGAAACCAAAGTCTTTATATACATCAAGTATTAGTGATACCACTTTTTTGAATTCTTCTTTTATTTGTTCAGGAGTTACAAATAAGTGAGCATCGTTTTGACACATACACCTTACTCGTTCTAAACCTTTTACTGCACCTGAAGCTTCGTATCTAAAGTCTGTTGCAAATTCGCCTATTCTTATTGGTAAGTCTCTGTATGAATGAAGATCATTTGCATAGATTAGCATATGATGTGGACAGTTCATTGGGCGAAGTACGAATTCTTCTTCATCAACTTTCATCATTGGAAACATGTTTTCTTTATAGTGATCCCAGTGTCCACTTGTTTTATATAATTCAGTTGTTCCAACACATGGAGTGTATACGTGTAAGTATCCCATTTTTCTTTCTTTTTCATATATGTAGTTTTCTAGTTGTTTTCTTATGATAGCACCATTCGGAAGCCACAAAGGCATTCCTTTACCAACTAAGTCACTAGTCATAAATATTGATAAATCTTTACCTATTTTTCTGTGATCTCTTTCTTTAGCTTCTGCAAGTTCTGTGAGATAAACGTTTAAATCTTCTTCATTATCAAAGCATACTCCATATATTCTTTGAAGCATTTTGTTTTTAGCGTCCCCTTTCCAGTATGCTCCACTTACTTTTAGAAGTTTAAAGTATTTTAGTTCTTTTACTGTTTCAACGTGAGGGCCCCTACAAAGGTCAGTGAAGTCTCCTTGTGTATAGCAACTAATTACAGTGCTATTTTCATCCATTCTACTAATTAAGTCAATCTTGTATGGATCATTCTTAAATCTTTCTAAAGCTTCTTCTTTTGTAAGTTCATGTCTTACTATTCTTTTACCATCTTTAGAAATCTTTTTCATTTCTTTTTCTATTTTTTCTAGATCTTCTTCTTTTATTACTGTGTCACCTAAATCAATATCATAGTAAAATCCTTCTTCAATAACTGGTCCTACCCAGAACTTAGCATCTGGGTATAAATGTTGCACCGCTTGCGCTAGTAAATGGGCACATGAGTGGTTCATTACACTTAGTTTTTCGTTTTCTTTAATATTTATCATTTTTATCATCCTTTCTTTTTGTTAAATGAAAAAGTACCCCTTTAAAGGAGTGCTTGACACGGTACCATCCATTTTTAACTTTATTTGAATAACGGAGAATTTCTCCGGGAACATCTTTCGAGTCCTGTTCATAGGTAGTAACTAATAAGTTATTTAATTGTCTTTCACCATACACAATTCGCTTAGTAAATAATTATTATTAGTCGTGTCCTAATCAAAACATTTAACTATTTAATATTTTACCACTTATTTTAAATATTTCAACCCAATTTTTAATTCTTCATTAAATCTTTAAGCCTATCTACTTCTATACTTGGATCTAATCTGTTAAACAAAGGAATTCCTTTTTCTATAACTTTATTATTTTCTAGATCTACTGAATTTGTTAGACTTTCAAATGTTGTTTGATTTTCTTTTAGCCCAAGTTGATTAAATATGTTTAAACTTGTTTCAGGTATGAAAGGTACAAATAGTATTGCCACTTTTCTTATTGCTTCGTATAAGTTAAACATAACACTTGTTAATTCATCATATTTTTCTTCTTTATAGAGTACCCATGGACTTGTTTCATCTATGTATTTATTAGTTCTTGAAACTATGTTAAGTATATGTGATATTGCATTTTGAATATTGATATTTTCCATTTCTTTTTCATATAAGTTTATTTCATTTGTAATATAAGCATTAAGTTCAACATCATAAGTAGTTTTTGTATTTGATAGTTTTATAATTCCTTCTTGATATTTATTAATCATTGCTATTGTTCTATTCACTAGATTTCCTAAATCATTACATAGGTCAGTATTATATTTTTCTATAAATGACTCTGGAGTGAATTCTCCATCTTGTCCATAAGGAAGACTTTTAAGAATAGTATATCTTACTGCATCAACACCATATGCATCTGCAAGTACATCTGGATATATTACGTTACCTTTACTTTTGCTCATTTTGCCATCTCTCATCATTATGAAGTCATGGACAAATAATTTTTTAGAAATTGGTAAATTAAGAGCCATTAGAAATATTGGCCAATATATTGCATGAAATCTTAATATGTCTTTACCAATTATTTGAACATCTGCTGGCCAGAATTTGTTTAGTAAGCTTTCATCATCACTTAAGTATCCTAATGCTGTTACATAATTTAGTAGTGCATCAAGCCATACATACATGACATGTTTTGGGTTATTTGGTACTGGTATTCCCCAGTTAAATGTTGTTCTTGATATACACAAGTCTTCTATTCCAACATTTACAAAACTATTCATTATTTCATTCTTTTTTGTAACAGGAACTAAGAAGTCTGGATTTTCTTCATAGAATTTTTTTAATTTTTCTTCATACTTTTTCATATTAAAGAAATATGTTTCTTCTTCTACTTCTTTAACTTCTCTCATACAACTAGGACATTTACCATCTACTAATTGACTTTCAGTGTAGAATGTTTCGCAAGGCACACAGTATTTACCCTTGTATTTTCCTAAATATATGTCTCCTTGATTATATAATATTTCAAATGCTTTTGATACAGATAGTACATGTCTTTCATCTGTAGTTCTAATGAAATCGTCATTTGATATGTTTAGTTTTTTCCATAGTTCTTTTGCAGAGTTAGCCATTTTATCTACATATTCTTGTGGCGATATTCCTTCTTCTTCTGATTTTTTTTGAATTTTTTCTCCATGTTCATCCATTCCAGTTAGGAACCTTACTTCTTTTCCTTTTTGTCTGTTATATCTTGCAAGAACATCTGCTAGCAAAGTTGTGTAAGCTGTTCCTATATGAAATTTACCACTTGGGTAATAGATAGGTGTTGTTACATAAAATTTATTCATTATTTCATCTCCTTTTTAATAAGTAAAGTATATAACAAAATGTGTTATTTAGTCAAGATTTATGATATTATATTTTTAGTGATTGTTATGAATGAAGAGAATTTAATTAGTTATTATAATAAATTTAATGAAGATAAGAGACTTACTAGAAGGCATGGAATAGTAGAATTTAATACTGCTATACATTATATTTTAAAATATTTAAAGGAACTAAGTGATCCTAAAGTTTTAGATGTTGGCGCTGGAACAGGAAGATATTCTGGATATTTATTTAGTTTAGGTTATAGTGTTACTAGTGTAGAACTTGTTAAGCATAATTTAATGATGCTTAGAAAAAATTATCCTGATATTCCAAGTTTTTTAGGTAATGCTACCGATTTAAGTAAATTTGATGATGAAAGTTTTGACGCGGTTATTTTGTTTGGCCCTATGTATCATCTTATTAGTGATGAAGAGAAGATAAAAGCTTTAATGGAGGCTAAAAGAGTTTTAAGGAAAAATGGGTATATTTTTATTAGTTATTATATGAACGATTATGCGATTTTTAAACATGGTTTTTTAGATAAGAATATTATTCCTTCTTTTGAAAATAATTTAGTTGATAATAGTTTTAGAGTTATTTCTAAGCAAGATGATTTATATAGTTTTGTTAGATTAGAGGATATTGATCATTATAAAGATGTGTGCGATTTAAAGAGAGTTAAAATTATTAGTCAAGATGGTCTTACTGATTATTTTAGAAGAGATATTAATAGTTTAAGTGAGGAAGAGTTTAATCTTTATTTAAAGTATCATTTAAGTGTTTGTGAAAGATATGAGTTTTTAGGTACAAGTAGTCATGTATTGGATATACTTAAAAAAGGTGAATGATTTTTCACCTTTTGTTATGCATGATATTTTCATCTTTTAAGTTAATTACATTTACTAGCTCTAAGGGCACAGGGTTTTTGTATCCTGATGATTTCATGTGTCTTACGTATGGATCAAACGCCAGATGACAGCCAAAATCATAGCTAGGTGTAAAGTATTCTTTGTATGCAGGGCATTCTAGAAGGATAGTTCCATATTTTAGTGAAGCCCCTCCAAGAAACCAATCTACTCCTTTATTGTTATTGTAAGTTTTACCATTTTCTTCATACTCTTCATATTCATCACTTTTATTGTGCCCTAAAATGTAACCACTTTTTAGATATATGTTATATGTTTCTTCATCTACTAAACGATAGACATGGTCTTCTAATAATCTGTAGTTTCCTATTTGTTTTACCGTTTTATCTCTACCTAATATTATTTTGTCTTTGTTATTTAACTCTATATTAGCGAGCACTTTTCTTTGCGCTTCTCTTAAATCTTCATTATTAGATAAAGGCATTTCAAATGCGTTATAAAGATCATTTGTTTTCATCTTTTATTATTAAACTTTCTCCAGTCATAGCGCTTGGTTTTTTTATTTCGTACATGTCTATTATAGTTGGCGCGATGTCTTTTAAAGAACCTTCTTCTTTTAGTTTATATTCATCATTACATATTATAAATGGTACTTTACTAGTTGTATGGCTAGTTATTGGAGTTCCATCTTTGTTTAGCATTTTTTCTGCATTACCATGATCTGCTGTTATTATTAACTCATAAAATTGACTTTTTGCTTTTTCATATATTTTACCCATACAGAAATCTGTTATTTCAATTGCATCTACTACTGCTTTGTAATTTCCAGTATGTCCTACCATATCAGGGTTTGCAAAATTTATTAGTATGAAGTCGTAGTCATTTTCCATTTCTTTTAAAGCTGTTTCAGTTACTTCTCCTACACTCATTTCTGGTTTCATATCATATGTTGGGACATTAGGACTTGGTACTAAGAATTTTTCTATCCTTGAGCTATTTAAATCTTTATCTCCATCAAAGAAATGAGTTACATGAGCATATTTTTCTGTTTCTGCTATTCTTGCTTGATTAAATTCAAGTTCGTCTAAGTATTCTCCTAACGTGTCATTTGGTCTTTCTACATCAAAGGCATATGGTACATTTTTGTGTATTTTAAATAGTGAAATGAATTTAGTTTTTTCAAAGTGTTTTGTTTTAAACATTTTGAAATTAGGATCTGTTAAAGCATCTATTAATTCTTTCATTCTTTCAGGTCTAAAGTTTACGAATATAACTGCATCTTTTTCTTTTATAGTGCAGGATGGAGTTATTATACTTGGGTTTATGAATTCATCAGTTATGTCTCTTTTATAGTGCTCTTTGAAACATATGTTTTCATTTGGAAATACGTTTCCACTTTCATAGCATATGGCATTGTATGCCTTTTTTATCCTTTCCCATCTGTTATCTCTATCCATTGCATAGTATCTTCCGCTTATTGTACCTATTACTCCAGTGTTTAGTTTTTTTGCTTTTTCCATGAAGTTATTCACGTATTTTATTCCATTAGTTCTTGGAGTATCTCTTCCATCTGTTATAAAGTGGAATACTACTTTTTCTACTTTTTTTAGTTTAGCTGCTGCGAGGGTTGCATAGAAATGGTTTATACTAGAGTGTACTCCACCATCTGAAAGTAATCCTATCAAATGAAGCGTGCTATTATTTTCATTAACATAATCCATTGTTTCATTAAGTAGTTCGTTTTTAAAAAACTCTTTTGATTTTATTTTATCATTTATGTATGATAAAGCACCTGGGTTTATTCTTCCACTCCCTATAGTCATGTGACCTACTTCTGAGTTTCCCATTTGTCCTTTTGGAAGGCCCACTTCTATTCCGCTTGCTTCTAATTCAGAATGAGGATATACTGCTAAAAGTTTATCCATTACTGGTGTTTTCGCTTCTTTTATGGCATTACCATAATCACTTTTATTTATTCCATATCCATCTAATATTAATAATATAATTTTTTTCATTAATTTTGTTCACCTAGATATATTCTAGCACAAGTTTTGATTTTTTTAAAGTATTAGCATATTTTTAGTTTGTCTAAACGCATTTTATCCGCGATTGTTACTATGAATTCAGAGTTTGTTGGTTTTGCTTTGTCTATATCAACTGAATGACCAAATATTTCTTCCATTAAATCCCAGTCTCCCCTGTTCCATGATACTTCTATTGCATGTCTTATTGCTCTTTCAACCCTTGTTACACTGGCATTGTATTTTTTACCAAGTTCTGGATATAGTTCTTTAGTTATCCCGCCTATTAATCCTTCATTTGAATATACCATTGATATTGCATCTCTTATGTATTGATAACCTTTTATATGCGAAGGTATTCCAAGCTCATGAAGTATTTTTGAAATTGTAACGTGAATTTCATTTGATTTTAGATCTAGTACTTCAGGAACTCTTTCATTACAAACTGATATTATTCTTTTTTCTAAGTCTTTTAAGTCAAATGGTTTTAGAACAAAATATCTTACACCAAATTCACTTACGTTTCTAATTGTTTCTTGTTCATTGTAACTTGTAACTACTATTATATTTCTTTTTAAATTATTTTCTTTTATTTTTTCTAGTACATATATTCCATCTTTTCTAGGCATGATTAAATCTAGTAATACACAATCATAATTTGTTTTTTCTATTTTTTCCCATGCTTCTTCTCCATCATAAGCAGTTGCAACTACTTCTATTGTTTCACTTTGTGAAAAGAACTCTTTTAACATTTCTACCATTACTTTGTTATCATCTACTACTAAAATCTTTTTCTTCATTTTTATTCCTCTTTCTGTTATACATTATAATACACTTATTATAAAAATTAAATGTGTTAAATTTGTCTAATTTTGTCTAAAATGATTAAAATGGTTCATCAAATGTAAAAAGAAAAAACCTAATAATTTAGATTTTTTAGTATTTCTTTGGTTTCATTTATGTTTAATGATATTTTTCCTATTAGTACTCCATCTGTAATTTTTAATATGTCATTTATGTTTTCTTTGTTAACTGATCCACCATATATTATAGGAGTGTCTTCTTCAAAGTGTTTGTTTATGTATTTTTTTATGTAATAGTAAGTGTTTTCTATGTTTTTTAAGTCAACTGTTTCTCCTTCTATTTTACTTACTGGTTCATAGGCAATTATTAGATTTTTTAGTGCATCATATTCTATGCTTTTTAGATAGTATTTTAGTTCTTTTTTTATTGTTTTGATGTTTTCATCATGGCCTATACATAGCACTGTTTGAAATCCCATGTTTAAACTTTTAAATAATTTGTCTTTTATTTTAGTGTATGTGTCTAAATTAAGAAGTAATCTTTCTGGATGGCCAACCATTGTATATTTTATATTCATACTTTTTAAGCTTTCTAAACATATTTCTCCTGTGTAAGAACCATAATTGTAACTATAGAAGTTTTGACTTCCTATATTTAGTTTTGAGTTATTAAACATAGAAAGATAAACTATGTTTGGCATTAATACTAGGTTTTCTTTAATTTTTGTTTTTTCTAATTCTTCTTTGTATTTTTTTATTTCTTCATAACTTAAGTAACTTTTATGATTTAGAATTATTGTTTTCATTTTTCCTCCATTATTTCTAGAGGTTTTAATGTTTTTCCTTCTAGATATTCAAGCGATGCTCCACCACCTGTAGATAAGTAACTTGGAGTAAAGTTATATTTTTTTGATGCTGCGCCTGCATCTCCACCTAGTACTACTACAGTACTCTTTGTTTGTTTTAGAAAGTTAAATAGTTCTTTTGTACCATTTTCATAGTTTTCATCTTCATATTTACCCATAGTTCCATTTATAATTATTAATGGTTTATTATGTAACACCTTTTTATACATGCTAATTGTTTCGGGTCCAATATCATATATTGTTTCATCAGTATTAATGTGTCCAATTTCTTTTACACCATTTTCTGTTACTACATCTATTGGAAGCACTATTTTGTTAGTTGTAATTAATTTTTTACATTCTTCAAGTAGGTTATCCTCTACTAATGTTTTACCAACATTAATGTTTTCACTTTTTAGGAAAGTAGCACTCATTTTGCCACCTATTAGTACTTTTTCTGATGTAGGTAATAAATTTTTTATTACACCAATTTTGTCCTCAGCTTTTGCTCCTCCTAGCAAAAGTGTTTTGTTTTCATTTTTAATTTTGTTTAGTTCTTCTATTTCTTTTAATACTAGAAAGCCTACTGCATGTGGTAAGTATTTGCTTATTCCATAAGTTGATGCATGTTCTCGGTGGCTTGAAGCAAAAGCATCTAGTATGAAAACTTCTCCTAAAGATGCCCAGTATTTTGATAATTCTTCATCACAATTACTTTCTAATTTATTAGGGTAATCCATAAATCTTGTGTTTTCTAGAAGTAATATATCTCTTTCTTTTAGGTTATTTACTAGTTCTTCTAATTCTTTTCCTTTTAATTTACTACTAAAGTAAATTTTTTTGTTAAGAAGCCCTTCTAATTCTTCTTTAACTGGTAATAATGAATTATTTAGATCCTCTTTAGTTTTTACTTTGCCTAAATGAGACATAAGAATTATTTTAACATTTTTTTCTAATAGATAATTTATTGTTTCTAGTGATGCTTTTATTCTGTTATTGTCTACAACTTTGCCATCCTTAATACTTACATTATAGTCTACTCTTAGTATTACTTTTTTGTTTTCTAAATTTATATCTTTTAGTGTTCGCATTTTAGTCACCTTATAATTATTATACTATTAATATTCTATTTTGAACTAAATTTGTTCATTTTTATACATAAAGTTTACTAATTATTTTTTACTAAAACAACACACAGGGCAAGAGTTGTGTGTTGTTTTAGGTTAATTTTGCACTTTATTATTTAAATATTTTTCTATTAATACTTTTTTTATTTTTTCATTTTGTTCTTGTTCATTTTCTATTTCTTCTCTTTGTTTTTTTAGTTTATTAGTGTAACTTAGACATTCATTTATTATGGCATCAACTGTATGTATACCTTTTTCTTTAAATAATTTGTTATCTTCTTTTTTGTATGTGAAAAGTGTTTTATTTACTTTTTCTAAGGAGTAATGATTTAAATTGTAGCAAATATTAAAGCGATTAATCCATTTATCAAATATTATGCAGTAATCAGGCAAGTTTTTTCTTGATACGTTGAATTTAGGATTTCTCCTATATGGAAATTCGTATTGTTTTTGACGGTCCATGTATATAACTGGTATTTTTTTACCTGTTATTAACTCTCTAACATAAAATGGTGATTCACCTGTAATAAAAAGTATTTCATTATTTTTTGTTATGTATCTACTTTCTATATATACCTTGTCTAATCTGTCCGCATTTTTATCACCTAAAAAAGCAATTCCCCCTTCATATATGTTTTTAGTTAAAAGTATTTCTTTGATCGCTTTTAATGTATTTAGCATGTGCTTCACCTCTTGGCTTTATATTATATATCACTAGTAATTCTTTGTAAAGGAAAATAGAAATGTAGATGTCCATTTTAGTTTTTTGAAGTTGTTTCTACACCTAATTCTAATTTAATTAAATTAAAAGCACATTTTAGTACTTTTTGCACCAATAATGCGCTGTTTTAAGCATTTGACTAGTATAGCCCCATTCGTTATCATACCAAGCTGATACCTTTATAATATGTAAGTCATTAGTATTAATTGTTTTTGTAAGTAATCCATCTACAATTGCCCCTTCTGTTGTACCAATTATGTCTGAACTTACAAGTGGAACATTTACTATTTTTATTACATCAGATGTGTTTCCTTTAAACATGTCATTTACTTCTTCGGGTGTAACTGATTTTTTTACATTAACCATTAAGTCAATTAAACTTCCGTCTCCTACTGGTACCCTGTATGAAGCACCTTCTAATTTGCCATTTAATTCAGGGATTACTCTCCCAATCGTACTTGCAGCTCCAGTTGAGGTTGGTACAATGTTAAGTGAAGCTGCTCTTCCACGTCTACTTTCTATTCCTTTTTTGTGTGGAATATCAAGTGTTTCTTGATCATTTGTTATGGCATGAACTGTAGACATAAATCCTGCTTCAACTATAAAGCATTTGTTTAGTAAGTTAAGTACAGGTGCTAAGCAGTTTGTTGTACATGATGCTGCACTTAATACTATGTCTTCTTTATCTATTATTTTTTCATTTACTCCATAAACTATTGTCTTACATTCGTCTTTTGCTGGCGCACTGATGAGGACTTTTTTTGCGCCTGCATTTATGTGAGCCATACTTTTTTCTTTGGATGTGAAAGCTCCAGTACACTCAAGTACGATATCTACTTTTAATTCTTCCCATGGTAATTTATTTGGATCGCTTTCGCTAAAGACTTTTATTTTTTTTCCATCTATTTCTATGTATTCATCCTCACAAGCAACTTTACTATTTAGTGTTCTATGAACAGAATCATATTTATAAAAATAGGCAAGCGTTAAACTATCTGTTAAGTCATTTATTCCCACTACTTCCATATCTTTTCTGTCCATTATTTGTCTTAAGGCACATCTTCCTATTCTACCAAAACCATTAATTGCTACTCTTATCATTCTTTTTCTCCTTTTATTCAAAATATCCATTACCTATAAACTCCCTTAAAACAGCAGTACTTGGAACATCACTTTCAGAAATGTTTAAGAAATATCTTAAAAAATTAATTATTCTTAGTGCTTCCCCATAGTATTCATCATCCATTTTTACTGAATATAATAGTGGCACTGCATAAGTTTTAAGTACACCTAATTCATATATTAACGCTGTATTTAGTACTATATCTGCTTCTTTTTGGTAAGGAAATATGTATTTTTCTTCACTTTTTCTTACTACTTGCCAATTTTTAAGTGTTTCAGAAGCACTATAACCTCTTGTTCTATGGTCTCTTACCAATCTCCTTATTAATCTGATATCAAGAGTTGATACGTGATTATGTCTGTCTAGTCCTAGTGGTGTGAATGGACTAATATATATTTTAAGCTTATTTTTTCTATCTATACTAGAAGTTAGTTTTTCATTTAACGTATGTATTCCTTCTATTATAATTATTTCGTTTTCTTTTAATTTAATTGGTTTTCCTTTGTATTCTTTTTCTCCAGTTAGGAAATTATATGTTGGTAACATACATTCTTTTTTATTTAGTAAATCATTTAATTTTTGATTAAATAGGTTAATATCTATTGCTTCGGGTATGTCAAATAAGTAGTTACCATTTTCATCTTTAGGTGTGTTTTTTCTTTCTAAAAAGAAATCATCAGTTGATAGTACAAATGTGTCTATTCCTTTGTTTTTAAGGTATAATGATAGTTTTTTGCTAGTTGTTGTTTTCCCAGAACTAGAAGGTCCTGCGATTAAAACAACCTTTATTTTGTCAATATTAGTTTCAATTATGTTTGCCACATTATTTAAATCACTATTTTGTTTAATTTCATTAAGTTCTATAAATTCTTTTATTTTACTATCTATTACTATGTTATTTACCTCTCCTACATAGTTGACACCTAGTATTTTTGACCAATTTGCATATGCTTTAAATACGTTTAGTACTCCTTCTATATGTGTATATTTTGGGATAGTTAAATTCTCTCTTTCAGGATATTCAAGCATTACGGCTCCATCTTTAGTTAAAGTTAAATCAAATTTATTTAATATTTTTGTGTTCACTGGCATTTGGGAATAAAAGTAGTTATAGTAGTCTAGCATTTTATAAAGTGTTACTACTTCATCTGATGTTTGTTCATATATACTTGCTTTTTCATATTCTTTGATATTTTTAAAGTAGTTAAGTGCTTCTTTTCTTGGTACTTGTACTTTTTGTATTCTTATGTTTTCTTTCGAAAGTTCAAACATTTTATTTTTTATTTCATTTATTATTTTTTCATTTACATCTATGTTTATTTTAGTATATATACCTTTATCTAATGAATGTTTTAGTTCAACATTTGTGCCACTTCCAAATAATTCTTTTACGGCTGTTATGTACAAAAATTTGAGCCCACTTCTATATATTCTAGCACCATTTATATTTTTTAGGTCTATTAGTTTCATTTTAGTGTCTTCATATAGTTTATAGTCTAGTTCTACTACTTCCCCATTTATTGAAGCAGCAATTATTTCGTTTTCTAGGTTTTGTTTATTTATTATTTCTTCTATACTAGTTCCTTCTTTTAGCACTACTGAGCCTACATTTTCAATGTCTACTATTATATCATTATTCATCTATAGCACCTACTTTCATATATATTATATCAAATTTTTAGATTTTTGCCTTATTATTTGTATATTTTTTTATTTTTTTCGTAAATATATTTATAGGTGATTAGAAATGATTATTCCAACAATTGTTGATAAGGAAGATGGGATGTATAAAGCGTTTGATATTTATAGTAGACTTCTTAAGGATAGAATTATTTTTTTAAGCGGTGAAATTACTGATGAAACTGCAAATTTAGTTGTTAGCGAACTTCTTTATTTAAATAGTCTAAGTACTGATGATATTTATCTTTATATTAATAGTCCTGGTGGTTCTGTTACAGCTGGAATGGCTATTTATGATACTATGAATTTTATTGAAAGTGACGTTTCTACTATTTGCGTTGGTATGTGTGCTTCTATGGCAGCTTTCCTTTTGAGTAGTGGAGAGAAGGGAAAGAGAATTGCACTTAAAAATAGTGAGGTTATGATACATCAACCCCTTGGGGGCGCTAGTGGTCAGGCTACTGAAATTAAAATTGCTGCTGAAAGAATTATCAAGCTTAAGAAGAAGATAAATGAAATTTTATCTATTAACACTGGTAAAAGTTTAAGTAAGATTACTAAAGATACTGAGAGAGATTATTTTTTAGATGCAGATGAAGCTTTAGAATATGGACTAGTTGATCAAGTATTATAAAAAGGTTCTTTTTTAGAGAACCTTTTTTAAGTAGTATACATTATGTTTTTCTTTTATAGCGCTATATAAAGTACTCTGTAAAAGACTAGCAACTTTTTCTGTTTTTGCTGCGACACTTTTATTAATTTTGTTAATTAGTTCTTCATCTAGTCTTAATGATGCTGCTTTTATGTGCGCTAAAGAAATCGCTAATTCTTCTAAAGTTTCTATGTCTTCCAAGTCTTTTTCTGTGTAGTTTATTATTCTTTTAATTTTATCAATTAACATGCTTAGATAAGCATCTTCTTCAAAAGATATACTTCTAAAATATTTAGCACATTTATTCATGTAATATTCACCTGTTAGAACTAATTTTTCTGGTTTTCTGTATTTTATGTCTAGCATAGTTCCTTCCACTATGAATGTTATATAGGCAAGTGTGTATTTGTATTCTATTAGTTTATTTTTTAATTCTTTACTGTTATTTAAATTTGTGAAGTCATGTAGGTAATATAATACTGAGTTTATCATGTCATATGTTTGAGATAGTCTTATTGTTTCTACAATTTCATCTACCGCTTTGTTTTTTGATGTTGTTATAGTTTGAAGAGTATCTAATCTTTTATTAATACGAAGAACTGCTATATCTTCAATGTTTCCTTCTTTAATAGGGTCGTTATTTATTTTGTGCATAAGTCCCATTACTATGTTATCAGCTAAAGTTATTCTTCTATTTGTATTTAGTTTATTTATTTCTCCATCAATTACTTCTTCTAAAAATCTATATCTTTTTATTATTTCATCGTATTCTGGAGTGTCTATTTTTTCATTGATTTCTAAATTAATTAGCATTTCTAGTAATTTATATTCAGTTTTTGAGAAATTTATTAATTCTCTTACTATACCGTTAACAAATAGTATTTCATTATTATCCATAATACAACTACTCCTTTGGTAAGTATTTTATACTATTTAATTTATTTTGTAAAGAAAAATGTTGATAAATCTAGATTTATCAACATTTGTTTTTTGTGTGTTAATAATTACTTATCCATTTTAATATTAAGAAAAATTTACTTATTAAGTATAGTGGTGAAGATAATGAATAGGTTGAAAGATTTAAGAGAAGATAAAGATTTAACACAGAAAGATATTGCTGAACTTTTTAAAATTGATCAAAGCAATTACAGTAAGTATGAACTTGAGAAGATAGGAATCCCTTTAGAACTATTAAAAAAGTCAGCTTTTTATTATAATACTAGTACAGATTATATTTTAGGAATTACTAATACTATAGAGCCTTATCCTAGAATAAAATAAGAAATGGTTATTTATCTTTAACCATTTCTTTAATTTTTCTAAATCTGTGATTAATTCCACTTTTTGTTATTTTATTATTTGTTTCAATAGACATTATTTCTGCAAGTTCTTGCATAGAACTTTCTGGATATTTTTCTTTATATAGGCATATTTCTTTTATTTTATCATCTAATAGATCGAAGTCTTCTCTTTCTTTTAGTTTTTTTATGTTTTCTAATTGTTCATTCGAAGAAAAAACTATTTTATCTATATTGGCTTGTTCACAATTGTTTAGTCTATTAGTCATATTTTTATGATCTCTATATATTCTTATATCTTCATAATAAAATAAATTATTATAAGCATTAAGTAGTTTTATAAAGTCACTTATTTTTTCACTTTCTTTTATGTAAACCATGAAATGTTTTTCTCTTTTTAGTATTTTACTACTGAAGTTAAGCTCATTTAATAAGTCATTTATGTACTCAGCTATTATTTTATTGTCTATTATAAATTCAAGATGATATCTACTTGTTTTTGGGTCGTTAACGCTTCCACATATTAGGAAAGCACCCCTTAAATAAGATTTTTTTTCTTCAACATTTTCACATAAGAATTTATCAGGTTTATATTTTCTTCTACCTTTTTCATCTATTATGTTTAGTGCTTTTAGTATTTTTTCTGCATCTTTTACTTTTATGTGAAGAAGATAGTTTTTATTAAGTCTATTTATTTCTTCTTTTTCTATGTTTACTTCTACTCCAAATAAATCTTTTATTAATTTGTATATTCTTCTGGATACTCCTATGTTTTCTGTATATATAGAAAATTCATTTTTAGTTATTTCACCACTTATATTTACTATTGCTGATAATTCTGATATGAGTTCTGTTTCAGAGTATTCTAGGTTAAGAATTTCATTTTTTATATTACTTGTATATGACATTTTACCACGTTCTTCCTGAAAATCTGTATGGGAAATATACATAGTTTTCTGGATTTACTATATAATTTCTGTATCCTGATAAACTTATATGTCCTTTAGCTATTGTGAAATGAAGATGGGTATTAGTAGAACAACCATCATATGAACCAGGATTTCCAAATTTTGTTGCTGTTGTAGGTCCTCCGCCCATATAAGCTATAATATCATACTTTGATACTACATCTCCTACATCATAATCCCCAAAACTTAATAGATGCATATATATCGTTGTATAGGGTTGTCCTTTTATATTATGATGAAGAACTAACATTTGTCCTCCACAGTTGACTTTATATTTCTTATAAACTACACCATCAGCTGCTGCATATATTGGTGCACCTTCTTTGGATCCTACCACCGCTATATCTGTTCCAGTATGTCCCTCTATTTTTCCTGTTATTGGGCTTTTCCTTATTCCATATCTACTTGATATCATGTCTCCAGGTACTGGTCTTATAAAACCTGTGTCATACGGGATGTTTGTAGTTTTACCACATATAGCTAGTATGTCACTTCTTTTTTTACAACCTCTGTTTTTATATTTTGTTACTTCTTCTTCTAAGTCTTTTATTTCTCCGTCTAGGTCTAGTCCTAAATTGTATAATTTATTTATCTCTGTTCCCAAACTATTTAATTGGCTTTTTAATGTCTTTCTTTCGTTCTCTTCTTCGTCTTTTTGTTTTTGTAATTCTTCTTGTAGTAAGTTGTTTTGCTTGATTAAATCATTCATTTCATTTATAAGTTCTTTGTTGTATCTACTTAATTCATCTACAACAGATACTCTGTGAATGAAGTCCGTAAATGATTTTGCTTTAAATATATATTCTAGATATGATTTTTCTCCATTTGATACTTGAAAAAATACTAAAATACTTTTTGTTTCTGACTTTTTATTATTTATTTGAACATTTAAATCCTCTATTTTTTTTAGTGTTTCTTGTATTTCTAAATCTAACTCATTTATTTTGTTGTCTGTTTCTTGGATGTTTGTGGATACATTATTGTATTCTTTTTCTGTAAGTGCTTTTTTATTTGCTTTGTCTTGTTTTTCTTTTTTTAGAGCAGCTAATTCATCTAGTAAATCTCCATATGTTCTTCTGGCAGCTTCTAATGAACTAGGGTATATTATTATGAAAGACATCAATAATATAATTAGTATTTTCGTTTTTTTCATTATATTTTTAGATGCCTCCTTACTGCTCTTGCTGATCCAATTGCACCTACTACTATACCTATTGAAGATGTTATTAGTATTAGAGATAGTAATATTTTATCAGGATTTATTAGAGTTATTACTTCTGTAAATAGTATACCATTCATTTTATTATATAGGTATATGTAACCATATGATACACCTATGACTGGTAAGATACTTCCTAATATACCTAGTATTATACCTTCAAAAAAGAATGGTAATTTTATGTATGTATTTGATGCACCTACTAATCTCATTATCTCTATTTGTCTTTTTCTACTATTTATTGATATTTTAATAGTATTGCTTATTAGAAAGGCTGTAACTATTACTAAAGCTACAACTACAATAATCATAATTTTCTTTACTATGTCAAATATTTTAACTAATTCTTCTACCATTCCTTCTCCATATTTAACCTGGTAAACATTAGTCATATTTTCTATTTCTTTTGCTGTTATGCTTATTTTTTCTGCATCTTTTACTTTTACTAGATATTCATCTAATAATGGGTTAGTTTCTTCATTATATTCATCAAGTATTTTTCCTATTTCTTCTGCATCCTTGCTCATTTCTTTTTTTATTTCTTCTTTGGACATAAATGTTATAGTGTCTATATTAGTTAGCAATTCTATTTTTGTTTTTAAAGCAGATTTGTCTTCTTCTGTACTATCTTTAGTTAAATAAACTACTATTGTTACATCTTTTTCTATATCATTTGTGAAGTTATTAACATTTTCTTTTAATAAAATAGCAACTGCTACTAGCACGAGTGTAATTGATATACATGATATGCTTGCTATGCTAAGGGATAGGTTTCTAAATACACTTTTGAAAGCATCTTTTATGTTGTTTTTGATTATTCTTAATTTATTCATTCTATGTAACCACCTTTCTCTTTGTCACCTGTTACTATGCCTTTTGAGATTTTGATTACTCTTTTTTTGTATGCATTAACTATGTCTTTGTCATGCGTTGCCATTATTACAGTTGTTCCATCTTCATTAATTTTATTAATTATATCCATTATTCCCATTGATGTTGCTGGGTCTAGATTACCTGTTGGTTCATCGCATATTAGTATTTTTGGACTATTTACTATTGCTCTTGCTATTGATACTCTTTGTTGTTCCCCACCAGATAAATCATCAGGATAACTTCTAAATTTTTCTTTTAGCCCAACTTTTTCTATTGCATTCATAACTTTTTTTCTTACTAATTTTTCAGGTAGTCCGTATATTTCTAATGCAAATGCTACGTTTTCGTATACAGTTAAATTTGGAAGTAATTTATAGTCCTGGAATACTATGCCTAGTTTTCTTCTTAATTTGTATACTTTTCTGTTTTTTAATTTTGCTACGTTTATTCCACCTACATATACTTCTCCTCTTGATGGTTTTTCTTGTCTATATAGTAGTTTTATTAAAGTACTTTTTCCTGATGCAGTTGAACCTATTATAAAGACAAAAGAACCTTTAGGTACTGAAATGCTTACATCAGATAGTGCTGTTACACCATTTTTGTATTGTTTATATACATTTTTTACTTCTATTAAATTCATTTTTACCTCCTACTTAAATTATACTTCTATAGTCTTAGATCGTGAAGTGGCAATTTATACCTGTTTGTCCCTCCATATACTTCGTATGAGTCTAACACTGTTATAAATGCTTTTTTGTCAATTTTTATTATTTCTTCTTTGAGTTTTAAGTATCTTTCAGTTGGTACTACACACATAAGGAGGCTCGTTTTTTCATTTTTATAGCCACTTTTTACATCTACTACACTAACTCCACTTTTAACTTTGTTAATTATGTATTCTTTAACTTCTTCTTCACATTTTGTATTTATAAATAATACTTTAGAGTCACTTATTCCTATTAGGAAATTATCTATTAATCTACTTTCAATGAATTTTATTAGTAAAGCTATTACCAACATTCTTATTCCAAATACAAAGGTTGCTAGTGTTAAAATTATTGCATTTATTATTAGAAGTGACTTTCCCATCGGAATTTTAAATTTTTCTTTAAATATTAGTGCTAGGATATCAGAACCACCAGATGAGTATCCGGCTAAGTATATCATAGTGCTACTTACTCCAAAAAGTATACCAATTACTACAACATCTAGGAATACTGAATTTAAGTTAATATTTAAGCTGGAGTTTATTCCTTCTGTTATATATATTGCTAGTGTATAGACAATTGTTCCTAAAATTGATGGGGCTGTTTCTTTTAAGCCTAGTACAAATATTCCTACTACTAGTAGTAATAAGTTTCCTATTAGTAATACTTTTGATACTGGTATGTTAAATAAGTAATCAAATATTACACCAATACCTGTTACTCCTCCAGTTACATAGCTTTGTGGAGCACATAAAATATTAAATGTTATTGCTGATAAGAAACATCCTAGTATTAATAAAATTAGATTTATTATATTTTTTTTATTTATTTTTCCCATTATTTTATTCCTTTACAGTAATAATTATAACATATTTATGAAGCTTTTTCTATACTAGTAAGTGTTATTTTACAGAAAGGGAATAGAAAATAGAAGAGCTTTTAGGCACTTCTATTTGTGATATGTTTCTCCATTTTCTATTTTAAAAGTTCTATAAAGTTGTTCTAAAAGAAGTAATCTAAATAATCCATGAGGAAATGTTAGTTTTGAAAAAGATAATAATTCATTAGATATATCTTTTATTTCTTTATGTATTCCATCACTTCCACCAATTATAAATGTGATATTTGATTTTCCATTTGTAAGTAATTTTTCTATTTTAGAATGTAATTCTAAAGATGAAAACTCTTTTCCTTCAATTGCCATGCTGATTGTGTAGTCATTTTTATTTATTACTTTTAGAATTTCTTCTTTTTCTTTTGTAATACCACTATCTTTTAGCTCTATGATTTCTACTTTATGATATTTTGTTAGTCTTTTTAAGTAATCATTTGTTGCATCAATTAGATATTTTTCTTTTATTTTTCCTACACATATTATTTTTATCATATTATCAATACCTTTTCTTCACTAGCACAAACTATGTCATTAAAATCTATTTCATTTTCTTCTAATATTCTTTTGTTTGTGCTGAGCGCTAATTCTTCTGTGTTATTTGTTTCTGATAAATGAGCTAATACTACTTTTTTGGTATCTTTTCCAATTAGTCTACTTAGATATCCTGCACATAATTCATTTGATAAGTGTCCCTTATCTGAAAGTATTCTTCTTTGTAAGTATTCAGGATAAGGCCCTTTTATTAGTTTTTCTGTATCGTGATTACTTTCTATTATATAGTAATTTTTGTTTTTTAAATACGTTATATGCCTTAAATTTATATAACCTGTATCTGTTATATATACCAAACTTTCTTCTTTGTTTTCTATTAGGTAACCATTAGATGTTATTGCATCATGACTTGTTGGTATTGTCTTGAAAAGTGAACCATAATAATAGTTTTCATCTGTTAAGTATATGCTTTTTTCATAGGATGAACCAAGTACTGCTTTTTCTACTTCTGGAGTTATGAATAAATCTGGTTTTACTTCTTTTAAGAATACTTTTAAACCATATGTATGGTCACTATGGTCATGTGTTATTAATACTGCATCGATTTCTTTAGGATCTACATTTATTGTTTTTAATTTTTCTTTGATTTGTTTATAGGAAAACCCTACATCTATTAAGATCTTTTTGTTTCCTAAATCTATATATGTAGAGTTTCCTTTTGAACCACTTCCTAGTACTGCTGTTTTCATTATCTGTAATTTAATAGTAGTGGGTCAATGTATTCATCATTATATTTTACTCTGAAGTCTACGTGTGTTCCTGTACTTTTACCAGTTGAACCCATATATCCTATTTGCTCTCCTTTTTCTACTGCATATCCTACTTTTATGTTTGATGCAAATTTTGTCATGTGCATGTATATTGTTACATATCCTTTTCCGTGGTCAATATATATTACATTTCCCATTTCATAGTGGTATGTTGCTCTTATGACTGTTCCTGAGTTTGCTGCGTATATTGGTGAATTAAAACCAGTACCACATATGTCTAAACCTCTGTGGAATTCACGTTTTGGAGAACCATCAGGATTTTTGTATACTGGATCCCAACGATATCCAAATGTTGAAACTATCATGTATCCTGGGTTTGTTGGCCAAGCCCATGCACCTGTATCTCCTAAATAGTTACTAGATAAACCACCTTTTATTACTACTTCGTTTACTACTGGTGTTATTACTTCTGATGACATTTGTACAACTTGTGTTATTTGTCCGTTTATTGTTTCTGTATAGTATTTTACTCTGCTTAAACCATCTTGTCCTTTTTGTTCTGTGTAAGTTGTACCTACCATTAGTTTTTTATCATATTTTATTTCTCTTTTATAGTCTACATTTTTATCTTCAATAAGTGTGTTTTCTACTACTACACTTATTTTAGGATTGATTAGACCTATATTTACTGTTTGACCAGCAAATAAAAGAGCATTTTCTCCTGTTATTGATGGGTTAACTATTAAGAATTCTTTTGTACTTAGCTGGTATTTGTCCGCTATGTCTGATATTGTTTCTCCACCAGTAACTATATGAGTACCTTGAGACTCAGTTGTTCCAAATAGTAAATATTTACTTAGTGTGTTTACATCTGTAAATATTTCATCTTTTGCATTGAGATATTTTTCTTTTATGCTAATGTCTTCACCTATTTTTACATTTTCTATAGTTGAACCTGTGGTTTTTATTTCTTCTTGTTTACCATTTAAGTATGCTTCGTATTGTTTTTCATCTACAAATGCTTTTATTGTATTATCTACTGCTTCATCAAAATTTTCTTTTTTTAGTACGTTTAGTTTTATATTATTTTTTTCATCATAGTTAATAGTTATTTCATAGCCTTTTACTGTGAACTCTGCTTTGTCTTTTAGTTTTTCATATACACTTGATGCTTTTTCTACTTCTCCCCTGTATGTTAAGAGTTTAGTGGTTTCTAGGCCTATCGGTGCATATATTTTGTTTACTCCAAATTTCTTTTTTAAAGCTTCTTGTTCTTTGTCTATTAAACTATAAAGCTCTTTTTCATCCTCGATTATTCCAAGAGAATTTCCATCTAGGTATACTTCATAAACAGTCATTGGCTCATTTTCAAGACTTTTACGACCTGTTCCTAGAATAAATATTAGACTACTTAGTAATACTACTAATACTACAGCCCAATATATACTTTTGTTATTCATTGTTATTTTCCTCACTTCTTAAGACATTTTTGAAATTAGTATAACTTCTTTCAAACATTAAATCTATTACTCCAGTACTTCCACTTCTGTGTTTTGCTATTATTAATTCAGTTGGTGAAAGTGTTGGTCTATCTTTTGATTTGAATTTATAGTAATCTTCGCAATATAAAAACATTACGATATCTGCATCTTGTTCGATTGAACCTGATTCTTTTAAATCGCTCATTAAAGGACGCTTGTCTTCTCTTTGCTCAACTCCACGAGATAATTGTGCCAAAGCTATAACTGGAACTTCTAATTCCATTGCTAGTTTTTTTAAGTCTCTTGATACTTCACTTACTTCGTTCGTTCTTTGTCCTGAATATTTACTTGAACTAGAAACAAGTTGTAAGTAGTCTATGATTATACAGTCTAAGCCTTTATCACTATTTTTAAGTCTTCTACATTTTCTTCTCATTTCAGAAACAGTTATTCCTGGAGTGTCATCTATATAGAATTTTGTGTCTGCAAGTAAACTTAGTGTTTCATTATATTTTTTCCAATCTTCATGCTGCATTTTACCTGTTTTTAGTTTAAGAGAGTCAATTTGTCCAACTGAAGAAAACATTCTGTTTACTATTTGAGTTGCTCCCATTTCTAGGTTAAATAATGCTACTGATTTTTTGTGATTTATAGTCATGTTTGTAGCCATGTTGATTGCAAGAGCTGATTTACCCATACCAGGACGACCTGCAATTATTATTAGTTCATTTGGATGTAAGCCGGTTGTTCTTCTGTCTAAGTCGATAAAGCCAGTTGGTACTCCTGTTACATCTCCACCGTTTTTAGCAAGAAATTCTAATTCTTGCTGTGCTTTATTTAATATTTCTTGAATTGATTTTATTTCTTTAATGTGTCTTCCTGTGTTTACTTCTAGGATGCTTTTTTCTGCTGTTTCAACAATTGTGTCTAAATCTTCTTTTTCATCATAGCAGTCTTCAATTATGTTAGTAGATTTATTGATTAAAGTTCTTAATATGTATTTTTCAAATATTATGTTAATGTAATAATCTACATTTGCTGGTGTTGCCACTAAATCAAGAATTTCTGTTAGGTATTCACTATCAACAGAGTTTCCTTCAGTTTTTTCAAGTTCATTAGCTACTGTTGTTAGATCAACAGGCACTTCTTTTTCTCTTAGTTTTTGAAGGCATTCAAATATTTTAGCATTTTTAGCATCATGGAACATATTACTTGTTAGCTCTTCACATACTTTGTCTAATGCTTCTTTGTTTAGAAATGCACAGCCAATAGCATTCATTTCTGCTTCTTTGTTTTGAGGTTCAACTCTTGCCAAGTTACTCACCACCCTTAAGTGTTACTGTTAGGTTTGCAACTACTTCTTTATGTAAATTTATTTTTACTATATGGCTTCCTAATGTGTTTATGTTTTCTGCTTCTATTTTCTTTTTGTCTACATTATAGCCTTTTTCTTTTAATCTTTCGCTTATCATTTTAGAACTTATGCTTCCAAATACTTTTCCATCTTTTCCAGATTTTACATTAAATATAAGGTCTTCTTTTTCTAATTTAGTTTTCATTTCTTTGCATGCTGAAACTAGAGAGTTGTATTCTAGTTCTCTCTCTTTTAATTCGTTATTTAAAACTTCTTTACTTTTGTTTGAATATAGAACAGCTTTTTTATTTTTTATTAAGAATGAACCAAATCCATCTTTTACTTCTTTGATTTCATCTTTTTTACCTGTTCCTTTTACATTTTCAATTAGAATTATTTTCATAAGTCCTCCGTTTGATAATTATATCAAATATCTTATTAAAATGCAAAAGTGCAAGATTTTGTACTACTTGCACATTGTTAATTGTAAACTATTTCATATGGGTTTTCTGGACTTCCATCTCCCTTAGACCATAGGACATCTGTTTTGATTGATGTGACAGGTCTAACCCAGAATGGAGAGATTACAGTATCTAAACTAAATTTACCTGAACCAGTTGAACCGCCTATTTTAAATACCATTGTATATTTTGAACTGCTACTTTCGTAAGACCACATAGCCGGACTCATTGTCCAAAAATAATCAGTGCCTGTTGAACTTTCCCCTAGACTATTTTGATAATACCAAGCACTTGTATTTTTACTTCCATAGTAGCCTCCTGCATAAGTGATTTCATCATAAGTCATAAGACCAATTGGATATTTTAATTTTGCGTTTTCATTTGAAGCACTAAATGCATCTTCTGGAGTAGTACAGTCGTATGTTGGCACTTTTGATCTATAGTAGGCTGCATAATAAAATGTTGATGTTAAACTGTAGGGAAAATAATCTGCTTTTCCTATGTTCCTATCACTACAATATACTGCAGTTGTGCTTAAATAATCAGCATAATTTATTAATTTGTTAGTTGTAGTACCTGCTGTATCAGTATAAGTTGTTTGATAAGTTGAATTAGTAATAGTTCTTGTTCCATCGTACCAATTATCTATGTATTGTTTTATTAAACTTTCTACAGTATTATTTCTGTTTTTAGCAAGAGTCCCAGATATTCCCCACATGTAACCTGAGTACATAGGATTAGTATCAACACTCCAATAGGCACTTCTTCCTAAATAGCCTTTTCCATCATGGAAGGTTCCATGAAATAAAAGCCTTATGCTTCCATCTGCATTAGTTCTTATTATTCTCCAGTAGTAGCCCCCAAACTTAACCCAGTTATTTGTAGCATTTCCACTAAAATAATATACTGTTGTATCACTTGTGTTATGTACATTCTTTTCTGTTGCTGTATATAATGTTCCAGTGTTTGTTGCCGTAAATACGGTGCTGAAATCTGTTCTTGTTTCTACTTTTGGATTATCCTTAAGTATTTTGTTATACAATGTAATTAGTGTTTTTTCTTTAAAATCTATAGTACAATACTCTGGCATTTGTATATTAGATAAGCTAACTGTATTATCTTCATTATTATAAGTGGCTATTGTACCATTTTTGCAAGCGATACTATCTATTTCATAACCACTTATTAAATCATTATAAGATAAATCTGTTTTTTCTCCATTTAATGTATAAGCAGTTATTCCTGCAGGTTTAGAGAGTATCTTTTCTATTTTAGATATTTCTTTTTTACTTTCTTTTTTAGCAGTATTCAAATTAAATGTTAATAACATTAAACTTATTAACAATAAAATTAACATAACATATTTTTTCATAATCTTACCTCACAACTATTGTATTGTAAGAATAGTTTACAATATATATGTAGTAAAGTCAACTAATCTGTTGTAAAAATTGGTATAAAATAATTGGTGATTTAAATGTATTATACAGAAAGATTAGCTTGGATAAGAAACTGCAGAAATATAACTCAAAGAGAAATGGCAAATGCTATTGGAATTAAACAACAGCAGTATGCAAGGTATGAAAATGGAATTAATGAACTCCCTATAAGTTATTTGATTTTAATTTGCAAGTATTTAGATTTAAGTGCTGATTATATTTTAGGACTTACTGATAAGGTAAAAAAGTTAAATTAAAAAGTTGCTATCTTGCAACTTTTTTTCTTTTTCTCTTTTTTGGTTTTATTATTAGAAATACTATAAATACTCCTAATATTATTACTATGTTATTTTTTATAAATTTAAATAAACTAAAATGTAAGTCTTCACTAGTTATAGCATCTAATTCATCTACTAATTCGTTATCATAGTAAACTTTAATTGTGCCTATTTTAGTGCCTTTTTTAGTTTTGTATGATATTTCTTTTGGACCATTATATTCTGTTTTTAATTTGTTTTTATCATATGGTTTTTCTATGTAGAGTGAAACTTTTTTTGGTGAATTAATTAATACTACTTTTTCTTTTGCATTTTTTGTGTTTATTTTTTCTATAACTGTTCCTTCATCAAAAAGAGTTATGTTTTCAAAGTTTTCTTTTAGTGAGTTATATATTTTTTTTACATCTTTTAAGTTATTATAGTACCCATCATATGTATAGTCTGCTCCTGTTGTTACAGTTAGTATAGTAGTGCCATCAATAATGCTTTCTGTTGAAAGGCATAAACCTGCGTCATCTGTATAACCTGTTTTGCTTCCTTTTATAAAGGATACATCATAGTTTAGGTATTCATTGTAATGACTAAGCGTTGACTCTAGTTTGATGTTATTTGTTGTTGTATAGTTCTTTGTTTCATATATTTTTTTAAATGTTTCGTTATTTAAACTGTAGTTTAACAAAGTCAATATGTCTTTAGCTGTACTGTAATGATTATCTATATCAAGTCCTGTTGTGTTTACATAGTTAGTATTATTCATTTTTAATTCTTTTGCTTTTTTATTCATTAGTTTAACAAAGTTATCTATGCTTCCTGTTAGACTTATCGCTAGGGCTTGTGTAGCATCGGCTCCTGAAGGTATCATACTACTATAAAGTAAATCTTCGTATGTTACTTTATCTCCTACTTTTAAACCGGCTACTGTAGCATCCCAAGGTATGTTTTTTAGCATATCACTTGTTATAGTTACTTTCTCATTTAAATCTTTTATGTTTTCTATTGAAACTATGGTAGTCATTATTTTAGTTAGACTTGCCATTGGAACTTCATCTTTACTATTTTTTTCATATAAGATTTTGTTATTGTCTTTATTGTAAACAATAACATGTTTTGAGTTTAAACCATCTATTTCTAGTGCATAAACTAAGGATGGCATCAATAAGCAAATTGTAATTAATATATATTTTAACTTCTTCATGTATTTATTTTATCATATTTTTTTGTTTTTGTTAGTGTTTTTTGTTAAACTTTACAAAAAAATAGGTTTCCCTATTTTATTCGTTTTTCTTATATTTAATTTTTTCATCAAATTCTACATAGTCTAGGTATATCATTAGGAGTAAATACCATTTACCTGTAGTTGGATCTGACAATATAACATGGTCCCTTCCTGCTTGCTCGATTATGCCAGTAAATTCTTTATCTCTCCAGTTAACTGAGTCTGGAAAACTCATGTATACTTTTGCTTTTTTCCCTTTGTTATTTCTTAGTATGTTTTCAATGTAACTTTGTTCCATTGGTAATTCGTCATTATCATCTTTAGCATTTACTGGTTCATAACTTGAGTATGGGATGAAGTCTGAATTTTTGTAATAACTTCCATTCATTTTTATACCTCCTAATTAAGATTATTCATTTTCTTTTATTTTAGAAGAATTTATAGTAAAATATAAGTGGTGATAGAAATGAAAGTTAGAGTTGGAGTGAGTAATAGACATGTTCATCTTTGTGAGAAAGATTTTAAAATTCTTTTTGAAAATGAAGATTTTTATAGCATAAAAGATTTAAGTCAAAAGGGTGAATTTGCATCTAATTTAATGGCAGATGTTAAAACAAACAAAGGAACTTTACATAATGTTAGAGTAATAGGACCTTTACGAGAAGTTTCACAAATTGAAATTAGCAAGACAGATGCTTATGTTTTAGGAATTAACCCTCCAGTTAGAATGAGTGGTAATTTAGATAATTCTAGTTTGGTTACTTTAGTTAATGGAGAAAATGAAGTAAATGAGGTCTCTTGTATTTTAGCACATAGGCATATTCATGCAAATGAAGATGATATCAAGAAATATGGACTAGATATTAATAAGAAATACTCTTTAAAAGTAGATGGAGTCAGAGGCGGAATACTTGATAATGTATTAGTTAAAGTGAAAGATAATTATACTTTAGAAGTTCATATTGATACTGATGAAGCTAATGCTTTTAATCTTAATAATGGAGATTATGTGGAAATTATGGAAGGGGATAATTTAAATGGATAAGAAAGATATCATTAAAGAATTTAATAGTTTTAAGACCGATATAACTAGTCTTGGGAGGGGTCTTTGACTACGAAAGTAAGTTATGTTTAATAGATAAGTTAGAAAACACTACTAAGGAAGAAAATTTTTGGAGTAGAAGTGATAATCAAGAAATTATGGAGAAACTTTCTAGTTTAAAGAGTGATATAGAACTTTTTTCTAAAACTAAGAAATTAATAGATGATGATCTTGAACTTCTTGGTATGGAACTTACTTCAGACGATTTAAGTGTTATTAGTAATGATTTAAATGTTGTTAGAGATAATATTAAAGATTTAAGGCTTGTTATTCTTCTTTCTGGTGAATATGATAAGAATGGCGCTTATGTTGAGATACATAGCGGAGCAGGGGGGACAGAGAGTAATGACTGGGCCAATATGCTTTATAGGATGTATTTAAGATATTTTGATAGGAAAGGGTATAAGTATAGCATTATTAGTGAAAGTCCTGGAGAAGAAGTTGGTATAAAAGGTGCGATTATAGATGTAAGCACTCCTAATGCGTTTGGTTATTTAAAAGGAGAAACTGGTGTGCATAGGCTAGTAAGAATTAGCCCGTTTGACTCTAATAAAAGGAGGCATACCTCGTTTGCAAGTGTGTTAGTTACTCCTAAAATAGACACTAATATTGAAGTGGATATTAAAGATGAGGATTTGAAAATTGATGTTTATCGTTCTTCTGGTGCCGGAGGGCAGAGTGTTAATACTACAGATTCTGCTGTTAGAATTACTCATTTACCAACAAAAATAGTTGTTACTTGTCAAAATGAGAGAAGTCAAATAAAGAACAAGGAGAAAGCTTTAGAAATTTTAAAGAGTAAACTTTATTTACTTGAAAAGGAAAGTCTTGATAAGAAAATAAACGATTTAAAGGGTAGTGTTATGGATGTTAATTTTGGTAGTCAGATAAGAAATTATGTTATGCATCCATATTCTTCAGTAAAGGATCTTAGAACGAATTATGAAACTAGTGATGTTTACGGAGTTTTAGATGGTAAATTAGACGAAATAATAGAGAGTTATCTTACTTTTTAACTCTCTATTTCTTTTATAATTTGATTTGCTATGTATTTGTAACCATGTAAACTAGGAAAGGCATTATTTTGATTTGGCATATACAAAGGATTGTTTTTGAATTCATCATTTATTTCTATATATTTTATGTTATATTCTTCTTCTATACTTTTATATAAAGCATCTATGTAATTAAATATGTTGTCTAAATTGTTTTCATTTTCTTCGGTTATTTTTATAGGATTATAGTATCCAACTATATAAATCTTTTTTTTCGTTATTTTTCTTATTTCTTTTAAGAGAAGAGTGATGTTTTCATATAAACTATCTATGTTTTTGCACTCTAATTCTTTTAAACTGTACGTACTTCTTAATTTGCTAAATAATTCTTCTGTTCCTATTGAAAGTGTTATAATGTCTGCTTTTTTTAGTGCTTGAGCAAGATTTTTACTAGAGTAGGGACTAGGATTTTTTATTTCTTCTATGAGGTCTTTTACTCTTAAGTCTTCTTTAATGTAATCTTTGTTTAATTCGGCATTTTTGTGATTTTGTTTTATGTAGTCATAAACATAATCAGTATAGGAAGAGTCATATGTGTCAAAGGGTGTGTGACCTTTAGCTAGATCGTCTCCAATTGATAAGTAATTGAAAGTACTATTTTCTGTAATTTTATAAACTATTAGAATAGGGACTATGGAAAGAAAAAATATTATGAGTTTCTTTTTCATAGAAAATCCTCCTCATAATATTTTACTCGACTATTTTTATTTTAGCACCAACATTTTGCAATTTTTCTACTATGTCTTCATAACCTCTTAAGAGCAAAGTGATGTTATCTAAATATGTTGTTCCATCTGCGATTAAAGCCGCTAAAACAAGGGCAGCTCCTCCTCTTAAGTCAGGAATATATAATTCTTTTCCTTTTAATTCTACTGGACCATGTATTGTTAATACATTATCTTTTATTTTCATGTTACCACCCATAGTATTTATGAGCTCGGCACTTTTAAATCTGGATTCATATATGGTTTCTGTTACTGTAGATATACCGTTTGCTTTTGCTAGTAATACAGTGAATACTTGCTGCATATCTGTTGGAAAGCCTGGAAATACTTCGGTTTTGATATCTGTTGTTTGTAGATTTTTGCATTTTGAAATTGTTATTTCATCATTTTGTATTTTAAACTTTACACCACACTCACTTAGTTTAGTTAATACAGAGTTTATATGATCTTTTATAAAGCCCTTTATTTTTAAGTCTTTACCTACTAAAGCTCCTAAAACTATATAAGTAGATGCTTCTATTCTATCTGGAAATACTTCAGTAGAACCATTATCTAATATTTCACTTCCTTCTATAATTATTGTGTTTGTACCAGCGCCTGTTATTTTAGCTCCCATTGATATTAAGAATGATGCTACATTTACTATTTCTGGTTCTCTTGCAGCATTCTCAATTATTGTTGTACCTTCAGCATAAGAACTTGCTAGCATTAAGTTAATTGTTGCACCAACACTTGGAAAGTCAAGGTATATTCTAGCACCATGAAGTTTTTCTGCAGTTATTATGTATTTGTTTTTTATTATTTCTACATTAGCGCCTAATGCTTTAAAACCTTTTATATGTAGGTCAATTGGCCTTGCTCCTATATGACAACCACCAGGAAAAGATATTTCTACTTTTTTAAATCTTGCTAGTAGTGAACCCATGAAATAGTATGATGCTCTCATTTGCTCTGATAATTCTTCTGGAATAGGTGTATTTTTAAGATTAGCTGTGTTTATTTCTAAAGCATTATCGTTTATTTTATAGTCACAATTTAGTATTTTAAGTATTTTTATTAGATATTCTATATCCCTAATTTTTGGAACGTTATATATTTTTGAACTATTCTTACAAAGTAAAGCAGCAGGCAATAAAGCAACTGCACTGTTTTTCGCACCACTTACGTTAATCGTCCCTGTAAGACAATTATTTCCTTCTATTTTTAATTTAGACATTTTTCCTCCTATATGGAATCTTCCATTTATAATATAAGTTTTTTATTAAGTTTAGTCAAGTGTTTTGTTTAAGGTTTACATATGAGGTAGACAATAAAAGTTATTAAAATAATGATACTTGTTATTTTTGAGTATATTTTTGCTTTTTTGTTTATGTATTTTCCTAATGTGAAACCAATGTATGTAAATGTCCCACTTAGGAGCATAAATATGACACCTGATAATAGAATTTTATTTGTTATGCAGCTTAGTCCCAAACCCAAAGTGAAGCTGTCTAGTGAGACTAAAAATGAAAAGACAATAGTATTTATTAGAGTTAATTCATATTCTTTTGTTTCTTCTTTTATACTTTTTATTGTTTCAATTAATATTAACGATAAAACTAATATGAGTACTATTTTAGAGTTTATTTTAATATATTCGTTTATGATAAAACCTATTTTATTTCCTATTAAAGGCATTATTAAATGAAAAATACCTACGGTTAGTGACGTAAGTATGCTTTCTTTTTTTTCCACTTTTAAAAGCCCATATGCTAGGCTTAAAGTGAATGCATCTAAACTTAATGTTATTCCAAGTGTTATTATTTTTAATATTTCCAACTTAGTCACCCATTAAATTATAGTTTTTTTCTTTAAAATTATGAGTTAAAATATTTTGTCTATTATTTCTTTTATGAAAAATTTGTATTCTACATCATCGGTTTCTTCTGCTTCCATTAAGCACAATGGAGGAAAAAGAACACACCAGTAATTGTCTCCACTACCAGAACCTATTTTTACTACCATGGATTCATATTCTCCTGCTCCATATTTTACTCCCTTATATATTTTTTCTGGAAAATAGTTTGTCCCATAATTTATTTTAAAATCCATATTATAATTATTTTCTTTAAATACTTCTGATACTTTGTTTTCTACTAGATTTATATTTTCTTTTATACTTGTTCTTGCTTCATTTATTGTTTTTGATTTTTCTATTTCTTTTATTACACCGTCAATAGAAGTTTTTACCTGTTCTTTTATGTATAAATCTTTCGGTGCATTACTATTTGGTATTATTCTAAATCTTACTGAATTTTTTGGTACAATTACATATTCTTCTTTCGTGTTTACTACTGAGTATACTATGGTTATTAATGCAAGCACTATTATGATTTTTTTCATTTAAAAACCAACCTTTCTACTAAATATTGGTTGGTTTAGTTTGTTTTTATTCACTATAAATAAATAGATATCTTGTTTTTTCAGCTAAATCTTTTTCAAATTTGTATTTAATACTGCTATCAAAGTATTTTTTTATTAGTTTTGTTAAATCTTCTTCACTTTTTTCATTAATTTCTAGCGCAATTAGATATTTTTTATTAGTGTATTTATGTATAGATTTAAATATTTTTTCTATATGGTCTAGGCCTTTTTCTCCACTATAAAGGGCTAGCACAGGTTCTTTAAGTACATTTGTTGGTAGTTTTTCACTTATCGTTACATATGGTGGATTACTAATTATGACATCATATTTATCATTTATTTTTTTAAATAGATTACTTTTTATAAGTTTAACATTTAAGTTTAACTCTTTTTTATTTTTTCTTGCTACTTTTAAAGCTTTTGATGATATGTCAGACATTGTAATAGTGCTTTCTGGTAATTCTTTTTTTAGAGTTAAACCTATTGCTCCACTTCCTGTACATAAGTCTAATATTTTAGGGTTTGTGAAGTTTAATTTTGCGATATATTTAAGAGTTTTTTCTACTAGATATTCAGTTTCATACCTTGGAATTAAAACATTTTTATTTACATTTATTTTTAAACCATAGAAGTTTACATATCCAATTATGTATTGAACAGGATAGTCATTTTCTATTTTTTTAATGTTCTTCTTAGTAAATTTATTTAGTTTTATTAATTCTTCTTTGTCTAAGTTATTAATTTTCACTTTCTATACCCATTTTTAGTTTTTGATCTTCTGTTATTAAAGCTTCAATAACTTCTTCTAGATTACCTTCCATTACTTTGTCTAAGTGCATTATTGTGAAGTTTATTCTGTGGTCTGTTAGTCTGTTTTGTGGATAGTTATATGTTCTTATTTTTTCAGATCTATCTCCAGTACCTATTTTTGCTTTCCTGTTTTCTCCTAGTTCTTTTTCTTGTTCTTGCTGTTTAAGGTCATATAATCTTGATTTTAGTATAGTTAATGCTCTTTCTTTGTTTTTTATTTGACTTCTTTCTACTTGGCAGTACACCATTAATCCTGTTGGTATGTGTGTTACTCTTACTGCAGAGTCTGTCGTGTTTACACATTGTCCACCAGCACCTGAGGAACGGCATACATCAATTTTTAAATCTTTATCTAATAATTCTACTTCTATGTCTTCTTGTTCCGGCATTACTAAAACTGTTGCAGTAGATGTGTGTACTCTTCCTTGTGTTTCTGTTGCAGGTACTCTTTGTACTCTATGGGAACCACTTTCATATTTTAATTTAGAGTATACGTTATCTCCTGAAAGTATAAATTCTATTCCAGCAAATCCACCAGCTTCTCCAGGAACTTCATTTGTTATTTCTAATTTCCATCCCATTTTTTCTGCATATTTTGAGTACATTCTGAATAAGTCACCGGCAAAGATGTTCGCTTCATCTCCTCCAGCTGCACCTCTTATTTCCATGATAACATTTTTTTCGTCATTAGGATCTTTGGGAAGCAAAAGAATTTTTATTTCTTCTTCTAATTTTTCTTTTTTTATATTTAAATTTTCTAATTCTTCATGTGCGAATTCGCTTAGTTCTTTGTCATGAATCATTTCTTTAGCTGCTTCTATATCACTTAGTACTCTTTTATATTCTTCAGCTTTTACTACAGTTTCTTCTAAATTTGTTTTTTCTTTAGAAACTTCTTTCATTTTTTTGAAATCATTATATATTTCTGGTTTTGTTAATTCTTCTTCTAAGTATTTATATCTATTTATTATTATATTTAATCTTTCTATCATTTTCAGCTTCCTTTCTTTAAATAATTATTAAAATTATTTAGCTAAAGGTCAGAGTCCATCTCATCATCAATTACTACTAAATCTTTGTATTCGTCTTCCGCTTCGTCATCGTCACTTTCTTTAGTTTCATCAATGTACATATCTTCTTCTATTTCTTCATTTCTTTCTTCTTCTATTTCATCTGTTAAGTCTTCTTCGTCATCTAAATCAGTTAGTTCTATTTTTGCAGTGTGGTTTTCTCTTAGATCCCAATATCCGCCTTCTAACTGAATAAATCTTTTTTCAGTTGATAATAGACTAAAGAAGTCAGCTAAATGATTTTCAGCTTCCTCTTTGTTTAATTTTAACTGATCAATTACTTCATTAAATAAATCAAGTAATTTCATTTTTTTTCCTTTTTCTTTTAGGATTACATATGCTATATCATCATATGACATAGTTTCAATTTGTTCTTCACTTATACTTTTTAATTTCATTTTACAATCATTCCTTTTCCACTAAAATTATACTGAATTTTTTCAATAAATCAAGTCATTTTGTTAATCTTTTTTATTATATTCATATTTATTGTAAATTATATGTGTTTTTTACTTATATTTTTTTATATTTTTTTAATAATAATTGTAGGTGAATTTATGAAAAGTAAGAGGTTAAAGATATTAATTTTGTGTTATAAAATTTTTTGCTATTTTGTAATATTTATTTTTTTAGCACTTTTTGGATTTTATTTATATGCGTACATTACCCCTAAAATTGATGTACAAAGTAGCAATAGAATTATTTTATATGATGACAGTGATGAAGTTTTTTACCAAAATACTGCCACTAGTTCTTGGGTTAGTTTAGATGAAATTAGTCCTTATGCTATTAAAGGAATTGTGGATACAGAAGATAAAAACTTTTATAGTCATAATGGTTTTGATTATATGAGAATTATGAAAGCACTTTATAATGATATTAAAGCTGGTAATTTAAAGGAAGGCGCGAGTACAATTAGTCAGCAATATATTAAAAATTTGTTTTTGACTTTTGATAAGACTTGGGAAAGAAAACTAGAAGAGGCTTATCTTACTTTTGAACTTGAAGTTCATTATAATAAGAATGAGATCCTAGAAGGTTACATGAATACAATTAATTATGGGGCAGGTAATTATGGAATAGAAGAGGCAAGTCTTTATTATTTTAATAAACATGCTAAAGATCTTACTCTTGCTGAAGCTTCTATTATAGTTGGTATTCCTAAAAATCCTACATATTATAATCCAGTTTATTATTACGATAATGCTAAAGCTAGACAAAAAATAGTTTTAAATAGCATGTTTAATATGGGACATATTACTAAGGAAGAGATGGAAAATGCTTATAATGAAGAACTTTCTTTTTATGGTAAGAAGTCTAGTAATTTTATTGTTAGTTCGTTGTACTATAAAGATGCGGTTATGGATGAACTTAATTCAATAGATGAAATTCCTAAAAGTTTAATAGAAACTGGGGGTTTAAAGGTTTATACTTATCTAAATAGTGATGCACAGAGAAATTTAGAAAATATTATTTCTGAAGAAATGGAAAACACTGGCGAGTTAGAAGTAGGGGCTATGATAAGAAGTCCTAAAAATGGCGCAATTGTAGCTCTTATTGGTGGCACTAATTATAATGAGACAGAGTATAATAGAGTTACAAAGGCTAAAAGGCAAGTTGGTTCTACTTTTAAACCTATTCTTTATTATTCTGCTTTAGAAAACGGAATGACTGCTACTAGTACTTTTGTAAGTGAAAAGACAACATTTTCTTTAGGGGAAGATGAGAGTTATTCTCCAAGTAATTTTGCTGATAAGTACGCTAATAAGTCTATAACTATGGCGGATGCTCTTGTACTTTCAGATAATATTTTTGCTGTTAAGACTCATTTGTTTCTTGGTACTGATAATTTAAAGAATACAGCAAAAAGAATGGGTATTAAAACAAGTCTACCTAGTAATGCTAGTTTGGCTTTAGGTACTAGTGAAATTAATATGGTTGATTATAGTAATGCTTTTCAAACTCTTGCAAATTATGGAATTAGAAATAATCCTGTTTATATAAAAAAAGTAACTGATTTAAATGACAATGTAATATATGAAGCTAAATATGAAGAGGAAAATGTTTTAGATAAGAGGTATGTATATATTTTAAATGAGATGCTAACAAACTCTTATAATTATGACTATATTGACTATGCTTCACCAACACTTTTAAGTGTTAAAAATTTAATTAATCATAAGTATGCAGTTAAGTCAGGAACTACTGATACAGATTATTGGGTTGTTGGGTATAACCCAGAAGCTCTTGTTCTAGTCTGGAATGGTTATGATGATAATAGGTCGGTTGAAAAGGTTTCTTCAAAGATTACAAAGAAAATATGGGCTAGAAGTATAGAAGCTTATCTCGGAGAAAAAGAGAGTGCATGGTATAATATTCCTAGAGGAGTTACAGGTGCGATTGTTAACCCAATAAGCGGAAGTACTACTGATTTAAGTGTAAAAGATCTTATGTTTTATGTTAAGGGAACTGAACCTGATTATGTTAAGGAATATTAAAAAGATTAAACGTTTATTTTGTTTAATCTTTCTTTATTTTTATTATTATTTGGTACATGTCTTCAAAATCAAATTCTTCTGTGTCAACATTAAAGCCCATGTTTTCTATTTTTCTTGCTTCTTCTCTAGCACTGTTGATTGCATTTTTGATGTTCTTACCTTCATTGATTGGTGTATTTTGTTCTATTTCAGGTTCTTTTGTACTTTCATATTCTGCTATTATGCTACTTTTTGGAATACTTTGTGTGTTTTCTAATGCAGGTTTTTCAAAGCTTTGAGAAGGTAATTCAAAATCCATTATTTCTGGTTCTATTTCTTGGAATGGATTTATCATTACTTCTTTTTTCTCTACTGTAGGCTCTGGTTTTATAGGAACTTGCGGTTTTAAAAGAGCATCAATATCTTTAGGTACGTATTCAGTTATTATATCTTTTGACTCTTGTTTTTCTTTTTCTATATCTACATCATTAGGATTAATACTCATAGGTGTTTCTCTTTTTATTTCGTTATTTTGTGGTCTTTCTTTACCTAATAGTTTTGCTATTTCTTCATCAGCTTGTCTTACAGTTAATCTTTCATTCATTATTCTGTTTAACATGTTAATTTGTTCAGTGTTGTCTGTTATGTTTAATAAACTTCTTGCATGTCTTTCAGATATTTTGTTATGAAGTAATGCTTCTTTTACTGGTATTGTCAGATTTAAAAGTCTTAATTTGTTAGCTATAGTCGATTGTGCTACTCCCATTCTTGCTGCTAAACTCTCTTGTGTCAGATAACCCATATCTAATATTTTTTTGTAACTTTGTGCTTCTTCAATAGCAGTTAAGTCTTTTCTCTGTAAGTTTTCTACTACAGCAACTTCAGCACTTTTTTGATCATCTATATTCATAATGACAGCTGGAACAGTTTTTAGGCCTGCCAAAACAGAAGCCTTGTATCTTCTTTCTCCAGCAATTATTTCAAATTTGTCTCCAATTCTTCTAAGTACTAATGGTTGGATTATTCCATGCATCTTTATCGATTCAGATAACTCTTTTAATTCCTTTTCATCAAAAGCAAGTCTTGGTTGGAACCTGTTAGGAATTATGTCATCTATGTTTACATTAATTATTTCATTTTCTCGGTTCATATCTACAGCCCCTTTATTTATTTATTCTATTATTATTGTACTTTATTTTTTTTGTTTTTTCAAGTACTTTGATTAAAAAAACTAAAAGTATTATTTCCTTTTAGTTTTGACTATTTGACTATAATTTCTTGGATAAGTAGTTTTAGTTATTTTATTTTTCTTTATTACAACTATAGTTCTTTCTGAATTTTCTATAGGCAACTCATATTTATAAAGTTTTTCGACAGTGCAATCTAACTCGTTTAAGAAATCTATAGTTTCATTTAATTCATCTTCTATACTTGATTTTAAAGGTAAAAAGTAACCACTTACTTTTAATGCAGGAAGTTCTAATTCAGATAATATTTTTAAATGTGATACTGCTCTAGAGGAGACTATGTCAAATTTTTCACGATTTACTTTTGTATATTCTTCTGCTCTTTGATTTATGATTTCTACATTTTTTAGATCTAGTTTTTCTTTGACAAGACTAAGAAACATACATTTTTTTTGATTACTTTCTACTAAAGTAAATAACATATTCTTATTCATGATTGCAAGTGCTAGACCCGGAAAACCTGCACCTGTACCTATATCGAGAAAAGTTTTCTTGTTTTTAAATTCTGAAGTAGTCATTAAGTATAGTGAGTCATAAAAATGTTTTAAATATATGCTTTCATCTTCTGTTATACTAGTTAGGTTAAATTTTTTATTATATTCCTTTAGTAATTCTTTATATGTTTCAAATTTTTTTAACTCTTCTTCAGCAATATCTATATTTAATTTTAAAAGATATACTTTAAACTCTTTTTCATTCATTAGGATACTCCTTCTTTAGATAAACTAATAGCATAGTAACATCTGAAGGGTTAATTCCGCTTATTCTAGTCATTTGCCCAATAGTTAATGGTCTTATTTTTTCTAGTTTTTGTCTAGCTTCAGTAGCTATGTTTTTTACTTTACTATAGTCGATATCTTCAGGGATTTTTTTCTTTTCTAAATTTAGCATTTTTTCTACTTCTAAATTTGTTTTTGAAATATATCCACTATATTTTGTGTTTATTTCTACTTGTTCTCCAGCTTCTTTATCAAAGTTTTCGTTAAGTAAGTGTTCTATGTCACTTATATTTATTTCTGGTCTTTTTAATAGTTCTATAGCTTTTATTTTACCTGAAAGTAGGCTAGAGTGTTTTTTTTCTAAATATTCGTTATTTTTATCACTAGCTTCTATTTTTACTTCGTTTAAATGATTGTTGAGTTCTTTTATTTTTTTTAATTTATTTTTAAAGATATTATATTTTTCATCATTTATTAGTCCTACTTTTCTTCCTATTTCTGTTAATCTTATTGATGCATTATCGTGTCTTAAAAGTAATCTGAATTCTGCACGGCTAGTAAGAAGTCTATATGGCTCGGTTATTCCTTTATTAATTAAATCGTCAATTAAAACACCAATATATGCTTCATTTCTTTTTAGAATTAATGGCTCTTTGTTTTCAAGAGATAATCCCGCGTTTATTCCGGCAATTAAACCTTGCGCTGCTGCTTCTTCATAACCGCTTGTTCCATTTATTTGTCCTGCGCTGTAAAGACCTTTTATTTTTTTACTTTCTAAAGACATTTTTAATTCTGTTGAATCTATTGCATCATACTCAATTGCATATCCATATTTTGTTATTTTAGCATAATGTAGGCCTTCCATTGAATGAATTAATTTTTCTTGTAGTTCTTCAGGCATAGTAGTTGAAAAGCCCCCAACATATATTTCTTCTCCATTTTTTCTTTCAGGTTCTAGAAATATTTGATGTCTGTCTTTATCTTTAAATTTAACTATTTTATCTTCTATTGATGGACAATATCTTGGTCCTATTCCGACTATCAGTCCACTATAAAGAGCGCATTTATCCAAATTGTCTAAAATTATTTTGTGGGTTTCTAAATTTGTGTACGTTAGGTAACATGGTTCTTGATTTTCTATACTATAAGTTGGTTTGTAAAAATTACTGAAACTTAATAGTTCTTTATCTCCTTCTTCTATGGAACATTCATCATAATTAATAGTACTTTTTAAAACTCTAGGTGGTGTTCCTGTTTTAAGTCTTCTCATTTTTATACCATTTTTTTGTAGACTTTCACTTAAATATAGTGAAGGTTTTTCTCCGTGTGGTCCGCCTTTATATTTTGTGTGACCTCTTAGTATGTCTGCATTTAAATAAGTTCCTGTTGTTATTATTACTTTTTTTGCATATATTTTTTCATTATTTTCAGTTAGAATTCCTTTGATTTCATTGTTTTCAATTATTAATTCTTTTACTAAGTCTTCCTTTATTTCTAAATTTTCTGTACTACCTAGTGTTTCTAACATTTTTTGTGGGTAAACTGTTTTATCAGCTTGACACCTTAAGCTTCTTACTCCTGGACCTTTTTTACTATTAAGCATCTTGATTTGTAAATGAGACTTGTCTGAATTTATTCCCATTTCTCCACCAAGAGCATCTATTTCTCTTACTACTATTCCTTTTGCTGAACCACCTACCGATGGATTACATGGCATATCAGCTATGTTTTTTATGTTTCCAGTTATTAGTAGGGTTTTATGTCCCATTCTAGCTGTCGCTAAAGATGCTTCACAGCCTGCATGTCCTCCTCCAATTACTATTACTTCATACATGAGTTTTTCCTCCTTTTTTATTTTCCTAAACAAAATTTACTAAATATCTCATCAAGTAATTCATCTTTATATGTTTCTCCAGTTAATTCACCTAATTTTTCCCATAATCTTTGTAAGTCGATCTGTATTAAGTCAACTGGTGTGTTTAATTCATTTTGCTTTTCTATTTCTTTACCAATATTTAAGCATTCTTTTATTATACTTATTTGTCTAGCGTTTGATAGATATGTGTAATCACTATTTTCTATTTCTTCTAAATCAAACATTTCTTTTATTTTATCTAATAATTTGTCTATTCCTTTATTTTCTTTTATGGATATTTCAATAGTGCTAAAGTTTTTTAATTTGGTTCTATCTAATTTTTGTTCTAAATCTATTTTATTGATTAGTACTATTACTTTTTTATTTTTTAGGTTACTTAGTATTTCTAAATCCTCTTCATCAAATTCTCTACTTCCATCAAATAAAGCAATTACTAAATCGCTTTTTTCTATTATATTTTTACTTTTTTCTACACCAATTTTTTCTACAACATCATCTGTATTTCTTATTCCTGCTGTGTCAATTAAATTTAGATTTATACCATTTACTATTATTGTACCTTCAACTATATCTCTAGTTGTTCCCGCAACATTTGTTACTATAGCTTTGTCTTCGTTTATTAGTTTGTTTAGTAAACTGCTTTTCCCTACGTTAGGTTTTCCGATTATTCCTACATTTATACCATTTTTTATAAGTGTACCTTTATCACTTTCTTTTACTATTTTATTTAGTAAATTATTTATTTCTGTTATTTTACTTTTTAATAGTTCATTTGTATACATAATTGCATCTTCATATTCAGGGTAATCTATATTAACTTCTACGTTTGCTATTATATTAAGTAAGGTTTCTCTTAGATTTTTTACTATCTTAGATAAGTCTCCTGTTACACCCTTAGTACTCATTTTTCTTGCTACTTCTGTTTTGGCATTAATTAGATCACTTATAGACTCTGCTTCTAGCAAATCTTTTTTTCCATTTAAAAATGAACGTTTTAAAAATTCACCTGGCTCGGCTAGTCTACAACCATTTATTAAAAGCAATTCAAGTATTTTATTTGTGACAGATATTCCTCCATGTGAGTTAATTTCTATTACATCTTCCCCAGTTGAAGAATTAGGTGCGATAAAAACTGAAACTAATACTTCATCAATTATTTCATCTTCATTTTTTATGAATCCATAGTTAATTGTTCCTGATTTTTTTCTTGTTAAGTCACTTGTAAATAAACTGTTTACTATACTTATTGCTTTCGGACCGCTTATTTTTATTATATTTATTGCACTTACACCAACGCTAGTTGCAATTGCACATATTGTATCTGTCATAATTTTTTTTCCTCCTTTTGCGCATAAATTATACCACTTTGAAAAGAATATGTAAATTACTTATTTCCCGGGAAATAAAAAAAACTAGTTTTTCTAGTTATTTTTCTTTGTATTTAATAATTACACATCTATTTGGTTCTTCTCCAACACTTTCTGTAACTATGTATTCAAATTTAGATAAAGCATTATGGACAATTCTTCTTTGATATGAATTCATAGGATCTAATTTAACATCTACTTTTGATAAAGTTACTTGTCTTGCTAATTTTTTTGCATCCTTTTCAAGAAAATAATTTTGCTTTTCTTTGTAGTTTTCTATGTCTAATTCTACATTTACATGTACTTCAAATTTTGCATTTATTACTTGCTTTAAATACTTTTGTAATGATGATAATACTGCACCATTTTTACCAATTAGTATTCCATTGTTATTTGAATGAACTCTGTAGGATACTTTTTTATTTCTTATTTGTTTTTCTATATTTCCTTCAATATTAAAACCTTTTAATATATTTTCTAACACTGTTTTTCCATAATTAGCTATGTCATTTATTTTTACAATTTCAATAACAACCTTTTTGGCCGCGAATAAGCCACCTTTTTCTTCTTTTTCTTTTATTAACACTTCATCTTCAGTTACGTTTAACTCATTTAGCGCTTCTTTTAATATAGTTTCTTTATTTTTTCCTTTATATATATACTTTTCCATAATACCTCATACCTCTTTCTTTTTTTACTTATCATTTATTTTTTTTAGTAAATAATTTTGCAATATTGCAAATGCACTTGTTGATATCCAATATAATCCAATTCCTACATTTAGTGTGAATGACATAAATATTATAAATATAGTCATCATTTTAGTCATCATTTTTGTTTGCTGTGCTTGCTCTTCATTTATTGCACTGGTTCCTGTGTTTTTGAATGAAAAATATGTTGATGCTCCGATAAGAATAACTATTACTATATAGTAATAACTCCCACTTGTTATTGCCTTCCAAGGTGTTGTACCTAAGTCAAACCATAATAGTTTTTCTTCTAGAATTGCTGGTATTCTTTGTATTGCTTCTAAAAATGCAAAGAATAAAGGTAATTGAAGTAATGATACTAAACATCCTGAAAGCGGTTTTATGTTATATTTTTTATAAATTAATGCCATTTCTTGATTTTTTGCTAGTAACGATTGTTGATCATTTCTTCCTGCATATTTTTTTTCTAATCTTTGAAGTTCAGGGTTTGCTTTTTTCATACCCTCAGACATATTTAAAGTTTGTTTAGTAAGTGGTAATACTAATAGTCTTAATAGTATACCTAATATTATGATTGATAAACCATAATTTTTTACAAGTAAACCGACCTTTACTATAACCCAAGCGAGAGGTTTTACTAATAAGCTTGTCCACAATCCTTCATATCCACCTGAATTTACTTTTAAATCTTCACATTTAGGTAATTTGTCTAAATCTACATTATCATTATTTTCATAGGCTTTTATACTTTCTTCGTTAGTTGGTTTACAAAGTATGTTTTCTGTATAAACATTTTTTGTTTTTTCATCTCTAAATGATTTCGTACACCCTGTTGTTAATAATAAAGTTAAACTTAGTATTATTAATATTTTTTTAATTTTTTTCATTTTTCTCTCCTTTTATTTCAGCAATTAGTTTTTCTTTTAAGTCTTCATATGAAGCTTCAATTCCTGCTTTCCTTATTATTATAACATACTTTTTACTTAATTCCATTTTATTTTTCACTAATATATCTTTTATTCTTCTTTTTATTTTGTTTCTTACATTTGCTTTTCCTAATTTTTTGCTTACACTTATGCAATATTTGTTATAATTTTCTTCATTATTATCTATATAGTATATGATATAGTATCTCGATACTTTCTTTTTTCCAGTTTTAACTATTTTTTCTATTTCTTCATTTTTAGTTATAATGTATTTTTTATTCATATATAATCACCTGTTAGATTTATTTTATACAAAAAAACTACTCTTTGCAAGTAGTTATTTGTTTGTTAAATTTTTTCTTCCTTTTTTTCTTCTACTTTTTAATATATTTTTACTTCTTGAAAGAAAACCTTGTTTTTTTGCTTTATTGTTCTTTTTAGCAACTGGTGTTAATTTCATTTTTTTCTCCTCCTAACTTTTTTTTGCTTGACTTCTAAAATTATAAACTATAGAATAGTATTTGTCAATTTATTATTTATTAACATATTAACATTTTATGTTGATAACTTTATTAACAGGTTGATACTTAAATTTGTTGATAATGTGAATAAGTTGGTTTAAGTGCTGTAAAATGGGATAAAAATGTGTGTACAATCTGTTAATAAGTCATGTTAATAACATTTTTTTAAAATTTTTACTTTTAAAATAGAATAAAAAGGGTTAAAATGAAAGTGAATAAGTTGTGGGTTACTTTTGGAGGTGGGTCTATGGATAAAGTAAAAGTGTGGAATGATTTTCTAAATGGCATTAGAGATAGAATTAGTGACATATCTTTCTCAACATGGTTTAAAGATTTGAAGTTGTTAACAATTAATGAAAAAGAAATTGTTATTATAGTTCCTTATTTAGTTCAAAAAAATCATATTATTAATAATTATATTGATATTGTTGAAGAAGTATTTCTAAATGTAACAGGGTCACAACATACTATATTAATGTATTTAGAAAATGAATATAAAGAAGCTTTTAAGGAAGATGAGGAAGAGAATATTTCTTTAACACCAGATTTAAGAGCTGATAAATTTGTTTCTAAAAGGAAAACAAACTTGAACCCTAAATATACTTTTGATAATTTTGTGGTAGGTGACTCGAATAGGTTTGCTTATAGTAGTTGTATGGCAGTTGCGGAAAATCCAGGTAAACTTTATAACCCATTATTTTTATATGGTAAAAGTGGACTTGGTAAAACTCACCTAATGCACGCAATTGGGAATTATATTATTAAGAATAGCGATTTAAAGGTTCTTTATATAACTACTGATGAATTTATGAATGAGTTTATTAACATTACTAAAGATAGTGGAAATAAGGAAGATAACTTAAATTATATTGATATTTTCAAGAATAAATATAGAGATGTGGATGTTTTAATGATTGATGATATTCAATTTTTAGGAAGTGCAACTGCTTCTCAACAAGAATTTACCAGTACTTTCAATAGTTTATATTATAGTCAAAAGCAAATAATAATATGTTCAGATAGAAGTGTTGAAGACTTAAAGATGTTTGCTGATAGATTAAAGACTAGGTTTAATTGGGGGTTAAGAGCGACTATTGATGTACCAAAGTTTGATTTAAAAGTTAGAATTATTAAAAATAAGATAGCATCTGGAGATTATATTATGAATTTATCAGATGAGATCGTTGATTTTATTGCTTCTAATTGTGGAAGTGATGTTAGAAATTTAGAAGGCGCAATTACTAGACTTTACGCATATTCTGCAATTATGAATATTAAAGAGCTAACACTAGAAAATGCTATGGAAGCACTAGATGAATATGCTAATGGAATGGGACAATATACAGAGAATTCTATTAGTAAGATTATATCTATAGTTTCTGAATATTTTAAACTTACTAGTGATGATTTAAAGGGAAAGAAAAGAAGTAAGAATATTGCAAATGCAAGAATGATAGCCATGTATTTATGCCGAATTCTTACTGATGAAACTTATCCTCGGATAGGACTTGAGTTTGGAGGTAGAGATCATTCAACGGTTATACACGGATATGAGAAAATTAATGAGGATATGAAAACAAATGGTGAACTTGAAAAAATTATTAGTGAGCTTAAACAAAAAATGAGTGAATAGAATGTTAATATTTTAAAGTTATTAACACGTGTTTACACCTATAAAATAAGTGATTAAGTGAGATATACACATTATTCACTTTAATAATAAGATTATTAATTTAAATAAAAAATAAAGGAGGAATTGAAATGAAATTTAAAATTAATAAAGATGTATTATTAGAAAATTTAAATAATGTAGGGAGGGCTTTATCAAATAGAAATATTATACCTGTAATAAATGGAATTTTATTTGAACTTACTGAGGAAGGATTATATTTAACTGCAACAGATAATGAAATTACTATTAAAACCTTTACACCTAAAAACCAAATTCATGAAATTTCTAAGGTAGGTAGAGTTGTTATTTATGGTAAATTTATTCTAGATATTATTAGGAAACTTCCTAATGAGTTAATTGAAATTGAGGAGATAGATGGATGTAAAGCAATTATTTCAACTAGTAGTAGTAAATATAATTTAAATTGCTTTAATGTTAATGAATTTCCTAATATTAAAATTGAAACTTTAGAGAATCCTGTAAAGTTAACAGCTGGTAATTTTAAAGAAATTGTTAATCAAACTGTTTTTGCTACAAGTCAACAAGAAAGTAAACCACTTTTAACTGGTATAAATTTGAAGATTATAGGAAATAGTTTAGAGTGTGTTGCTACTGACTCTTATAGATTAGCTAAAAAAACAGTAAAGTTTAATGATTTTAGTAATAATAGTATAAATTTAGTTATTCCTGCAAGGAATGTTAATGAATTTGTTAAACTAACAGGGGAAGATGATGAGACAATTGAACTTCATTATTTTAATAACAAGGTACTTTTTAAGTATAAAGATATATTATTTCAATCAAGTTTGTTAAATGGTACTTATCCAAATACTGATTCTTTAGTTCCTAATGATTTTGAATATGTTTATAAGGTTAATACAAATGAATTTTATAGTATTATGGATCGCGCTAGTATATTAGCTCAAGCTAAAGATAAAAATATTGTATCTTTAGAAGTGAATGGTAATAAGTTAATTTTAACTTCTAGTAGTATTGAAATTGGTAAGATAGAAGAAGTTATGAACATTGAAGTTTTAAAAGGAAGCAATTTAAAAATTTCTTTTAGTGTTAAATATATGATGGAAGCTATTAAAAGTTTTGATAGTAAAGAAATTACTTTATATTTTAATGGCGAAATTAAACCAATTATTATAAAAGAAAATGATAATGGAGATTTGTTACAACTAATTTTACCAATAAAAACTTATTAAAAATATGGCTGAATTATTAAAATTTGGCTTTTTTTTTGGAAAAATTTAAATTTTTGGTATTTTTTCGTCATATTTCGACAAATTTCGACAACTCACTTTGTTATTATATCGTCCCAAGAAAGGGGGTATATGGATGTATAATATCAATGATGAGACTTTAGCAGTTTTGCCTGTTAATAGAAATAACTGTGAAATACTTGAAAAAAATGCTAATTTAATTATTAAATGTTCATCTTTAAAAGTTATTGAATATAGTTGTGAGTATTTCGGTGTTCAATATAAAAATAGAGTTAATTGTACTTATAACTTCATAAGAACAAGATATAAGGCTCCAGTTGTAATTGAAGAACATAGTAGAATTATATTTTTTCCTCTTGTATCACCTAAAAATGAAAATAATCTTTGGATAAGTTATAATAATATTTTAGATTATTGTCCTAGTAAGTGGAAAAAAGAAACAAAAGTTAAATTTAAAAACGGTGTTTCTATTGATGTTCCAGTCTCATTTTATATTTTTAACTGTCAATATTCAAAAGCAGCAAGACTTTATTCTTCTTATGAGATAAGAACTTCAAAAAAATGGTAGAAAATGCTTTTTATTAGGGGGTATTTGTGATATAATTGTAATAGGTATAGGAGTACTAGTATACCTATTATTTTTAAATTTAGGGTTATAAGAGGTTTTAAAATGCATATTGAGAGAATTGAACTGACAAATTTTAGAAATTATGAAAAACTTAAACTTAATAATCTAGGAAATATTAATATTATTATAGGGGATAATGGTATTGGAAAGACATCTATAATTGAAAGTATATATGTTGCCAGTACAGCGAGGACTTTTAAAAGTAATGATGAAGCTGTAATGATAAGGAATAATGCTGATTATTTTAAAGTTAAACTTGAAGTAAGTGATCATGAAAAGATAAAAAAACTTGATTATGTTTTAACTTCAGATGGAAAGAAAACAAAAATTAATGGAAAACTTAAAAAGAAAATAAGTGATTATATTTTTCAGTTTAAGGTTATACTTTTTTCGCCAGATGAACTTAAGATAATTAAAGAATCTCCTACAACTAGGAGAAACTATTTAAATGTCAGTTTGTCACAAGTTAATAAAACTTATATAAAACTTCTTAATAATTATAATATTTTAATAAAAAATAAAAACGAATATTTAAAAAAAATGTTTATTAATTCTAATATGGATACAATGTATTTGGATGTTCTTGACAAGAAAATAGCAGAACTTGGTTTAGAAATTTATAATATAAGAGAAGATTATGTTGAAAAAATAAACAAAAAAATTAAAAGAATATTTAAGAAATTTAAAAAAAATGATAGTGTTTTTATTGAATATGAAAGTCAATTTCAAAATAAATCTTTGAATGAAATATTAGCTATGTTTAAAAAAAATAGGAATTACGAAGAAACTATAGGTTTTACTAAAATAGGTGTTCATAAGGATGATTTAATTTTTTTACACAATGGAAAGAATGCTAAAGAATATAGTAGTCAAGGAATTCAAAAATTAATATTACTTTCTCTTAAAATGGCTGAGATGGAGGTTTTAGTTAATGATTATTATGAAAGTCCTGTACTTCTTTTAGACGATTTGTTTAGTGAACTTGATATTATTAATCAAAATAATATTATAAACAGCTTAAGTAATGAAGTACAGGTTTTTATAACTACTACAGATATTAAAAATGTGAAACCTAATTTAATAAAAAAGGCAAACATTATAGATTTGAATGGAGGTAAGGAAAATGAAAGACAATTATAATGAAAGCGATATTCAAGTATTAGAAGGACTTGAAGCGGTAAGAAAAAGACCTGGTATGTATATAGGTACAACTGATGTTAAAGGGTTACATCATCTTGTATGGGAAATCGTTGATAACTCAATTGATGAAGCTTTAGCTGGATTTTGCAAAAATATTGAAATCATAATTAATAAGGATAATTCAATAACTGTAAAAGATGATGGACGTGGTATACCCGTTGGTAAACACCCTAAAACCGGAATTTCAACTGTTGAAACAGTTTATACAGTTTTACATGCTGGAGGTAAATTTGGTGGTGGCGGATACAAGGTAAGTGGAGGACTTCATGGTGTAGGTGCATCAGTAGTTAATGCTTTATCTAGTTCAGTTACTGTTAGAGTATATAAAGATTCAAAAATATATGAATGTAAATTTGTGAATGGTGGAAAAACTTTACAACCTTTAACTGTTATCGGAGATTGTGAGGCAAATAGAACTGGTACTACAGTTACTTTTAAACCGGATGCTGAAATATTTGATACTGAAATATACGATTATGAAACGTTAAAGGTAAGAGTTAGAGAACTTGCATTTTTGAATAAAGGACTTCAACTTACTTTGAGAGATGATAGAGATGAAGAGGATACACAAGGTGAAAAATTTTTATATGAAGGTGGTATTAGCGAGTATGTAAAATTTTTAAATCAAAATAAGACACCTATTCATGACAATATTATTCATTTAGAGGGTTCACAAGATGATGTATTTTTTGAAGTTGCAATGCAATATAATACAAGTTATTCTGATAATATATATTCATTCGTTAATAACATTAATACTCATGATGGTGGAACTCATGAAGAAGGAGTTAGAAGAGCATTAACTAGATTAATTAATAATTATGCTAGAAAGACAAAGATGCTTAAGGAAAAGGATGAAAGTTTAACAGGCGATGACGTTAAGGAAGGTTTAACTATGATCATATCGTGTAAACATCCTAATCCTCAATTTGAAGGTCAAACTAAAGGTAGACTTGGTAACTCGGAAGTAAGGAAGATAGCTGATAATGTGTTTGCTGAAGGATTTGATAGATTTTTAATGGAAAATCCAAATGAGGCTAAAATAATAGTCGAAAAAGCTATGCTTGCAAGTCGTGCTAGAAGTGCTGCTAAAAAAGCAAGAGAAGCTACAAGAAAAAATGATTTAACTATTACAAATTTCTTTGGAAAATTAACTGATTGTAAGAGTAAAGATCCAACTGAAAGTGAATTATTTATAGTCGAAGGAGACAGTGCCGGTGGAAGTGCTAAAAAAGGAAGAGATTCTATGACACAAGCTATTCTTCCTTTAAGAGGTAAAATTCTTAACGTTGAAAAAACTAGACTTGATAAGGCTCTTGGAAATGAAGAAATAAAAACTATTATTACAGCTTTTGGTACTGGAATTGGACAAGACTTTGATTTGGAAAAGTTAAGATATCATAAAATTATTATAATGACCGATGCCGATGTTGATGGTTCACATATTAGAATTTTGTTATTAACATTGTTTTATAGATATTTTAAACCTATTTTGGAGCAAGGCCACGTTTATGCTGCTCAGCCACCTTTATTTAGGGTAATGCATGGTAAGACTAGAAAATATTGCTTAGATGAGGCTGAAAAAGACAGATATTTAGCTTCTTTACCAGAGAATGTAAGAAATCGTGCAGAAATAGCTAGAATGAAAGGTCTTGGTGAGATGGATGCTGAAGAGTTAAATGAAACTACAATGGATATAAATAAGAGAATTTTAAGAAAGATAAGTGTAGATGATGCAATTTTAGCAGATCAAGTATTTACTAAATTAATGGGTGAGGAAGTTGAACCTAGACGTAAATTCATTGAGGATAATGCTGGATTTGTACAAAATCTTGATATATAGGAGGGTTTATAAATGAATGATGATTTAGATAAACTACTTGAGAGAGCAAATGAGCTTGAAAATGAAGAAAAAGTACCTACTTTGTCTTCTGATAACTTAAATCAAGTACTTAATGATAATAAAGAAGAAAGTTCAACTTACTTTGGTGGAGAATTTCATGAAAGAGATAAGCTTTCTGTAAATAATATTGTAGATGAAGTGGAGACATCATTTTTGGATTATTCTATGAGTGTTATAAAAGCGCGTGCTTTGCCTGATTTAAGAGATGGTCTTAAGCCAGTTCACAGAAGAATATTATGGAGTATGTTTGAAAGCGGTTATACACCTGATAAGCCACATAAGAAGTGCGCTACTACGGTTGGTTATGTAATAGGACATTATCATCCACATGGAGATACTTCGGTTTATGATGCAATGGTAAGACTTGCACAGGACTTTAACCAAAGATATACTTTAGTTGATGGCCATGGAAATTTTGGTAATATTGAAGGCGATAGTGCAGCGGCATATCGTTATACTGAATCTAGACTTTCTAAAATTAGTTTAGAGTTACTTCGTGATATTAATAAGAATACAGTTGATATGGAAGATAACTTTGATGTTACTAAAAAGGAACCAAAAGTTTTACCTTCAAGATACCCTAATATTTTAGTTAATGGTTCTATGGGGATCGCTGTTGGTATGGCAACAAATATTCCACCACATAATTTGGGTGAAGTGATAGATGGTTGTATTGCTTATATAGATAATCCAGAAATTGATACTTTAGGTTTAATGCAATATGTTAAAGGTCCTGATTTTCCTACTGGCGGTGTTATTTTAGGTAATTCTGGAATAAAACAAGCTTATGAAACTGGGCGTGGAAGTATTACTATTAGAAGTAGAGCAACTATTGAAGAAGTAAAGGGACATCCAACTATAATTATTACTGAAGTTCCATATGGCGTTAATACAATGGAGTTAAAAAATAAAGTAGCAGAGCTTGTTCACAATAAAATTATAGAAGGAATTACTGATTATCATACTGATCTGAAGAATGGTGTTAAAATTACTATTACATTAAAAAAAGATGCAAATGCGCAAGTTATTTTAAATAACTTATATAAGCACACACAATTTCAAATTAACTATAGTATTATTTTCTTGGTGCTTGATGGGCTTACTCCTAAGACTTTGCCTTTAAAAAGTATAATTAGTAAGTATATTGATCATCAGAAAGAAGTAATCTATAGAAGAACTAAATTTGACCTTGCTAAAAGTGAAAATAGGGTACATATTTTAGAGGGTTATAAAATAGCATTAGATAATATTGACGAGGTAGTTAGCATTATTAGAAATGCAGCGGATGACGATGAAGCCAGAAATAAACTTATTAATAGATTTGGATTGACTGTTATACAAGCTGATAGTATATTAGAGTTAAAATTAAAACGTTTAACAGGTCTAGAGAGAAATAAGATTGAAGAAGAGTTATCAACATTATTAAAACTTATTGATGAATTAAGAGCAATTTTAGCTGATGAAAAATTAGTTCTAGATATAATAAAAAGAGAAATGGCTGACATTAAAAACAAATATTCAGATGATAGAAGAACAACAATCGATATGACTGCTATTGATTATATAGAAGATGAATCATTGATACCAGAAGAAGATATAATTGTAACCATAAGCAACAAGAATTATATTAAACGCATGACAACTGATAATTATAGGACTCAAAGTAGAGGTGGAGTAGGAATTAAAGGTATGACAACTAATGAGGAAGATTTTGCTAATCAGATGGTTAATTTATCAACACACGATTATTTACTTTTCTTCACTAATAAAGGTAAAGTTTATAGATTAAAGGGTTATGAGATACCTGAATATTCTCGTACTTCTAAAGGTTTACCAATTATTAACTTAATTCAAATAGAAAAGGATGAAACAGTAAGTGCAGTTGTTAAAGTAGAAAAAGGAAACGCATATAAATACTTCGTGTTTGGTACAAAAAATGGTACAGTCAAGAGGACTTTAATATCTGATTTTGATAATATACGTCAAAAAGGTAAGATAGCTATTACTTTAAGAGAAGATGATGAGCTTAACTCAGTTAAAAAGTCTACTGGAGAAGATTATATAATTATGTGCTCTTCTAATGGTAGAATGGTTAGATATAATGAAAATGAAATTCGTGTTATGGGAAGGACAGCTGCAGGTGTTAGAGGAATTAATTTAGGTAATGATATATGTGTTGGAACTGAAGTTATCAACAGTAATCAAGAAATTTTAGTGGTTACAGAAAAAGGTTATGGCAAAAAGACAGCAGTTTCAGAATATAGAGAAACTAAGAGAGGTAGTAAAGGTGTAAGAACTATAAACATTACTGAAAAGAATGGTAAAATAGTAGGATTTAAAGCTGTATATAATGATACTGATCTGATGATTATAACTAATTTGGGTATTATTATAAGACTAGATATGGCATCTATTTCTACAATGGGAAGAGTTACCCAAGGTGTTAAATTAATTAATCTTAAAGAAAATAATATTGTGGCTTCGATATCTGTAGTTAATAAATCTGAAGAAGAAACTACTGATGAAGAATAGCAATGTTCCACGTGGAACATTTGGAGATTATATGATAATCTCCTTTTTTTATATATTTTTTGTTAAAGACTAAATTTATTTTGAAATTTTGTGTGTTAAGTTTATTGTTTTTTTATAAAATGTTTAAATGCAACAATTTAACAATGTTCCACGTGGAACATTGTTAAAAATCAAAATAAAACTTCGAATTAAAATATGTTAATTTTTTTTGCTGATTTTGGTTAACATATAAATAATTTTTATCGTTTTTAAAGTTAAGCATTATAGAATGTTTCACGTGAAACATTCTATTTAAACATTTTAATGTTAAATTTTATATTAAAATGTTCTCTTATTTTTTTAATAGTTCAATTTAATGTTCCACGTGGAACATTAAATAATTACTATTATTTATAAAATTGTTTTTTTTTATAATTTTTATAGTTATTAACTTTCATGTATTAAAATCTGCTATGATTGTCACTTAATAATTATAATTATAAGCATTTATTTCTGAAATAGTATAATTTTAAGTTATTAACATTTTTTTGCAAAACTTATGTTCCACGTGAAACATTAGATAGATTTTAAACTATAAAAATTGATTGTAAGTTGTTTATTTGATATAATCTAGTTGTGCAACAAATGGCATAGAAACAGGTCAGGACTGGAAAGTAGCAGCTTTAATATTAACCATTTGTGTGCACTTTTTTTAAGGAGATAACATGAATAGTGAAGATAAATATTATAAAATTTTATTTAAATTAGCTTTAAAAGCTTATAAAAAAAATGAAGTACCGGTGGCATCTATAGTGGTTAGAAATGGTGAAATTATTTCAAAGGCTTATAATAAGCGCTATAATACGCATAATCCACTAAATCATGCTGAAATAATTGCTATTAAAACTGCATGCAAACGATTGAAAACGTGGAAATTAGATGATTGTGATATTTATGTAACTTTAAAACCTTGTAAAATGTGCTGTGAAGTAATTAAACAGTCTAGGATACATAATGTTTATTTTTTTACTGATAATACAAAAGATATTAACTTTAAAACTAATTTTATTAAATTAGGAGATAAAGACAAAACGTTTTCAAAGTTATTAACAATTTTTTTTGAAAAATTAAGATAAAAAGGTATATTTATATATTTATAAATGTTATAATTTTTTTGTATGGAGGTATTTATGTCGTATACTGCTTTATATAGAAAATATAGGCCTCAAAACTTTAAAAATGTTGTTGGGCAGGATATTGTAGTTGATGTATTAAAAAACTCAATTATTAACAAAAAAATTTCTCATGCTTATTTATTTACTGGCCCTAGAGGTACAGGTAAAACAAGCATTGCTAAAATTTTTGCACATGCTGTAAACTGTGAAAATTTTAAAAGTGATATTTGTAATGAATGTAATTCTTGTATTTATTTAAGTACAAATGACAGTGACATTATTGAAATCGATGCTGCTAGTAATAATGGCGTTGATGAAATTAGAACATTAAGAGAAAATGTTAAATTAATGCCAGCATTCTGTAGATATAAAATATATATTATTGATGAAGTTCATATGTTATCTATAGGAGCTTTTAATGCTTTGTTAAAGACACTTGAGGAGCCTCCTAAACATGTTATATTTATTTTAGCTACAACTGAACCTAGTAAGATACCTTTAACAATATTGTCTAGATGTCAAAGATTTGATTTTAAGAAAATTTCTATTGAAGACTTGATTTCAAGATTAAAATATATTATAGGGTGTGAAGACAGACATATTTCAGATGAAGTATTAAAGAAAATCGCGGAAAATTCAGATGGAGGGCTAAGAGATGCAATTAATTTACTTGATCAAACCCTATCTTTACCAGATGATTTGATTTCAGAAAGTGAAATTGATAAACTTTCTGGAAACATTCCTAAGGATTTTATTAATAAACTTGTTGATGTTATATTTACGGCAAATTATGTGGAATTTTTATCAGTAAGTGAACATATTTCTGAAAATAGTTATAACTTTACAAATATAATTGATTTTATTTTGGTTTTTTTAAGAGATTATAGTATAAATTTGACGGTTTCCAATTATTTTGAGGCTGAGTATAAAAATTATTTATCTAAATATTCTTTTAAAATTGAGGAATTGACTAGATTTACTAAAATTCTTAATGATTTATCAAATGAATTAAAAAAATCAAATAATCAAAAAATGGTTTTTGATATTTATATGTTTGAATTGATGAATAATATTCAAGTTAAGAAAGTTATCAACAGTTCTAAACCAATTGATAACATTCGAAATGATGCATCAGGCATTATTGACAAAGAAACTGATGATGTTGTTCAAACTGATGAAACTTTAAGCACAACTGAGCATATTGTAAGAGATGATGTTAGCAGTAAATTTTTTGAGGAAATTCAAAAAGTAAGAATAAATAATGTATTAGCAGAGGCTGATAAAAATATTTTGATGGCTATCAATAATAAATATGATAAAATTAATGATTATTTATCAAGTCAAACTTATAATATTGTGGCAAGTTTGCTGTTGTCGGGCAAAGTTGTTGTTGCATCGTCAAAATATTTATTATTTGCATTTAATAGTGATTCTGATTTAATAAAGTTTAATCATAAAATAAATCAAATAGAAACTTTTGTTAAAGAACTTTTTGATACTTCTTATAAAGTTATCGGACTTACAAAGACTGATTGGGAAAAATGTAAAAATAGTTATATAAATAACAAAAAAAATAATATTAGGTATGTATTTATTGATGAAAATGATGTAAAATTAGAAGAGGTGGATAACCACGCTGAGTTTGAAGGCGATGCATTAAATATTTTTGGTGATGACACAGTTAGTGTTAAGTGATAGGAGGATGAAATTATGAACATGCAAAATTTAATGGCTCAAGCGCAAAAAGTGCAAAGAGAGTTAGAAAAGGCTAATAATGAAATTGAAAATTCGTTATTTGAAGGTGTAAGCGGTGCAGTAAAAATAACTTTAACCGGAAAAAATCAAATTACAAAAGCGGAAATTATAGATGAAGAAATTTTAAAAGATAAAGATATGCTTGAAGATATGGTAATGGTTGCTGTTAATGATGCTCTTAATAAATTAATGAGTACAAAAGAACAAAAAATGGGCAAGTATACTAATGGTTTTGGGGGATTGTTTTAAATAATGATTTATCCAGAGGAATTTGAAAAATTGAAAGATAGTTTTCAATTATTTTCTGGGGTTGGTGAGAAATCAGCCGAAAGATTTGTATATGATGTTAATTCAATTGACATGGATAAAATTGAGGAATTTGCACATAACCTCATTAATTTTAAGAATAATATCGGTAAGTGTGTTGTATGCGGTCATATTAGTAACGCTGATAAGTGTAGTATTTGTGCTTCAGAGACTAGAGACCAATCTACAATTTGTGTTGTAGAAGATTCAAAAAGTGTATTTATGTTTGAAAAAACTGGTAAATATAGAGGGTTATATCATGTTTTAGGTGGTTTAATATCCCCTATTGATGAAGTAAACCCTGAAGATATTAATATATATTCTCTTATTAACAATAGAATTGATGAGAAAGTAAAAGAGATTATTATTGCCTTAAAACCTTCAGTTGAAGGTGAAATGACATCTTTGTATATACAAAAGTTACTTGAAAATAAAAATTTAAAAGTATCTAGACTTTCATATGGAATACCGATGGGAGCTGATATAGAATATTTAGATCCCTTAACAATTATGAGGGCTATAGAGGATAGAAAAATGTTGTCATAAAGTGCGAATAATTTTAATACTATTTTGCAGGAGGGTGCAATGCAAATTATAGTATTTTTAGTAAAAAGATTAGTTATGGCTATTTGTGTGTTATATGCCTTTGATTTAATAACTTCAGGGGCGGGTATAATGATTCCAATTAATTTTGTTTCTATTTCGTATGTAGCAATTTTGGGGATACCAGCTATTATTGGATTAGTTATTTTAGAAAAAATGATTTAAGTAGTTATAGGAGACGGTTATGAGTAGAGATTTGGATAAGTATTTTTTTGAAAGAGATAGGCAAAATAAAATTAGCCATGCTTTTTTGTTATATAATTCTACTTATTCAAAGATTCAGAGTGAATTATCTTTGGTTATTAGTAAATATATTTTAAAAAGCAATACTGTTACTAATTGTGATGATGTTATTATTATAAGACCTGAAACAGATAAGATAGTTAAAGAGCAAATATCTAATCTTCAGGTAAGATTAAAGTCTAAATCTCAATATAATGAATCAAGAGTTTACATAATTGATGGCGCTGAAAAAATGAATGATTATGCAGCTAATTCTTTATTAAAATTTTTAGAAGAACCAGAGAATGGAATATTTGCTTTTTTAGTTACATCTAATATTGAAAATGTGTTACCTACTATTAAATCAAGGTGTCAATTGATAAAAGTTAATGATAATATTTCATTTAATATTGATGATTTAAATGAGGAACTTGTTAGAAAAGTGATATTATTTGCTAAATGTTTAAGTGAAAAAAAAATAGGAACGATGGCATATTTACAAAATTTTATTGATAAAAAGCAGGAAAAGTGTGATATAATAAAATTGCTGGAGATTCTCCAATATTTTTACTATGATGTAATTAATTATAAAATTAAAGGAGATTATAGTTATTTTCATAGATTTAACGAAGATATAATATATATAAGCAGTTTAACAAATCTAAATGATTTAGTGAATAAAATGATTGTTTTAAATGCTGCATCTAGTAATTTGAAATATAATTTAAATATTAATTTGTTTTTCGATAAGTTAGTAATTGATTTGGTTGGTGATAAAAATGAACAACATAGTAGCAGTTAGTTTTAAAGAAAATGGTAAACTTTATTTTTTTGATGGTGGAAAAATAAAACTAAATGAAAATACTTTTGTTGTTGTTGAAACAGAAAGAGGTTTACAGTTAGGTAAAGTGATAGTTAACAAAATTCGAAATGTTGAGCATCTAGATGATATGAAAAAAATTATTAGAATAGCCGACTCAAAGGACACTAAACGCTTTGAAATTAATAAAAAAGATGCTTATAATGCTATGGTTAAAGCTAGAAACTTAGCAGAAAAGTATTCTTTAAATATGAATATTGTTGATGCCTCGTATACTTTAGATAGAAGTCAATTAATTTTCTTTTTCTTGTCTGATCAAAGAGTGGATTTTAGAGACTTGGCAAAGGATTTAGCTGCTGTATATAAGACAAGAATTGAACTTAGACAAATTGGAGTAAGGGATAAAGCAAAAGATGTTGGTGGTATTGGTCAGTGTGGTAAAGTTTTATGTTGTGCTAGTTTTTTACATCAATTTCCTGAATCTGTATCAATCAATATGGCAAAAAATCAAAATTTAACTTTGAATCCAACAAAAATTAATGGCCAGTGTGGAAGACTTCTTTGTTGTTTGACTTACGAAGATGATATTTATACAGAAAATAGAGAAGGTATGCCGCTTATCGGAGATAAAGTGAAAACAGAAAAGGGCGAAGGCACTGTTATTTCTGTAGATGTTTTAAAAAGGTCTTACGTTGTTAACGTAGAAGCTGAAGGAAAAGTGGTAGTTAATTTAGGAAGTAAATGTGATGAATGTGGAAAATGTAATAAATGATTTAGTCGGATATCATAATTTGAAAATAGTTCAAAATACTAAATATTTTAATTTTAGCTTGGAGTCAGTATTGGTTCCAAGATTTTGTAATTTAAAGAAGAATATGAAAATAATAGATTTTTGTACTGGGAATGCTCCTATTCCATTGATTCTTAGTACATTAACTAATTCTAATATTATAGGTGTTGAAATTCAAAAAGAAGTATTTGAACTTGCTGTTCAATCTATTGAACTCAATAATCTTGAAGATAGAGTGAAAATTTTAAATATGGATGTGAAAAATCTAAGTGAAGTGTTTGAAACAGATACATTTGATTTAATTACTTGTAATCCACCATATTTTAAGGTTGTTGAATCTAGTAATTTAAATGATAATGAGATTAAAACTAATGCTAGACATGAAACTCTAATTGATTTAAAGGATATTTTAAGTGTTTGTAAAAAACTTTTAAAAAATAATGCCTCTTTAGTAATGGTTCATAGAACCGAGAGAGTAACTGAAATTCTAACTAAAATGAAGGAATATAATTTGGAGCCTAAAAGAATTAGATTTATTTATCCTAAAATGGGAGAAAATTCTAATTTAGTTTTGATAGAAGCAAGGAAAAATGGTAAAATAGGAGCGAAAGTATTGCCTCCATTATATTGTCATAATAAAGATGGATCATATACTGAAGAAGTACTTAGAATGTTTGAGAGGTGAGAAAAACATGATACAAAGAAGTTATTTAGATAGTAAATCAAATTGTTATATAATTCCTACACCAATTGGAAATATGGAAGATATTACTTTGAGAGCAATTAGGCTTCTAAAGAAAGTTGATGCTATTTTTGCTGAAGATACTAGGGTTACTCAAAATTTACTTACTAATTTAAAAATTAAAAATAAAATTTATCAGTGTCAAAAATTTAATGAAATAAAAGCTAGCAAACTTATGATTAAATTGCTTAATGAAGGCAAGAATATAGCTGTTGTAACAGATAGAGGGACTCCATTAATAAGTGATCCTGGGTATGTGGCACTTAAAAGTGTTGTTAAAGAAGGTTATAATATTATTGCTTTGCCAGGCGCTAGTGCTTTACTCCCGGCAATTAATATGTCTAATTTAGATCAAGACAAATTTTTATTTTATGGATTTTTAGATTCTAAAGAATCGGCATTAATTAAAGAACTTGAAAGCATAAAAGATTTAAAGTTTACAATTATTTTATATGAAGCACCACATAGACTTTATAAAACTTTACAAAATGTCTTAAAAATATTGGGAAATAGGCAGATTAGTATTTCCCGGGAAATAACTAAACTTCATGAAGAGGTTTTTAGGGGAAGCGTTTTGGAAGCTTTGGATAACTATAAAGGTGATGTTAAAGGTGAAATAGTTATTGTAATAGAAAAAGGAAATACTACAAATAATATTGATGATGCTTATTTAAAATGTGTAGAACTTGTTTCTTTAGGAATGTCTAGTAAAAATGCTATTAAGTATATTTCTAGAGAATTGGGCGTTAGTAAAAATGAACTTTATGATATGTATGAGGTGAAGAAAAATGAAACTGATAGTGGGATTAGGTAATCCTGGTAAGGAATATGAAAATACAAGGCATAATGTTGGCTTTATGGCACTTGATAATTATGTTAAAGACACTTTCAAACAAAAAGATAATTATTTGTATATTCAAAAAGTAATTAATGGAGAAAAATGTATATTTGTTAAACCTTTAACTTATATGAATGAAAGTGGGCTTGCTGTTAAAAAAGTTATGAGTTACTTTAATATAAACATTGAAGATATGCTCGTTATTTATGATGATGTTGATTTTGAAGTTGGTACTTTTAAACTTAAAAGTACTGGTTCTTCAGGTGGACATAATGGTATCAAGAGCATAATTAAATATGTACAGGCAGAAAATTTTCAAAGGATAAGAATAGGTATTTCTAAACCAAAATATGATATGATAAATTATGTGCTTGGTAAATTTACAAAAGAAGAAATGGAAAAATTAAATATTGTTTTTACTACTATTAATAACATTTTAAATGATTTTCCTGCTGTACAATTTGATAAATTAATGAGTAAATATAATTAGGAGGAGAAATGTTAGACGGAATTTTTAAAATACATTTAAAAGATAAATTAAAAATTTCTATAACTAATAATGAGATATACAATCAGTTTATTTTATATCTTTATTCTAAGGTGGATAATGGTATTGTTTTAGTTACCCCAACTTTAACTGAAGCTAATAATTTATACTCTAGGTTAAGTTATTATTTAAAAGACAATGTTTTTATTTTTCCAGATGATGACTACCTTACTAAAAAAGCAATAGTTTCATCACCAGAATTTATGTATATGCGTCTTAAGTTTTTAAATAACTTTAATAGTAAATCAAATAAAATTCTTATTTGTCATACTAACAGTTATTTAAAAAAATTATTACCTAAAAATGAATTGACAAATGTAACATTAAATATTACATTAAAATCAAAGATAGATAGAGAAATATTAATAAATAAATTAAATAAAGCAGGTTATAGAAGAGAGAGTATTGTTACTAACACTGGAGAATTCAGTGTTAGGGGTTTTGTTGTGGATGTTTTTCCTATATTTGAAGAGCATCCTTATAGGATTGAATTTTTTGATGATGATGTTGACGAAGTTAAGATTTTTGATGAAAATACACAGAAATCTATTAAGTCAGTTGACGAAGTAATTATAAAACCTGTAATTGATGAATATGATAATGCCAATAGTTCAGTGCTAGATTATTTTGATAATCCGTTGGTCATTTATCATGATTATGATTCCATTATTAAAGTATTTAATAGTATAAAAGAACAACTAAATTATTATGGAGATGTTGATGTCTTATTTAATTTGGATGATTTGAAATCTGAGCATTCTATTTTCTTTGATACTACTAATAATCTTGATTATGATTATTCTATCACCGCTGAAGCTATTACATCATATAATAATGATTTTAATAAATTTAATAGTGATCTTTTAAGGGATAATACTTTCCTTTGTTCAACTGATAACATTTTTATTTCTAAGCTTAATGCTCCTAAAGAAAAAATTATAAAAAAAGATTTACTTAATGGTTTTATTTATAACAATATTACATATTTATCTAAAAATGACCTAAATTTAAATGTACAGAAAATAAGGTATGATACTGGTTATAAAATGGGTAAAAAGATTAACTCAATAGATAAATTAGAAATTGGAGACTATGTAGTACATAAAGCAAATGGTATAGGGGTTTACATGGGAATACAAACTATTATGAAAAATGGACTATTAAAAGACTATATTTTGCTACAATATAAAGGAAATGATAAATTATACATTCCAGTAGATGATGTCGATAAATTATATAAATATTCCTCAAAAGATGGTGCTAAGCCCGTTATACATAAACTTAATAGTTTGGAGTGGGAAAAAACTAAATTAAAAATAAAAAAGAGAATTAAGGATATTAGTTCGGAATTAATTAAAATTTATAAAAATAGAAATATGTCTACTACCGAGCCATTTTTGTCAGATACACCTGAACAAGAGATCTTCGAAAATGAATTTATTTATGATGAAACAGCTGATCAATTAAAAACTTCTCTTGAAATTAAAAAAGATTTAGAAAGTACTAAACCTATGGATAGATTACTTTGTGGTGATGTTGGTTATGGCAAGACAGAAGTTATATTTAGAGCTATGTTTAAAGCTATTTCTAACAATAAACAGGTGATGTATTTATGTCCTACTACTTTGCTTAGTTATCAACAATATATGTCTGCTTTAAATAGGTTTAAAAACCATGCAGTTAATTTTGCTTTGTTAAATAGGTATACTTCTTTAAAAGAAACAAAGGAAATTTTGGAAAAATTAAAAGAAGGAAAAATAGATGCTGTGTTTGGTACACATAGATTGTTAAGTAAGGATGTTGAGTTTAAAGATTTAGGTCTTTTAGTAATTGATGAGGAACAACGTTTTGGGGTTATGCATAAGGAAAAAATTAAAGAAATTAAATCAAACGTTCATGTTTTATCCGTTTCGGCTACACCTATTCCAAGGAGCTTACAAATGAGTTTAATTGGTGTAAGAGATCTTAGTTTAATTGAAACACCACCTAAGAATAAGTTTCCGGTTCAAACTTACGTTATTAATTATGATCCTTATATTTTAAGAGATGTTGTTTTAAAAGAAAAAGCTAGGGAAGGTCAAGTATTTATTTTATATAATAAAGTTGAAGATATGCCTAAATATGTGGAAAAATTATCTAATTTATTGCCTGAAGTTAGCATAAGGTATGCTCACGGAAAAATGAATAGAGATGAGATGCAAGATATCGTTTATGATTTTGCTCTTGGTAAGTTTGATGTTCTTGTAAGCACTACTATAATAGAAAATGGTATTGATATTCCAAATGCTAATACAATGATTGTTATTGATGCTGATAGGTTTGGTTTATCACAGTTATACCAAATTAGAGGAAGAGTTGGAAGAGGCTCAAGGCAAGCTTATGCTTATTTAATGTATGATAAAAATAAGATTTTAGGAGAAACTGCACATAAAAGACTTGAAGCTATAAAAGAATTTACGTTACTTGGAAGTGGATATAAAATTGCTATGAGAGATTTAAGTATAAGAGGTGCAGGAGATTTACTTGGAAGTGAACAAGCAGGTTTTATAGATTCAGTAGGTGCTGAGATGTATATAGAGCTTATTAATGAAGAACTAAATAATGTTCCTGAAGAGAAAGAAGAGGAAAGTGTAAACATTTCAGATGTAAGTAACCATATTAGTGAAAATTATTCAGACGAAGACGCTGTAATTATTGAATTACATAAATTAATTAGTACTATAAACTCTTCTAAAGAATTTGATGAAGTTTATGAGACTATACAAGATAGATTTGGATTTGTTACTGATGATTTAAGGAATTATATGAAGCAAGAACTTTGTGAAAAATTAATTCAAAAGTTGAATTTAAAGATACTAATCAACGACAAAAATAAGATATCAATTAAATTAGATGAAAATTTTTATCAAGGAATTAATATTGAAAAATTATTTATAGTTTCTACAGGTATTTCCACAAGATTTAATTTTTCTTATAATGGAAGTGCAATTATTATTTCGCTTAATAAAATTAATTTGGAAAGGCATTATATTAATTATATTTTAGATTTGTTGCTTTATTTAGATAATCAAAAAAAATAGGAAGTTTTCCTATTTTTTATAGTTGTTTTTACATTTTTCAATTAACTTTAGGGCTTCTTCCATGTTATGAAATTCTTTAGTTTCTACAACAATGTTTTGTAGTGTCTTATAGTTTTGAAAAAAATCTTTTATTTCAGCTTTTTGATGTTCTGTTAGATCTTCTAGTTTTTGAATATTTTCAAATCTAGGGTCTGTGTCTACAACGGCTATTACTTTTTCATCATGATAACCATTATCAAGAACGGTCAGATATCCGAGTACACGTGCTTTTACTACACAACCCGGAAAAGTAGGATAACTACTTAATACTAATATGTCTAATGGGTCTTTATCATCAGCTATTGTATTTTCGATAAAGCCGTATTCTCCTGGATATGTAAGTGCACTGTAAAGTACGCGATCAAGTGTTATTCTGCCAGTTTCTTTATTAACTTCATATTTGTTTTTAGTACCCATAGGTATTTCTATAATTGCTTCTACTATGTTATTCATTTGTATCACCTGCAAATATTATAACATAAAACTTTACTCTTTAGTATAATTCTATAAATTTTATTTAAAATAATGTATAGAGGTGGCAAATGAATACTGGAATTGTAAGGAAAATTGATGAATTAGGTAGAATAGTTATTCCAAAAGAAATTAGAAAAAGTTTAAATATTAGAAATGGCGAAGATCTTCAAATATTTATTAGAGATGAAGAAATTGTTTTAAAAAAATATAAAAAATTATTAACTGTAAAAGATAGTGCAATAAAATATTTATATTCATTTAGAAAAATAACAGATAGTACTGTGTTTATAACGGATAAGGATAAAATTATAGCTAGTACATTAGAAAATCTTCTTGGTGAGAAAATAGATGATAAAATTTTAAATTTAATTGAGGAAAGAAAAAGTGAAGATGGTTATTCTTTAAAAATGGGGAATAATATTATAAATAAGTATTATTATGCATTACCAATTATTATTGATGCTGATGCAATCGGAAGTATTATTATTGTAAATGATCTTCAAATTAATGAAAAAGATAAACTACTTTCTAATGTTTTGCATATACTTTTAACGATGGAATTAAGTTAAATTTACGATTTTTTTTAAAAAAAACTTGAAATATAATCGTTTTCATGGTATATTACTTAAGCGAAAAGGTTTCTATAACTTAAATAAGTTATGGCGAAAGGAGAATGTAATATGAAAAAGGGTATTCATCCAGAACTAAAAGAATGTAAAGTTAAATGTGCTTGTGGTAATGAATTTACAACTTTAAGTACTAAAAGTGAAATTCAACTTGAAACTTGTAATAAATGTCATTCATTTTATACAGGTAAACATATGACTGCAAGAACAGGTAATGTTCAAAAGTTTAAAGAAAAATATGGATTAAAGTAGTAAAGTAGAATGACTACTTTCTTTTTTTATGTTGAAATTTTGCGTAAAAAGTGTTTATAATTATATTATGTTGGAGGAATGTATATGAAAATAGGAATTGCTTCTGATCATAGAGGTTATAAGGCTAAAGAAAAATTAAAGAAATATTTAATTAGAAAGAACATTGAGTTTATTGATTATGGAACATTATCGAGTGAAAGTGTTGATTATCCAGAATATGCTCTTGAAGTTTGTAAAGCAGTTTTAAATGAGGATGTTGAACTCGGGGTTTTAATATGTGGAACTGGAATTGGGATGAGCATTGCGGCTAATAAAGTTAAAGGTATAATGTGTGCTAAAGTTGATTGTTATGAGGAAGCTAAACTAGCTAGAGAACATAATCATGCAAATGTTATAAGTTTTTCGTCAGAGTTATTTACTTCTGAAATGAAAGACATTATTGATGCATTTTTAAAAGCTAAACCTCTTGAAGAAGAAAGGTATTTAAGAAGAATTGATGAAATAAAAGCAATTGAAAAGAAAAAAAACTATAAATAATAATGTGTTTTATGCATATTATTATTATTTTTGCATAAAATTTAGTATGAAAAAATATATTATTATAATACCTTTGTTAATTATTCTTTATTTTTTAACTTTAAAGGATAATTCTATAGAACAAGAAAATATAACAAATAAAGATGTTTTTTTAGTTAGTGTAAGTTATGAAGGTAACATTTATAAAATGCCCTTTAATGATTACCTTATTGGTGTTGTTTCATGTGAGATGCCTGCACTTTTTGATGATGAAGCATTGAAAGCAGGCGCAGTTGCAGCAAGGACTTTTTATATGTACAATTATTTAAATATTTCAAATTATTTAGCTAATTCTAGTGATCAATGTTTTATAAACGAAGATGTAATGAAAAAGAACTGGGGTAATAATTTTGATGAGTATTATAATAAAATTAAAAATGCTGTTGTATCTACTAATGATGAAGTTATAATGTTTAATAATGAGATTATTCATTCTTATTATTTTAGTATGTCAAATGGGTTTACAGAGGATGCCTCCTATGTATTTAATGAATCAAAGCCGTACTTAGTAAGTGTGAGTTCAGCATGGGAAAAAAGTTTAAAAACATATGAAAAAGAATTATTCGTTTCAAAAGAAGAAATTAAAAGTAAGTTAAATTTATCTACCAATGATTTTGATATAGCTATTAAGTCTAGGTACGAAAGTGGAAGAGTGAATGAAGTAGAAGTGTTAGGAAAAGTATATTCAGGAATTTTTTTTAGAAAGTTATTTGGACTTAGGAGTGCAGATTTTGATGTGACAAAAAAACAAGATGGTTTTGTTTTTACAACCAGAGGTTATGGTCATGGTGTTGGTATGAGTCAGTATGGCGCTAATATGATGGCTAAAGAAGGATATTTATATGATGAAATATTAAGTTATTATTATAAAGGTACTAATTTATCAAAAAATAGTGTATAATTTTTATTCTTTTGTTCACATTACTAGTAGGAGAGTGAACAAATGAAAAATGGTGTAAAAAAATTATTTGTACCTGCAGTTTATTTAATAGCTGTTTTAAGTGTAATTGGATGTATTGTACTAACGATAACTAGTATTAATAAGTATTTAACTAAAGAGGAAAAGATAAATTATTCGGTTGATGGAATAATTAAGTCTGATACTGTTCCAGTTAATAAAAACCAAGATGGTAATGTTACGACTGATGAAGAATTAATAATAAGACCTTATAAGTCAGATAAAGTAAGCATAGGTAGATATTTTTATGATTTTGAGGCTGAAGCAAAGGATCAAGAAAACGCGATTATTTTCTATGAAAATACTTATATGCAAAATTCAGGTGTAGACTATATAAGTGATGAAGCATTTGATGTTATATGTGTTCTTGATGGTAAGGTGTTAAATGTTGATTATAATGAGGTATTAGGTAATATTGTTAAAGTTGAACATGAAAAAGATATAGTTACTGTGTATCAAGGAATTGATAAAACAGACCTTAAAGTTGGTGATACTTTAAAACAAGGAGATATAATTGGAAAAAGTTCTACGTCTTTAGTTAATTCAAAGTACCCAAATTCATTACATTTTGAAGTTTATTATAAAGGTGCATTAATTGATCCAGAAAATTTTTATACTTTAAAATTAGCAGATTTATAGGAAAAACCGGCAAAAAGTCGGCTTTTTTTTGTAAAAAATGCAAAACCGGCACTATGGCGCCCTGTTTTATTTGTCAAAATGTGGTAATATTAAAAGTAATGGTGGAGTGATGAAATGATAAATTTTGTAATAGTAGAGGATAATCCTTTACATCTTAAAAAGACTGAGTCATATATTGTTAAGTATATGATGCAAAATACACTTGAGTTTGAAGTAATTAAATTTGACAAACTAAGTGAAAAATTATTTAAATATGTTTCTAATACTGAAAATAATAATATTTACATATTAGATTATGAATTAGGTAATGGTATTGCACTTGATGTTGCAAGAAAAATTAGAAAGTATGAGTGGAGAAGTCCTATAATTATTTTTACTGTTAATGGAGGAGGTATGGCGCTTAGCTCATTTAAACAAAGATTACAAATACTAGATTTTATTAATAAGCGTACTGAGCCTGAAAAAAATCTGTTTGAATTATTTGATATTTGTTTGAGACAACTTAATGTAAGTAAAAATTTTAAATACTCTGTTGGTTCTAGTACTTTTACAATTGATTATAATAGTATCCTATATGTTTATAAAGATACTGTTGATAGAAAGACAGTAGTTGTAACTGATAATGATGAGTTTGTTTTAAATATTACTTTGAGTAAAGCTAAAAGTTTATTAAGTAATGATTTTGTAACTACTCATAAATCTTATATTGTTAATTTAAGAAGAGTTGTTAAGCTAGATTGGAAGGAATGCACTGTTACATTTGATAATGGTACAGTTGAACCTTTGTTATCTAGAACTCACAAGAAGGAGTTGTCAGGAAAATGAAATATTTAGGTTTACTATCGTGTTTTGTTGGTATTGTAATACATTCATTTGCATTAAATTATTGTTATAAACAAGTTACTAGTACAAAAGCAATTAAAAAGAACCCTTTTTATTATCTTTGTATATTGCTATTAAGTTTAATTATATTTGCGATTAATATGTTTGTTGATTATAAGTTTAGAATATTTTTCTTCTATTTAATTCTAGTTTTATTTTATAAAGTACTTTATAAAGAGAGCACTTTTATAACTTTATTTAAAACTTTAATGATTTATATTATTTTAGTAATTTGTGACTTTTTGATTTCACTTATAATAATGTTGATACCTGGAATTACTACTATAGATATTGAATATATGAATTTTATAAAAGGCTTAAGTACTTTATTGGATTCTGTTAGTTTATTTTTGGTTTTCAAAATTAAATATCTTATAAATATTTTAAACAAAGTATTTGCTATTGTTAGTGAGAGAAGAAAACATATTTATACAGCATTATCTTTTCTATCGTTTGTAGCACTTTATACGTTTGCATATTATAATGCATTTAATAAAACTTTTAATAGTTATATATTTTCTTTAATAATTTCTGTATTCTTTTTGTGTTTGCTTGCTGTTGCTCTTGTTCAGTATTATAAAAAGAAACAAAAAGAGAATGAACAAAAGCAATTGCTTGATTTGATGAAAGAATATGAAGAGTTACTTGATGTTAATCGTGACAATAGACATGAGATGTTTAATAATTTACTTATTTTAAAAACTACTAAAGATAAAACTTCAAAGGAATTTGAGGAACTCCTAGATAGTTATTTAGATAAATATTCAACTAAAACAATTAATAATTATTCTTCTCTTTATAATTTGCCTACAGGTATAAAAGGTATAGTTTATTATAAAATGGCTTATATTAAAGAAAATGAAATAGTTTTTAGATCTTTTACTGATAAATCTATGTATCAGAAATTTGATACGTTAGATCCAAAACTTTATTATAAAGTTTGTAAAATACTTGGAATACTTTTAGATAATGCTATTGAAGCATCAACTGAAACAAAAGAGAAACATTTAATGATGGATGTTTATGATGATGACGAACACTTAATTGTTTATATTGAAAATACTTTTAAGGGTAAAATAGATATTAATGAAATTAATAATAGAGGTGTATCGAGTAAAGGAAAGGGCAGAGGTTTGGGACTAGATATTGTAGGTAAAATTTTAAAAAGTACAGAAGCTCTTTCATTAGAACAAAGGATTGATGGTAATAGATTTATTTCTACACTAAAAATAAAACTCTAGGTCTTCCCTAGGGTTTTAACTTACTAGATGATACTTATTTTATTAGACTTTCTGGAGTTTCAACTTCTTCAAAGCATCCCCATAGGCAAGCTCCTGATGAAAATCTTGCTATGTATTCTCCTAAAAATCCTGTAATAGCTGCGAATAATTTCATTTTATTCTCCCTTCTTATAATTTAAATAATTATTATAACTTACTCCAAATAGTTTGTAAGTTAGGGGTAAACAGACGAATACAGCTAGCAATAAAGAAAATAGTAAACAGTTTGCAAGTGTATTGTCGTTTACGAAGAAGAGCAAGACAGTATATAAGGTGCCACACCCTACACTGGTTAGCTTATATATGGCTCTTCTTTTTTTGTTAATCAATGGTCGCTTCTCTGTGTCTGCAGGGGCAAAGAAACCTAATAGTACCACACTGACCATACATAGTGCGAGTCTAACTTTATAGTCTATTATGAGAAGCCTACATAGGTAAGGTACACCTATAAATATAATCATGCTACCCACCCAACAATGCCAGCTTTTCTTGGCGTGAACTCCAAATACAGTCAGCCTTAATATGCTATAAAGGACCATCAATAGTAGAAGTGTATTAAAGTATCCTAGTATGTATGATATTATGAATATGACAACAGTTTTAGTAATGTTTAAATATAAACTAGATAAACCATACTTTATAACTGCTATTTTCTCTTTGTCATAGTCGTAATACCGCATGATGTTGTTCATAATGGAATTGATTAAAAGATCTTTCATTTTTTATCACCACTTCCGAGAACATTATACAACAAAATAATGAAATTTTTGTAAAATATGTTTTTATTATGCTTATATTTGCTTTAAGTGACTGTTTATTTAAAAAAATTAATTAATTTTGTCACTTTATGCATTATTTCGAACACTTACGACATCTTTTAATCTTTTTGAGGTAAAAATATAGTACCATAGAGACACACGAGGAAGAACACAGCATGTGGTAGAAAAAATTAGGTTAAAATGTGCATGTGCATGTTTTAATATAATCGCACGGAAGTGAGGTGTTAAAAGTATGACCAGAAAAGGTAGAGTTAAATGGTTCAATAACGCTAAAGGTTATGGATTTATTGAAATTGGTGCTGGCATCGGGGAAGACGTTTTTGTTCATTATTCAGCTATTGAGCAAGACGGATACAAGTCTTTAAAAGATGGCGACGTTGTAGAGTTTACTTTAATTGAAACTGCTAAAGGCAAACAAGCCATTAATGTCAAAGAAGTTGTATTAACTACTATTTAAGTAGTTTTTTTCTTTTTTTTGTGGTATATTAATTATAGGGAGATGATATAATGAATTATGTTGTAAGAGGAGAAAAAATTGAAGTTACTGATTCTTTAAGAGATTATGTAATTAATAAACTTGACAGAATGGTTAAATATTTTGATGAACCTGACAAAGTAAACGTTAAAGTGCTTTTTAGTGTAAGAGGAAGAGAACAAAAAGTTGAAATAACAATTAATAATAAAAAATTTGATTTAAGAGCAGAAGTATCACATAGTGATTTATATGCCGCTATTGATTTAGCTATAGATAAACTTGAAAGTCAAATGAGAAAATATAAATCTAAACTTATGAGTAAATCTAGAATAGAAATTGTTTATGATAATGAAGTTGTAGATGATGAACCTTTAACAGATGTTGTTAAAAGAAAAAAGGTTTATTTAAAGCCTATGGATGAAGAGGAAGCAATCTTACAGATGGAATTTTTAGGTCATACATTCTTTATTTATAGAGATATCAATTCAGAAAAAGTTAATGTTTTATATAAAAGATTTGATGGCACTTACGGAGTTATTGAGACAAATTAATAAATATACCTATTATAAGAGTGAAAACTCTTTTTCTTTTGTTTAAAATTTGGTAAAATATAAAGTGGACGGTGAGATAATGAAACTATTTAAAAAGATTTTTGATCATGAATATAAAGAATTAAAGAGGTTTGAGGAGTTAGCTCAACAAGTGTTAGCATTAGATAGTGAAATGAGTAAATTAACTCCACTTGAATTAAAGGCTAAAACTAGTGAGTTTAAAAGTAGACTTAGTGAAGGAGAAACACTAGATGATATTTTAGTTGAAGCTTTTGCAGTTGTTAGAGAAGCTGCTTATAGAGTGCTTGGAGAAAAGCCATATAAAGTTCAAGTGATTGGCGGTATTTGTATACATTATGGTAATATTGCTGAAATGAAAACTGGTGAAGGTAAGA
>USFF01000004.1 GCA_900553835.1 uncultured Mycoplasmatota bacterium
CAATCCTCTAATTAGAAACTATTAATAAACTGTCCAACTTTTGGGGTTCAGTTCACCGGTTCATCATTTTATCAGTTTTTTATTTACTCATTTAATGCCTTAAATTAATTAAGCTTTAACGATTTGACAAGATAAAACAATAAAAAGCTTAATTATTAGTCATTTTATTTTCTATAATAAGTGTTTTTAATATTTTAGTTAAGTATCTTTTTACCTCTTCATTAACGTTATTCATATTTTTAAGTATATTCAGAATATCATTAACATTAAAATTAAAATGTTCATCATATTTCATATTTATAGATTTAATTAAAGTTTCAAAAACTTCTTCAACTTTATCTTTTTCAAGACTTTCTAGATTAGTAGTAGTACTCTCATGTAGTTTCACACTCATACTTGATAATTTACCAGGAATAAAATAGTTTCCAAATACTTCCCAAGATGTTGGATAATGTTCATACACAAAAGTATTATTACTCTCTACAGTACTATAATTGTCCATATTTAAAAGAACTCCTACAACTGAAGAAGAAGGTACAATTGTTACTAATTTATCTTTAATTTTTTTAAATTTAAAGGAATTAAATTCTTCTTTCAATAATCCGGGTCCATCAAAATTATAAATCTTTTTAATTTTTTTAAAAATATTGTTATTTGCCTCCATTGAACTAACTAAAGCTAAGTTACCACCTTTACTATGTCCACATATATAAATATTTTTATCTTTAAATTTTACATTTTCATTTAAATAATCAATAGCCATTAATTGTGTATTAGTTGGATAAGAGTAGCCTAATCTAAAGTTTTCAAACCATCCAATAACTGAACCATCTGTTCCTTTATATGAAATTATACTATTAGTTCCAAAATAAAATATACATGCTCCGAACTGAACACTTTCGTTTTTAATATTAATAAAATTTTTAACCCTTAAACTCTTATATCTTTTACTCCCTTTAATAGAGTTCAAAATTTCATAAGCTATTTTCCCCATTTTACTATAATCATTTTTATTAACAGTTTTATTTACATAATTGATAAACCCTGTCAAATCTAGTTCATTACTAAAACTTTTAATAGGTAAATACGAAAGTACAGAAAAAAGTAAAATATCAATTTCATTAATATTCACCTCTTCTAAACTAGTATTTTTATAATAATATAGATAATCTTTTAATGTATACATAGTTCCTCCTAATTAAAAAACTTCCGAAGAAGTTAATTAAATTTTACAGTTTTAGCCCATTCTTTAAACTTAGGCAAATATTTGTCCTTATCTTTAGCTTCGCATGAGAAATTGAATGACCAAAAGGCATCATCAGACTTATAATAACTAACAAAATGAAAATAAGTCTTATTATTTTCTTTTTCTTCGTACTTATAAAAACTTAAATTATCTTGAAGAATTAATTCATAATCTGTTCCTAAACTATTTAATATAGTACCTGCATAATCAATAACAGTATTATCTTTAGTAAGTTTTACTTCACTATCTTTATATGACTCAAAAGAATTTTTAATAGTATTCATTTTAACATTTATATTTTCATAATTAAAAGAATTTTCTTCGTTAGTCATATCTTCTTCCATTGTTATACTAAATTCACTATTGGTATATAATTTATCTTTAGGCTCATACTCACAACCTGCTAAAAAGAAACATATAACTAAAGCCGCAAGTCCTAATAATATTCTACCTTTCACTTTACTTCACCTATTTTAGTTTAACATATTTTTCAAAAAATATCTACTCTTTTGTTTAATTAATATATGTCCTTGTCATTTGTTATATTACCATCACCACTTACAGGAAAAGTTTCTTTTACACTGTTTTTTGATTTAATAAATGATTTAATAAAGTCTTTATTTCTAGCAAGAACTTCTCTTAACTCTCTTTTTATGAAACCTCTATATCTTATATCCTCTGCAGGAACTGCATAAACTTCTAAACCAAGTTTTTTTCCTATGTAAAGAGCCCTGTAAAGATGGTATTTTTGAGAAACTATAACAACTTTTTTGACTTTAAAAACTTCTTTAGCACGGTATAAACTATCAAACGTTGAAATACCTTTATGATCCATAAAAATGTCACTAGAATTTATGCCTTTATTAACAGCATAAGTTTTCATAACATTTACTTCATCGTGGTTAGTTCTGGTATGGTCACCACTCATAATAATTTTTAAACTTACACCATTATCATATAAACTAATGCTTTTAATTAATCTATCTTCTAACATAGGACTAGGTTTATTATTCCAAATACCAGCTCCAAGTACTAAAATAGCATCAACATTATTGAGTTTCTTTGCTTCATCTATAGTAAGTATTTTATTTTTAGTAGATAAAATTACATAAAAGTTAATAAATAATATTGCAAACAAAAATAAAGATATTACTATAGTAAATAATTTAACTATCTTCTTCATATAAATCACAATATTATTATAACAAAAAATAACAAATAAAGTTACTTTTTAACCTTATTTGTCACTTTATTTATTATATATTCAGTAAAATTATCTAATCTAGTAAATATTTGTATACTAGCAGTGCCAAATACAATATAAAGTAAAATTGTACTAAAAGTTATACTCGTTAAATCAAAGAAGTCGTACCAAAATAATAAAGCATATACAAATATACCAATTAAAATAGTGATCATTGACGCTCTTAAAACATTAAATGGCTTACATAATTTAAATAGAAATATAAAGCCAGTAGTCGCAGTCATAATAACTATTAAAGTTGTAGCTAGACTAGGATCAATGTTAAATTCTTTTTTAAAAAGAGTTATTAATACAACATTGAACACAACCGTTAAAGCTGGCGGAATACTTTTCTTAATTACATTTAACATAAAGTTTCCCTTTACCTTTTCATTGTTGGGCTCTAAAGCTAGAATAAACGATGGAATACTTATTGTACAAGCAGTGATTAAACTAAGGTGAATTGGTAAGTAAAAATATTCACTTTTCATGAAAAGACAAATAATTACTAATATGGAAGTAAAAATCGTTTTAATTAAAAGTAAACTAGCACTTCTTTCAACGTTATTAATAGTTCTTCTTCCTTCATTAACAACTTTGGGCATATTACTAAAATTAGAATCAAGTAAAATTATTTGACTTACACTTTTAGCTGCATCACTAGCATTTCCAAAGGTTACAGCACAGTCAGATTGCTTAAGTGCTAAACAGTCGTTCACTCCATCTCCCACCATTGCAACAGTGTGTCCTTTATTTTGAAGTGCCTTTATAATCATTTTCTTTTGATGCGGTTTTACTCTTCCAAAAACATCATAATCTGTATATTCTTCTATATTATTTTCATTAATTAATGTGGCATCTATTCCTTTAATATTTTCAAGTCCTGCTCTTTTAGCTACAGCAACAACTGTTTTATAAGAGTCTCCACTGATAATTTTAACATCAACTTTCTGTTTTTTAAAATATTCTAAAGTACTAGGGGCTTCTTTTCTAATTATATCTTCAATCAGAATTAATGCCATTAATTTAGCATTACATGGCTTAATGGAAACTTCCTCATTAGTTTTAACTAAAGCAAGTACTCTATAGTCACTCACTTTATTAAGTTCTTCTTCATAAGATTTAATATCATCAAGTAAATATTCAGGAGCACCCAAATAATAAGTACCCTTTTCAAAGAAAGTTACACCAGAAAATTTCCTTTCAGAAGAAAACTCTTCTTTTTTACTAACGATATAGTCTCCTTTGACTTGATATTTTTCTTTAATAGCTTCTAAAGAAGAATTAGAAGTACTAAAAGAATAAGCATAATTCATAAGTACAGAGTCAATATCATTATCACTAAAACCATTAAAAGGAATAATCTTATTAACTTTCATTTTCCCTTCAGTAATAGTTCCAGTTTTATCTAAACAAATAGTATCAACTCTAGCAAGAGTCTCAATTGAATAAAGTTCATTAACAAGAGTATTAACTTTTCCAAGTCTAATAATGCTAACTGCCATTACACTACTTGTTAAAAGTAAGAGCCCATCAGGTATCATACCTATTAATGCACCAACTGAATGAAATACAGCATCCGTAAAATTCCCTGTTATTAAATATTGATTATACATAAGTATAATTCCAACTGGGACAATTACTACACTTAGTACTTTTAATATTTTTACGAATGTTTCCATAATAACAGAATTAACTTTTTTACTATATTTAGCTTCTGCACTTATTTTAGAAATATAGTTATTTTCTCCTACATTAATTACTTTAGCATAACAAATACCACTTACAATAAAACTCCCACTTAATAAGGTGTCATTTTCTTTTTTACTTAGTGAATCACTTTCACCACTTATAAAAGCCTCATTTACTTCTACCGATCCATTTAATATTATTGAATCACATACAATTTGATCTCCAATTTCTAGTTTCATGATATCATCAAGCACAATATCATTTATATCTACCAATTTTTCTTCTTTATTTCTAATAACCTTAACCTTAGTACTTGCTAAAACTGATAATTTATCTACAATTCTTTTAGATACAATTTCCTGGACTGTACTTATAATAGTATTTATAATAAGTACTCCCATGAATGTAGAATTCTTAAGTGCTTCAAATACTCTTAAACCAAGTATACCAGCTAAAATCATTAATGCACATAAAATACTATTTACTATATTAAAATAAGTAAATATATTATCTCTTAATATTTCTTTAATACTTTTAGTTGTTGGTTCATTATTAAAATTAACTAAGTTTTTTTGTTTTCTTATATTTACTTCTTCATCACTTAAACCAATTTTATAAATAGGATCATTCATCTTACTTCACCTTTTTATCCTACTAATATTTTATCAAATTTAAAGTTAAAAGTCATTAAAAGATTATAAAGTATTTAATAAAAGTTAAGACAAACAAAATAAAAAAGTAAATCATATTATAATAATTTACTTTAATTACATTTGTTAATAATACATTCACTATAAAATGGTGAATATTTTCTAAGTTCAAGATAAACATTATCTAATCCATACTTTTCAGTTATAGTATTTTCCTTGGAAAATAAATTAGTTCCAACTCCTAGTCTTTCTCCATCTATTTTAACATTCAAAGCAGCTAAAGTAGTTGGAAACATATCAAGTGTAGTAAATGTCCTATTGGAGCTAGTAACAGGTTTAATAGGTGAATTAAGAAATGCATTGTAAATAGTTCTTGTATAGCCATTAGAATTAACTTCATCAAAAGAATAATTGTTCATACTTAAGTGGTCACCTGTAATAACAACTGTTGTATTTTTATAAAATGTTTGTTTTTGCAACCAATCAATAAAGTTTGCAACATTTTTATCCGAACAATAAACAGAATTTAAATATAAATTATCAGAAATCACTGGGCAATCATTATCCATATAACCATCTTGTGCATGCGTATCAACAGTTAAAAGAGTAAAATTAAAGGGTTCATCATTTTTAGAAATTTTATTTAATTCTTGTTTAGCATATTCAAATAATATTTTATCTTCAAAACCCCAAAATACAAAATAATCATTTGAGATTATTCCATCTTTTCTAGCTGTGTAAAGATCATAAATCTTATAATTACCATGAGTAGTAAAATATAAATCTCTACTACCAAATGATGCATCAGATCCTACCATCAAATAGTTCTTATAACCGTTATCACTTAAAATATCTCCTAAACTAACCGCGCCAGGTACTATTTCTTTATAGTACTTTCCAAGTGAATTTCCATCAAATGGTGTCTTAAGTGGAATACCTGAAGTATGCGCAATCATAGCTGCCATAGTCCACGTAGTACCATCAACCTTATAAGCACCACCTATTTTATCATTGTTAGAGAAGTTTAAATTTTTTAATGCAATTTCACTTAAATTTGGTATATAATTAGTTTCAAAGAAACCACCATTAGTTTTAGATGAAAATGTATTTTCCATTGATTCTAAATATATGTAAATCAAATTTCTTTTTTCTTCTGGGAATGTTAAATCCACATTTTTAGGATTAACATAATTTTCTTCAATAAAAGAAGAATATATTTTTTGAGAATTTATATACTCGAAAAAATATAAATCATTTCCAACTTTCCTATAACTAACTATTGCGAGTACAAACGAAAATAATACAAAAATAATTTTGAATACAGAATTAATAAATTTACTAAATAAATTAAAACTAAAATTTGATTTAAATAGTTTCACCGAAATAAATAAATCATACTTCTTTTGATAAACAAAAATACATATAATAAATATAAGCAAAATAGTGGGCAAAAGTAAATTATATTTTATAAAATCCAAAACAATACCATTTCCAGCATTTAAAACTGGAGAAGAAATTGTAAATAAAATCTCCTCAAAATTACTAAAAGAAAATTTACTTACTACCCAGTTACACGATAAATAAACTACTAAAGATAAATAAAATAATAATGAAGATAAAATAATAAGAATTTTATTTAAAACAGAAACTACCTTTTTCATTTATTTCTTCTTCCTAACATCAATTTTAATATTCACATTGTTATATATAAATTTATATACAAAAGGAATAAAAGTACTAATAGCAACTGATAGTAGTAAAAATTTTGCACTAAAACCAAAAGTGAAAGTTTGTTCAGTAAACGTATCATATAAATGTTCTGTAAACATGGAACATATAATAACCACACACATATTTATAATCACATTATAAATTGAATAAACTGAAATATATTGAACTATATTTTCACATTTAAAATATCTTAGATGTATTTTAAATGCTATAAATGCTGGCAAAAATAAACAAATAAATAACCACATAATAACTAACCTCCATACTATTTGTTCTCATTTCTCTCATAAAGATATTTTTAAATTTTATTAAAATATTTGCCCTCTTATTTATATTTTATCATAAAGAGTTAAATTTTAATAGAGTTACATTAACTTTTAAGTGCTCTTACCCTAAATAAAAACTGAAAATTATTAAGGAACTTTCAGTTTAAATTTTAATTATTATCAATATAATTTTCAATTAATTCAATCATGTTATCAGTGTTACTTTTATACATTTTAGGCTTAAATGTTTTAGCTCTTTCTAATGCTTTATCTAGTTCATCTGGTTTTAGTAATGGAATGATATATCCCATTTTTCCAAAATTTTCAATAATTTGAAGTTGATGATCATTTACATGTTCTCCATATTTTTGAAGTCTTGGACAGGCAATAACAATTTTATTATTTCTAAGCCCATCAGTGATTGTTCCAACACCTCCATGGCAAATAATAATTCTAGCTTCACTAATAATTCTTTTAAACTCATCCATCGGAAGAAATGAAACTGTTTTAAAATTAGTTGACTTAAATATACTAGAACCTGACTGTACTATGACTTCTTCATTAATATTACCAATCTCAATTTGTTTATCAACACTTTTTAATAATCTATCAAATTGAATATTTTGTGTACCAACAGAAACAAATATCAATATATCCACCCCCCATAAACTGCTTTTGGGTAAAGTTTTAACATTTCTTCCCACTGAACTATAAATAAATCTGCAAACTTGTAAACTAAACTTCCTGTCTTTGTTTTACTTTGACTATTAGCAAAAGTTTCAATAAATATTATTTTACTACCAAGTAACTTTCCAATACATAACATAGGCCCGGATGTGTGAGCGCCGGTAGATATAATATATTTTGGTCTAAACAGAATATAATAATATAAACTAATAAAACAGTTAATAAGAAGTTTAAAAGCATAAAGTATTTTATTATTTTGCTTAGCATAAAGTAAATATTTAATTTTTTTACCATACTTGTTCTTTAAATCTTTATTAGTAAAGTCCTTTTCTGTTACTATTAAATAATCATACTTATTAAACATTTTTTTTAGCATTAAAAGTTCATTTAAATGACCTCCAGTACTTGATATAAACATTACTCTTTTCTTTTTCATAAAGACTCCTTTAATATTCCTTCTATAATATTAATCCATTTAACTTTTACATTTTCAAATTGATAAAAATTAGATTTAAGAATAGAATTATTTCCAAGTTCACTTTTTTTATTAGTATCTAATTTTAAATAGTTTATAACTTCTTTTGCCATTTTATGTTTGTCTCTATTACGTATAATGAAACCATTTTTAGAATCAACATTTTCTAAAACACCTTCTGCTGTATCAAATGTAATAATAGGTAGTCCAAAACTCATAGCCTCAATTACTACTAAACCTAAAGATTCTTCAAATGAAGTCATCATATATAAACAAGAATTTGTCAAATACTTATTAATAAATTCTTGAGGTTTAAATCCCCATAAACTTATATTATTATTTAAGTTTTCATTATTAATAGTATCTATTAATTTATTCTTTAAAGAACCATCTCCAAAAATATTTAAATTAACCTCACTATCAACTTTTATAATTTCTTTCATTATATAAATCAAATCTTCAAAACCTTTAACTTCTTCAAGCCTACCAATAGCAATTAGATTTTTATTTTTAAGATTACTAATTTCACTTTTTTTTGGTACTCTACTTATAGCAAGTGGCAAGTATACAACTTTTTTATTTAAATACTTCCTATATTTTTTTGTCATATAATTACTTACTGGTAAAACATAGTCTATATCTAGTTTATTTAAATTATTCATATATTTGTTACTTATATCAAATACATGTTGTTGATGAAGTGTAATTATATCTTCTGTTCTATATTTACTTAATATCTTACTAAACTCATATCTTGTGGATAAGATAATCTTAGCATCAGAATTTAAAATTGCCTTAATTAAAAGATTGTTTTTATTTAAAAGAATTTTTACCGCCTTATAACCTTCTTTAAAAATGTTTATAACATCAAATTTATGAACACTTTCTAAAAATACATTTCTATTTGAAATATTATTCATTAGATAAGTGATTTTCACATTTTTATTAACATTAAAAGGTATTTCAAACTTTTGTTTATAAAGTGAAATAATTTCAACTTCATACTTTGAAGAAAGCATATTCGCTTCATTAATAATAGCATTTTCTACTCCACCATAGCCTAAATGAAGTGCCAAAATTGAAATTTTATTATTATTAATTTTTCTTTTATTAAATAAATTAAAATCATAAAACAAATAAGCAAAATATAAAGAAACGTAAATAGATACAGCTGGAGCTAAATAAACATGTCCTGCGGTTGAACTTATGCCAATTGTCATCAAAATCATTAATAAATAAAACCATCCTGCAAATGTTAATTTATAAACTTTTTTCTTTCTTAAATTTACATAAACATAAAGAATGTAAAGAAAAGGAAACATTAGTATTAATAATCCAAATATACCCATGTGAAAAAATATATCAAGTGCATCTATTTCAATTAATTTACTAACCATACGATCATTAATTCTGTCTGTATTACTATAACCCATACCATAAAATAAATAACTTTTTTCAAAATTCTTATCAAAAATAAGATAAGTATTAAGTGCATAAACATCACGATTACTTAAGAGCTTAGAACCAAATTTTAGTGTTTTAACAAGAAAAGTATTTTCTTGAAGAGGTTCCATATTGTTATTTAAATTTTCTTCTATTTCCCTTATTTCTTCTTGTTCTTTTTCCTGTTCTTTTGTAATTAAATCCTGCATGTTGTTAGAAGATCTTCCATTATACATAACAAAGGTTGCCACTAAAAACATTATAAATATTAAAAACACATTCTTATTAATTTTTTTTATTTTACATAGAGCTACTACAAAAATCATAAAGGTAACAATAACTACTCCAAACAAAGTAACTTTTGTACCTATTAAACTAATTGTATAAAGACCCGCACTAAATAATATGACTCCTAATATTTTCTTTTCAGTAATTAATGAATACACAAAAGGAAACATTAAAAGTAAAATAGTAGAAACTTCGTTAGCAGAATAAAATAAACCTATAGAACCTGAATAATTAGGGTTATCATAAGACTTGAAATTAATATTTAAAATAGTAGGAACAGTTATAAGCAAAATGTACAAAATAAAACTAAAAATTAAAACCTTAGTCATTAATTTTTTATCAAAACCATATTCATCAAAATAATTTAGTAAAGCAAATGTCATAACAGGCATATAAATAAGTTTTAACATATAATTCATTTCAGTAAATAAATAATTAAGACTTAAAAGTTCATTGTTAAATAGAAAATAACTAATTATATAAAACACTATAAATATATAAAAATACTTACTTACTTTTTTATATTTACTTTTTGATAAAATTAAAACATAAAGGTATGCAAAAACAATAAGTAGTCCTTTAAATAAAGCACCTATTGATATAGTACCTGGTGCTAGCCTACTATTTAAACTAGTTGTTAAATCAATAATAGGAAGTAACATTAATATAAAATACACAATATTATTTCTTTTCATACTTTCTCACATCACATTAATATTATACCTTATTTTTCCTAAATTAAAAAGCACTAATAACAATTAGTGCATCTTAACATATAAATCACAATAAATTTTAGTTAAAAATTTATTACTTTTAGTTAATCTTTTTGAAAAATTATATTTTTTAAGACAAGGACTATTTCTCCAATTTTTATTTAGATTTTTTAAATAAGTAAAAGCTTTGTTAATAAAATCATTTCTATCTTTTCTAACTTTAATATATCTTTGCTGAATAGTATAATCTGTAAGTATCATAACTGCTAAATCAGTAATGGAGTCAAGTGGATGATTTGCTTTTTTTAATTCTTTAACAATAATATCTGTTATTTTTAAAATATCAAATATTCTTTTATCTCTAACAGTAGTTTCACTATTATCATGAATAACATAATATGTTAAGCACTCATTAACCTTACCAATTTTATTTGCAGATATAAGCATTTTGACTACAAAAGGTGCATCTTCATACTTAAGTTTTTCTTCGAATCTATTATTAACATCATCAAATAAAGTTCTTTTATAAAGTTTATTACATGGACCAAGATTAATAGTATTGATTAAATAAGGGGCATCTTTTAAATTTGTACAATCAAAATTACCAAAAGAAGCTCTAAATAAATTACCACAATCTCTATAAAAGTCACAAATAACTAAATCACATTTATCTTTAATAGCCTTATCATACATTTTTTCACAAAAATGTATATCTAAATAATCATCAGAGTCAACGAAAGCAATATACTCACCAGTAGCAAGTTCAATACCTTCATTTCTTGACTTACCTACACCTTTATTTTCTCTTGAAATATATTTTATTCTTTTGTCGTTAAATTCTTTAATAATCTCTTCAGAAGTATCTTTTGAACCATCATTAATTAATATAATTTCAATATCTTTAAGAGTTTGATTAACTAAAGAATCAAGACACTTTCTCAAATATTTTTCACTATTATAAACAGGAACAATTAAACTTACTTTTTTCATAGCCACCTCAAAATATAATTATAAAATACATATGCATTTAATTTTATTAAATAATTTTTAATTTTAGTTTTTAATTTATTAGATTTTAAATGATTAAAACACTTATTTTCATTTAAAATTCTTTTATACTTTCTAAAATCCTTATACTTTAATGTCGTTGAGTAATATATTAAAGAATTATTAATAAATGAAATAATCTCTTTGCTTTCAATAGATACTAATTTGTTTTTCATAAAATTAGCTTGCTTAAGCATATCATCCATCTTTTTAATTTTTTTTAAGTAATTATCATTGTTCATCAAACTATTATCTCTCTGAACATAATTGTAACCAATATATGATATTGACTTAACTTTATCAGCTTTAGCAATAATTAAAGGAGTTAACCCATAATCTTCTGCTATACAGCCTTCCATAAATTTAAAATTATATTTATCCCAAAAGTCTTTTTTATAGCAATACAACCAAGAATTTTCGATGAAATGATACCTGTTAATATATTTAAAAGCATTTACTCCATCACAAATATCAAAACCTACTTCAGCATAATTGATTACATTATCTTCAAATATTTCACGTGTTTGAAATCTTAATATATCAGGACTTTCAGAAAGATTATTATTAAGAGTTTCAAGTAAATTATTTTCAAAATAATCATCTCCATCTAAAAATAATATATATTCACCTCTTGCTTTAGCAAGGCCTAGATTCCTTGCTTTGGAAAGCCCTGTATTCTCTTCATAAATTTTAGTCCATTTGTATTTGTTAATAAATTTATCTGCAATTATTTCACTATTATCAGAGGATTTATCACACACTACAATCACTTCATAATTGTTATATGTTTGTTTAACAATTGATTCTAAGCATCTTTTTAAATATTTTTCAACATTATAAACTGGCACTATTATACTAAATTTATTTTTCATCTATAAATTCCTTTATTAGGTCTGCAACTTGCATAAGTTTTGAAGAAAAATCATTTTTATAATTTGTACAATCAACATCCAGCAGTTCTTTTAAAGAATCATCTAACTTACTAACGTCTTTATCTAAAAATACAACATATTTATTATCCTTTAACATATCTGTAAATTCTTTAAGCTTTTGATTATAAGAACTTATAACTATACAAGGTGTATTAGTCATTAAAGAGAAAATTAAACCATGTAACCTATCAGTAACAACTACTTTAGATTTTGCAAATTCTTTTAGTTGATTTTGTAAAACATAATTTCTTAATATTTTACTTATATCTCCAGTATATAAATTATTAGTAAATTTATAATCCTTATCAAACTTTTTAATAGTTGTACGAATTAAATTGTATTTTTCGTCATCAAGACCACTTTCATCATCAAGGTCCCTTAAACAGCACAAAATGCCTTCTCTATCATAGCCAAAGGAATAATTTAAATTTAAAGCCATATCAAAGTTACAATAACTAGGAACATTTTCAAATTTCTTTTTAGCATATTCTAAAGACATTTCGCCTCTAGTAAATAAAACTAATTTCTTGTGAGAAGTATAGGCCTTTTGACTTAATTTTAATTCTTCGCCACCATCACTTTCGCTAAAGTAAATAGTTTGTGGTAATATAAAAATCTTATTATTAGGATAAGATAAAATTATTTCTCTGCGAAGTCTTTCTTCACTGAGCCATTTATCTCCTAAATTACCTCCACCTTGCATGAAAATGATATCATCAGGATTTATAATCTTTTGTAAATATTTCATTTTATCATTTATTTCGAATGTAGAAATTTCTATAAGTATATATTCACTAAAATATTTTCTTATAAATTCAAAAGTCCCACATGTTATAGCAACATCGCCAATATTTGAGTGCTCACTAGTTCCAATTAAGAATAATTTCTTCTTAAAATATAAATTGTTATATTTATTTTCCAATAAAAAGTATTCATCATCTATATTTCTATTTTCATTATTTATGACTTCTTCTTCACTTTTATTAAGTATTTTTTCTTTTAAATCGTTATGTATTAATTCGTTTTTTTCATCAATTTTCTTAATATAAGAACTAAATTCTCTAAAACTATCTTTTAAATTTAGCACTTCTCTTTCAACTTCCCATTTTTTAGAATCAGCCATTTCATTTAATCGAGTTAAAAATGGGTTAGAAATAACATGTAAAATTTTCTTAATTCCTCTTTTAAATATATTGCGTCTAGTTTTCTTTTTCTTGTTTCTTTTGCTAATTTCTTTATAAGATCTATATATTTCATAATCGCTAAATCTACTAACTATATTAAAATCAATTTTACTTAATAATTTATTAATCATTGATACTACTAATTTATAGTTATCTTTTTTATCACTTACATAGAAAGAAAAATCATTAATAATAAAGTTAATCAAAGTTTTATATTCGATAGCATAATGCTCATATAAATCGCTTTTCTTAAATATGTCTAATATTTCTTCAATTGAAGTAAGTGTATCCTTAATTCCTACAAAGGATAATTTTCTTTCTTTATTTACTTGACGATATAAATAGACATCCATATTTAATCCATAAAATTCTTTAGCTTCAGTCATAACTTTAACAAAGAAAAGTGGATCTTCATAATTTCTATAAGCAGGATATTTTATATTATTATCTTTTATAATTCTAGAATTAAATAAAAATCTAGTACTCCCCCAAGAAGGCCATACATTATATTCTGAGTAAGAATATTTTTTATTACTTTCAACATTAAAACCACTATACCATGCTCTGTTTTTATCAAAACAATAATATCTTTGAGAGTCATCAACCACTTTAATATTACCACAAACAGCATTAACTTTTTCATTTATTGCAGTAGTGTATAGCGTTTCAAGTACATCATTACTAGCATACATATCATCAGGATCCATAAAACATATGAACTCTCCTTTAGACTTTTCTATTCCATGATTTCTTGACAAACCTGCACCCATATTCTTTTCATTTGTATAAAGTGAGATTCTTCTATCAAATTCCATATATTTCTTAATTGTATTAACAGACTCATCATTGCCTAAATCATCAACAAAAATAATTTCTATTTCCTTAAGTGATTGGTTAATAATTGATATAATACAATCATCTATATACTTTTCAACATTATAAACTGGTATAATAATACTAACTTTTGGATTTAAAACTTTTTCATGCTTAGTAATATTAAATTCTTCTGGTTTATCATAATTAATTCTCTTAAGTAAAGTTTCATAAAAATCTTGAGGCATATTTATCTTTACTAAATCTAAAAGTTCATCTCTATGTAAAGTCATCTTAAAGTAGCGCCACATAAATTCATTCATTGCATATTTATAAAAACTATCTAAAAGTTCGCTAGATACATTGTTTTGAGTTAACATAGTTTCTATTAATTTTAAAATATTAACTATATCTAAAATATTGCGATTATTAAATTTAGAAGCTTGTAATGAGTTGTCTCTATTTATACGATAATATAAAAGATGCTCATTTAAAAGTGAAATAGCTTTTGCTTTTATCAAACATTCATAATAGAATGAATTATCTTCATATCTTAAATTCTCAGGAAATAAAATGTTATTCTTTTTAAGAAATTCTAAGTTATAAAGTTTACACCAAGCAGTAACCGGTGATTCCGAAGTGATAACATCAGTAGTTTTAATTTTTTTATAATTAAATGGTTCTTTAAAAAGACTCTTATCAAAAGATAAATTATATCCCCATAAATTCTTTTTAACTTTTTTAAGTGATTCATCATAAGAATAAAATGGGAAAATTACCATATCAGCCTTATCATTTTCAGCTTTCAAATAAAGTTTTGATATTGCATCAAGCGCAATATAATCGTCACTGTCTAAAAAGAAAATATATTTTCCATCCGCATATTTTATACCTTCATTTCTAGCACCACCTAGACCTCCATCATTTCTATAAATAATTTCAATTCTTGTATCATTTTCTTTCCATTTCTTTAAAATATTAAGAGATTTATCTTTTGATTCAGTAAATACACAAAGAATTTGTAAATTCTTATATGTTTGATTGCAAACACTTTCTAAACATTCGTCAAGATATTTTTCAGTGTTAAAAACAGGAATTATAACAGTTATTTTATCATTCATTTTTTATCCTCCATTTTTATTTAATTTTAACAAACATTAGCTCATCATCTTTTTTTGAATAGCAATCTTTCTTTATTATTTTACCATTAAATTCTATTTCGCATACTCCACGCCATTTATTTTTTTCAAAAACTAGAACAAGCTTATTAGAATATGGTACTAACATATCGACACTGTTACTAATAGGCTTTAATAAATCATAGTTTCTCCAACCAATAGAGTTATTTCTTGATAACCATTTTCCCCTAATTAGTTCATTAGCGTTATACCAATTGTTATCTACTAAAGCACCAACTAACCATATTTCTTCACCTTGAGCTTTGGGATTTCTCATATTAAGTGCCTTTAGTTTTATGTTCATACCTTCATTTAAAGGAACTTTATTAAATTCAGTATTAAATATCCAGTAATATTTTTTTGGTATTTTATTATAATAATTTTTTATTTCTTGCCTAGCTTCAACTATGTCAACAAAAGGCGCTTTATCATTTTTAAGTTTTTTAATTAACTTATAAGTATAATTTTTAAATTCTTTTCCAGTCTTTCCCCTTACCTTTTTATTAATTAAATTTTTTCTAAAAGAAGAATACTCTTTATTATTATCTTTTAGTTTCTGGTGCATAATATTCTTCATACTAGGAGAAAGCCACTTCGCCACACTTCTATCTCTTAATTCATCAAAACTGCCTAAATCAACTTCAGGAATTACACCTAGTGCTAAAAAAGCATGACCAGCATAACAATATGGATACTTACAATTCTTCCCTACACATTCAAATTTTAATGGTTTATCATATTCAAATATATTCCCAAGGCATTTATCACCAAAACATTTAGTTATTTCACCAGTTTTTAAATTAACACAAAAACTCCAATCCCCAGCATAACAAAATTCTATTCTTCTAACTTGCCAAATTTTCTTTCTAAAATCAAATAATTTTGAATCAAATTTTTCCCATTTATTTGTTAACTCATCCATATCAAATTCAGAAAGTAAATCAAGACCAGCTTTTCTATCATCTCTTAATATCGTAATATGGGGCTTTGCACCAAATTTATTTTCACAAAGTTCTATAATTTCTTCTTGATAAGGTATATAATCATCAGAAGCAGCTAATTCAACAGTAAAAGAAATACCACTATCTTTCATTAATTCTACATTCTTAACAAAAGCATCTAATAAATTCATTTTTTTAAGTTCTAAATAATGAAAAGAAAACTTAATAAATAATCTATCTTTTAAGTCACTTGAAAAATTAGACATTTCTTCAAATCTCTTACTAATTGTACCATTTGTAACTATCATTAAATAATGTCCACACTCTAGTAAAGCACGTATAATATCAGTCATAACAGGAGATAAAAGTGTTTCACCTCCGGCACAAAAATTAATTAAACATACCCCTCCAAGTCTCTCTTTAGAAAAAGCTTTTTTTAAATCATCTATACTATGATCAAATTCAAATAATTTACCATTAAATTTTCTATTTTGAGTAATATAACAATAACCACACCTTAAATTACATGTTTCAGTAGGTACAAATATATCAATAAATCTCTTTAACTTATCCATTAAAACCACTCCTCTTAACTACTTTTTTTCTTTTACTAAGAAATAAAGATAATACTAATGTTGATAAAAGTACATAAACAAACATTCTAAAACTTTTTTCTCTAATCCAACTTATTATGCTATTAGTACCATATATTTGACTATAAGAAATTCTATCAAGAAAATGAAATAAATATATAAATATATAGTGATAAAAGAATAAATACTTCGATAAATTTCTAAATCTAAGTGAGTTAATTTTCAATTTAACATTTAATCTGGATAATAATGAAAAAAGGAAAACAACCACAATAGGTGTAAAAATAAAGTAATCATACTCATTATAAAGTAAACTATAATTATAAAACAAACCGGTTTCAATTAATAATAATACTTGACTAGTTATTAAAATAAGCAAAAGTTTAAAATTGGTTAGTTTATTAAAAAAATTACACTTATACATAAAGTATCCAATAAATGGGTACATAATTGTAAAAAGAAAATATCTATTTGAAGTAAACAACTTATCGAGAAAATTAATAAATATTTCATAGTTTGTTCCAACAAAAACATATTTATATGTTGTAAATGATAAACCAACTAAATATCCTATGATACTTATGTAAAAAATAATTTTCAATTTTCTATCATCCTTTATATAACAAATTAACAATGTAAAAACAAGAAGCACACCTAAATACCACATTATATTTGTGGAAGTTAAAGTGAATACGTGAATTATATCTTGAATTAAATTAGAATAATTAAAATCCCAAACCACAAATATATTATATATAAGAGTATAAAGCAAACACCAAAATATATACTTTTTAATTATTTTAATAAGTCTATTTCTATTATTTCCTTGACTGGTATCATTGTTTTTCGCAAGAAAGTATCCATTACAAATAAAGAAAAAGGGAACAGCAAGTCTATATATATTTGTATTAATATAATACCCAATTTTATATTCAGATAAAAATTGGGTATGTATACCAATAACGCATATAGCAAAAAATAATTTTGCTAAATCAATTAATTGATAGTTATTTTTTTTCATAGCAATTAATGTTTATCGTTAATATTTTTACCAGTTATTTCATTTTTAGTTAAATAATTGTAGAATATTTTCATCATCATATGATCAAAAGTCATATGTATGTCTTCATCTATTTGCATATCACATTCGTCTACATGCATCTTATAATCTGCTAATTCTTTTAATTTGCCACCTTTATAACCAGTAATTCCTACAACTTTAGCTCCACATTCTTTAGCATATACGGCTGCGTTTACTACATTTTTGGAATTACCACTTCCACTTATGCCAATAAATAAATCATTACTAGTGATTTTATTTAATAAAGGGAATCTAAATACCTCTTCATAACCAATATCATTTGCAACTGCCATCATTGTTGAAACATTGTCATTTAAGCAATAGAAGTTAAATTTCTTATCAGTATATTCACTTATTCCTTTATTAAAATCATTTTGCATATGACTTGCAGTAGAAGCACTTCCACCATTACCACATACGTAGATGGTTCCGCCATTTTCATATGTTTTTAATAAAGCGTTCATAGCTTCATTAATTTCATCTAAATTCAAATTTTTTATAACCTTAATTTCTCTCTCATAATATTCATTAATAGCATTTTTAAAATCTATCATAAACTTTTACCTCTTTCTTTAATTAATATTTTATTTATAGCATCTAGTAAATCTTCTGCTATTATATCAGGATTTATTTCATACTTGCCATCTAATCCCTTTTGGCCTGTATTTACTAGAACACTTTTAATACCAGCATTCTCAGCCATTTTAATATCTAAAGTTGAATCTCCTATCATTATAGATTCATTTAAATCTATATTATAATCAATAGATGCTTTTTTTATCATACCTGTATTAGGTTTTCTACAATCGCACTTTATTTTAAGTTCAGGAACTTCTCCTTCAAAACCTTTATCCGGATGATGTGGACAATAATATAAACCATCTATATATGCTCCTTCATTACCTAAAAGTGTTTCCATATGTTTATGTATTTCACTCAAACTATCAAGTGTACATTCACCTCTAGCAATAATAGGCTGATTAGTAACAACAATACATAAATATTCACTACTATTAATTTTTCTTATTGCTTCACTTACTCCAGGAATAAGTTTAAAGTTTTCTTTTTGAGATAAGAATGGTACATACTCATTTATAGTTCCATCTCTATCCAAAAAAATTGCTTTCTGCTTGTGAGATAAATTTCTATGCTCGCATAAACCATTTGAATAATCTTCATTAACAGCATTAAATCTTTCAGGTGTACCCATATCTTTTACATATTCGGTTGAATGATATGAATATACATTATCTCCACTTAAAATCATATTTGCTATTACATCTTTCTCTAATCCATATTTCTTTGGCTCATTTACATAATCAAATATTTTAGTTGAAAAACAATATATTCCTGAGTTAACTAAATTATTATAATCATAATCTCTAGTATTATCTTTGGAATCAAAAGATAATACTTTACCCATTTCATTTACTACTACTAAATCACTGTCAAAAGGATGCGAATTAGGATGTGTAAGTAAAGTAGCATCAGATTTTTTTTCTTTATGATACTTAATCATGCGATTAAAATCTACACTTAAAAAAACATCTCCAAAAATTAGTATAAAGTCCTCATTAATTTTATCTTTTAGATAGTATAAAGAACCAGCCGTTCCTAAAGGTTTATCCGGATTTTCTTCATAATATGAAATGTTAATTCCAATATTATCTCCATTTTCGAAATATTCTTTAATTTTATTACCTAAATGTCCTGTAACGATGATTACTTCATTTACACCACTTTTCTTCAAACAATCAATTTGATGTTCAAGTATTGGTTTATTACCTACCGTTAACATAGGTTTAGGTATCTCATCATTAGTTATAGAAGAAATTCTAGTTCCCTTACCTCCAGCCATTATAACTGCCTTCAATAACTACACCTCACTTTTCTACATAATAATTTTAACAAATATTTACAGATAAGTAAACTAAATCAATAGAAAAAATTGCCTTTATAAGCAATTTTCTATAAAAAATGTCTAATTATGCTCTTTTATATATCTAGCAGTATCTCTAACAGACTCATCAGAAGTATGTTTTGCACTCCAACCTTTATCATGTATTTTACTTAAATCATACTGAAATTTAGGAACATCACCTTTCCAACCAATATTACCACCAGTATAATTATACTTAACATTACTATAACCAAGTTCTTCACAAACTATATTAGCAATTGTTGTAACACTGGTTGCAGTTTCAACACCTGCATTATAAACTTCTACACCCTTCTTAATATCCATATCTAATGTAAACATAGTTATTGCTTCCACTAAATCAGTTACATATAAGTAAGGTTTAGTTTGAGTTCCATCTCCTAATATTTCAAGTTCATTTGGATTATTTCTAAGTTTTTTTACGAAATCATAAATAACACCATGAGTTAAATTAGGTCCAATTACGTTTGGAAATCTAAATATAACTGTATTTAAATCATTCATAAATGTATATGATGAAATAAATCCTTCACTTGCATACTTTGCTCCCCCATAATATGATATAGGTTTTAAGTCACCTAAATTTTCTGTTAATAACATTTGTTTATCACCATAGATAGCAGATGTTGATGAAAAGAACAAGTTTTTAATATTGTTTCTCCTCATTAATTCAAGAACACTATAAGTAGTCATAAAAGTATCATTAAAGTCAACACTAGGCATTCTTCCTCCCTTTTGAATATCCGAATTTGCTGCTAAATGATAAACTATATCAAACTTTTCATCTTTTAGTGTATCACAAAAATTTTCAGTATCTTCAATATTAATGTTATAGAATTTATAATTAGCGTTTTCACTAAAACAATCAACATTTTCTTTATGTCCTAGTGTAAAATTATCAACTACAACTACTTCTAAACCTCTTTCTAATAAATTTCTTACTAAATGAGTACCGATAAATCCGGCACCTCCTGTTACTAATGCTTTCACTATTACTCCTCCTAATTTACAAATATTACTGTAGTACCTTGATGATCAAATTTAAATTCCATTTCAGGTAATTCTTTCATTTCTTTTCTAAAGTTTTCTTGTTTTTCTTCTGGTACATAGAATAAGAAGAAACCACTTCCACCAGCACCTAAAAGTTTACCACCAGTAGCACCAGCTTTTATACCCATTTCATACCACTTGTCAAACTGTGGGTTACTAATTCCAGATGCTAAAGTTCTTTTAATTTTCCAGTTTTCATCAAGTATTTTTCCTACAGCATCTATATTGTTGTGTTCAAGTTCATATTTCAAATCATAAGTCATTTCCATTATTTTCTTTTGACCCTCTTCTTTATCTTGAGCACTAACAATGTTTTTTGATTGTTCTTCTAGTATTTCTGATGCTTTATGTTCACCACCAACATAAAGCATAATTAAATTCTTTTCAAGTTGTTTAAATGCTTCCTGGTCCATTAAGACTGGCTCAACATCTACTGATCCATCCTTGTTAAATTTGTAAAAATTAAGCCCACCAAAAGCAGCAGCATACTGATCTTGTTTACCATTTGTGGTATGTACTATATTATTTTCCATATTACATGCTGATGCAGCCACATCCGCTTTTGAAATATATTCTCTTTTGTAGCATTTCAAGTTTTTAATTAATCCGACTGTGAATGAACTTGAAGAACCAAGCCCAGTACCTGATGGTACATCTGCAATAGAAGTAATTTCTAGTCCTTGTAAATTCTCTTGTTTTAAACATTCTCTAAAAATATTATGTTCAATATCATTAATATCATGGACAGTTTCAGTTTTAGAGTATTTAAGTACTGTTGTATCTTTATCAAATGATGGATGTGATGTTATATACATATATTTATTAATAGTAGTGCTAAGTACACATCCTCCATGTTTCTCATAAAATGACTTAATATCACTTCCTCCACCACATAAACTAACTCTAAAAGGTGTTCTAGTTATAACCATAATTTCACTCCCTTCCTTTTTTGGTTATATTTTGTTTTTCATAATATGCCTTACATACATTTTTAGTATCGCCTATCATAACAATCTCTCCATGGTCAAGCCATACAACCTTATTACATAATTCTTCTATAGATTCAAGTGAATGTGAAACGTATAAAACGGTTGTTCCGCCTTTAATCATTGACATCATTTTATTTTTACTTTTTTCTTGAAACTTAATATCTCCAACTGATAAAATTTCATCAACAATTAAAATTTCTGGGTCCACAACAGTAGATATAGAAAATGCAAGTTTAGCAACCATACCAGAAGAAAAATTCTTAACAGGTACATCTAAAAAATCTTTCAGTTCTGAAAAATCTACTATTTCATTAAATTTAGAATCTATAAATTCCTTACTATATCCTAAAATTGCTCCGTTTAGATAAATATTTTCTCTGGCTGTTAATTCTCCATCAAATCCAGCACCTAATTCAATCATAGGTGATATTGCTCCGTTAACAGTTACAGTTCCTTCAGTAGGTTTCATAACGCCACTTACAACTTTAAGCAAGGTACTTTTACCAGCTCCATTAGAACCAATTAAACCTACAACATCTCCTCTATCTACATGAAAACTTACATGTCTTAATGCCCAAAAATCACTTTTCTTTTTTCTTTTCGATTTATCAAATAAACTTATAAAAACCATTTTAAATGAATTATCTTTTTCGACTCCGAGGTTAAACCTCATTCCAACATTATTTAAATATATCATATTCTTCACCCCTACATATAATAAACAAATTTATCTTGTCTTTTTCTAAAAATATGTAATCCTATAAACAACATTAATGCTCCGCTTGCAAGACATGCTAATAAATATACTAAAGATGGTGGTGTTGAATATAATAATATTTCCCTTGAAGCATTAATATATAGATAAAGCGGATTTAATTTAAAGATTGTTTGAAGTTTTTCAGGTAATATAGTTAAACTATAAAACAATGGTGTAAAATAGTTGAGTATAGTAAGCATTATACCCCACATATAAATCATATCTCTTAAAAATACCGAAACTGTTGCAAGTATATAACCAACACCTACAGTAAACATAAATGCACATAAGTATATAAATGGTAATAATAAATAATAAATATTAATGTAGCATTTAGTCCCATCAGCAACACTTCCTGAAAACCATGTTATTAAAAATAACGGAATTAAAGTAAACAAGAAATTAATTCCCGCAAACAAACATTTAGCTATAGGGAAAATATATTTTGGAATGTACACCTTATTAATTAATGATGAATTACCTATAATCGCAGCCATTGCATTATTAGTAGCATCACTAAAATAATTAAACACAACAAGCCCGCTCATCAAATAAACTAAATAATTAACACCTTCCATACTAAATTTAAACATATTTGAAAATACAATAGCCATTACCATCATCATTAGTAATGGATAAAGCACACTCCATAGTACTCCAAGTACACTTCTTTTATATTTAACTTTAAAATCTCTAATAACTAATTGAGATAATAAAAATTTATACTTTTTAACATTATACATTATATTTTTAAAAGTCTTTGTCATTGCTCCTCCATATCACATATATAATTATAGCATGTAAAATACCAAAATGCTATACATTAAAGTTCTCTTTATACTTTTATATTCATAATAATTAAACGCAAAAATACTATTACAAGCCACTTTACTTTGTAATAGTATGCACTATAAATCATTTTTTATTAATTCTAAATATACTGATTTTCTTTTAATCTTATTATAATAAGTCAGCCAAAATGTAAAATATCTTTTTCGTTTTATTATAGCCTGTAAATATTTAAAATGGATATTAGCAAATAATAGTTAAAAAAATTAAACTAAAATATCGTAGCGATTAGAATTTTACAAAAAGTTTTTGAAAATATAATAATCACAAAATACTAAAATGATGTTGCAAATTTATTTAATGGTATTAGGAGAAGATGTATCTTGATATGGCAGACTTATCAAGGCAATTATTTGTAATATTGAAACAAAACAGGAATAAACATATTACAATATCCAGGATAGGTAGAATTGCTGATGCACTTGAAATAAAAATGAAAGACCTATTCGAAAAGAATAAGTCTTTTTTATTTAAAACATTTTTAGTAAAACTACAATTACAGATATTATTCCAAGTATAGCAAGAGCTGCTTTTTCTCTACTAGAAGGTTTTTTTAATTTAAAGGGACTAATAAATAAAATTCCTGTGATTAAAAGTGTAATAGGAAAAACAATTTCTCGATATTCTTTACCTACTAAAAATGTTATAAAATAAACTAAAGGCACGATAATTGCACTTGCAGTTATAGGTAGTCCAATAAACTCTTTGCTACTACCTTTTTTAGTAGTAGTTAGCATATTAAAATAGGCAAGTCTAATTATCCCAGCAATAGAAAAGAAAACACAGATAACATAAAGCCAAATACTATTAGGGCAAATATTTAGAGTTATCATCATTGGCAAGATTCCAAACGCAATTGCATCATTGAGAGAATCCAGTTCAATGCCGTAAACCTCATAGTCTTTTAAACTTTTAAATTTTCTGGCAACAACACCATCAAATGCATCACATATAGCCGAAAATATTAAACAAAATACTGCATACATTGTCTTACCGTTAACAGTAAGAATTATCCCAGTTATAGCAGAAGCAGTCCCTGTCATAGTAACCCAGTCACATTTTCTATAAACACCAATAGGTTTTAATTTTTTCATAATACCACTCATTTCTATAAACCATTATATCAAAAAAATCTATTTTAAAATAGACTTTTCATAATATTTAGAATTTTTTAATAATTCTCTTTCAAAAACATCTTTTCCAAGTTGTTCAGACAAAGTGGCTTTATCACTAAATAGATTAGTTCCAAAACCAAGTTTATCATTTTCAATCTTTGCGCCAATACTAGCTAAAATAGTAGGATAAAAATCAAAGTTATTAAACTCACGATTTTTATTATTATTTGTATTTAGTTTGGAATTAATAAAAGCATTATAAATAGTTCTATCATAACTCTTATAATCTTTATAATAAGAATTTTGCATTGTTAAATGATCTCCTAATATAACTATAGTAGTATCTTGGTAGAAGTCTTGTGCCTTTAACCACTTTATAAATTCATTTGCCATTTTAGAAGCGCAAGAATAGACATTAGAAAGTTGATCATCGTATTTTATATCGCATGTTTCATCTAAATATCCGTTAGGAAAATGCGTGTCCATTGTAAACATTGTAACTGCAAAAGGTTTATCACTACTCGAAAGTTCTAATATTTCTTTTTTAGCAACATCATAAAGTTTCTTATCCTCTACTCCCCACCACTTAAGATAACCCTTTTCAATATAACCTTTCTCTGCCATCTTATTATAATCAACTATATCATAATTACCATGATATTTATAATATAAATCAGTTCCAGCAAACTCAATTTCTGTTCCTTGAATTATTTTAAGATTATAATTATTATCATAAAGAACATCTCCAAGTGTTTTAACATTTGGTAAAATCTTCCTCTTTTCACTATAACCCCTAAGTAAATTAATATCTATAGGAGTAGCGCTTGAAGAAGCAACTAAGGATGCCATAGTAAAACTAGATAATGTTGTATTTGAAGCACCACCCAGTTTATCAGTATTAGAAAAATTAATATTTTCTAGTGCAATATTTTCAAGTTCTGGAATTCTAGACTTATCAAAAACACCGCCATTTTCTTTAGAAAAAAGCGAACTTTCCATACTTTCAAGATATAATAATACTAAATTTCTTTTTTTCTTAGGAAAACTTACTTTAACCTTATTTGTATCAACATAGTATTTATCATATACATCTGTTTTTTTAGCTTTATTATAGATATAACTATCAGTTCTTGATACTCTAACTATTAAAAACAAACTAATAATAAACATAACGATAGCAAAAACAAACAAGAATTTATCAAATATCATAGGTCTATACTTTTTAACAATTAAAAGAGTTAAAACAATAAAAATAACAATTAACAAAAATAGCCATAAGCAATTAAGAATAGCAGCGAAGATAACAGTACCATTGCCTGGACCCGATTTATCATTAGTAAAATAATAAACTAGTTCATAAAGATTTACTTCAATCAAAACTGCTTTAATATAGTAACAAGCACTGACAAGTAAACTAGAAATAAATAATAAAATATAAGACAAAATAGTCATAAACTTCAACTTCCTTTGTTAATAATTATACTAAAGGAAGTTATAATTGTCAAAAAAATAGAGAAACATTTCTCTATCCTAAACTAACATCAAGTATCATCATAATAACGAAACCAATTATAGTAAAAAAAGTTATTAAATTTTTATTACTATTATTTTGACTCTCTGGTATTAATTCTCTTATGACAACAAATATCATAGCACCTGCGGCAAAGCATAGGAAAAACGGTAATATACTTTCAATTTTTATAACAAGTAATGCGCCTATTACGCCAGCAATCGGTTCTACGAATCCACTAAGCTGGCCTATAAAAAATGCTTTTTTCCTTGAATATCCTTCTCTTCTTAAAGGTAAACTAACAGCAGCACCTTCAGGGAAATTTTGAATACCAATACCAAGCGCAAACAAGAATGCACCCATTAAAAGAGGTTCAGTAAGGTTACCTTTAAGTCCTCCAAATGCAAGACCTACGGCTAATCCCTCTGGAATATTATGAACAGTAATACTGATTATTAACATTAATATCCTATTTAATTTACTTTTCCTTGCATTATCAAATTTTTTTGTAACTTTATTAACTATTTTATCGCTTAAAATAATTAATAAAGTACCACTAATAAACCCTAAAGAAGCTATAAGCCAAGGTATTTGACCCTTAAGAGCAGCTCTTTCAATACCTGGTTCTAATAAACTCCAAAAACTAGCAGCTATCATAACACCAGAAGCAACTCCTAACATAGAATCCATCACGGTCTTATTAACTTTTTTAAAAAAAATAACTACAGCTGACCCTAGTAAAGTAAAAAGCCATGTCATTATAGTAGCATATAAAGCTAGTCTAACCGGGTCAATTGACATAAATTTATAAAGCATAAGTATCCACCTCATAGTATTCTATGATAAAATAAAACTAAAGCAATTGCTTTAGCCTATATTTCTTTTTTAAAAAATGTGTCAAAATAAAATTTAGTTTTAAGAAATTTAACAATTAAATCACAAACTTCAGTTTGTCTATCATTATTAAAAACGTCATGATTAATTCTTTTTACCTTGTAAAGATATTTATTCTTACTTTTAATATTATCATAAATATATGTAGAACTACTAAAGGGCACTAATTTATCTTTAGAGCCATGAATAATTAATGTAGGAATATTAATATTCCTAACAACATCTTGGTTTTCTTTGACAATACTCATAAATTCCTTTAAAGAATTAAGTGGCATTTTTAAAAATCTCGAATAAATTTCTTCTGCACTATAATCACTAACATTAGTTTTAATTAGACCCATTAACTCTCTAACATTTAGTTTGCTTTCATAACTATTTAAATACTGAAATGCTGCAGCAGCAAGAACAAGTTTTTTTACTTCTTTGTATTCACTTGCTACTATGGAAGCAATAACTCCTCCCATTGAATGTCCTATTACATAAATATCTTTATATCCATGATTAATTAACATTTCAATATGACTTCTTGCACTATTTATCCAGTCTTCCCTTGTAGCCTTATCCTTTCTTGACTCATGACCTGGTAAAGTAAAAGAAAACACATCAAAGTTTTTAACAAACTCAAGAACATTAGCTAAGTTCTCCTCATCATATGTCCCACCTGCAAAACCATGAATAATTAAAATTGCTTTTCTCCTCATAAAAACCTCACTTAATTAAATTTTAACACATATTTACATATTTTGTTTAATAAATATGACTATTTTACATAAAATAATGATATAATAATAAATATAAGGAGAGTGAACAAATGAAAAAAGAAACTGGAAAAATAGTTGCAGGCGCAGTAGCAGGTGCAGTTATAGGTGGAACACTAGGAGTATTATTTGCACCTAGAAAGGGAAGCGACACAAGAGCAAAAATAAAAGAAACTTTTAACAATCTAAAAGACAAAGTAGCAAACTTATCAAGTGAAGATATACAAAAGTATATAAACAAAAAACTAGATGAAATAGATAAAGAAATAAGTTTACTTGAAATAACAAATAATTATAAAGAAGCAAAAAGAAGAGGTAAAAAGTTAATTAAAAAAATAAACAAATTAATTAACTACTGTGCTAAAAAAGGCAAAGATGAATTTGAAGAATTAATAGAAGACTTAAAAGAAAGAGTAGAAGAGATATCTGAAGAAATTCTAACAAATTTAGATAACTAAAAAATACCAAGAGATCAATTTCTTGGTATTTTTTTGCTTTTTATAACATTAAGGTGCTTTGTTCCTTCTTACTAGAAAATAGATATACTCCATATTTTTAATAATTTCAACATTTTTACACCAAACCGAGATTTTTTATAGCTGATTTTACACCAAACTGAGATTTTTTAAAAAAATGTAAAAATTTAAACAAAAAAAGCTTTAACAGCTTTTTAATAATTAAGTGGATGTTTCTTTGTTAACTCAAGAATTTTACTTTTATTTGAGTTAAGAACTTTCTCATTATCTTTATTTCTTAAAACTTCTACAATACTTTGAGTAATTAATCTAAAATCCTCTTCATTTAACCCTCTTGTAGTCATAGCAGCACTTCCTAGCCTTAATCCACTAGTTAAATTTGGCTTTAATTTATCAAATGGTATCATATTCTTATTAACAGTTACATTAATTCCATCTAAAATTGTTTCTGCTTCTTTACCAGTAAGTCCGAAACTTTTGTTAACATCTATAAGCATTAAATGATTATCGGTTCCTCCAGAAACTACTTTAACACCAAGTCTTTTAAATTCCTCTGCCATTGCTTTAGCATTCTTAAGAACATTAATAGCATACTCTTTAAAATCAGGCTCTAGTGCTTCACTAAAACACTGTGCTTTAGCGGCTATAACATGCATTAAAGGTCCACCCTGAATTCCAGGAAAAACAGTTTTATTTACTTTTTTAGAAATTTCTTCATTATTAGTTAAAATAATTCCACCTCTAGGTCCTCTTAAAGTTTTGTGAGTAGTAGAAGTAACAACATCAGCAAAAGGAACAGGGTTCATGTGAACTCCGGCCGCTACTAAACCAGCTATATGAGCCATATCTACCATCAAATAAGCGCCTACTTCATCTGCAATTCGCCTAAACTCTTCAAAATCGATTTTCTTACTATAAGCACTTGAACCAGCAATAATTAATTTTGGTTTAAAATACCTAACAATAAGTTTTAGTTCTTCATAATCAATTTCTTCAGTTATTTCATTTACTCCATAACTAGCAAAATTATAATCTTTTCCGCTAAAGTTAACTTTACTTCCATGAGTCAAATGTCCACCATGATCTAGGTTCATTCCAAGCACGAAATCTCCTGGATTAAGAAGTGCTCTTAAAACTGCCATATTGGCAGAACTTCCACTATGAGGCTGAACGTTAACATATTTTGCACCAAAAAGTTCGCGAGCCAAAGATATTGCTTTTTCTTCAAACAAATCAACTATTTCACAACCACCATAATATCTCTTTTTAGGATACCCTTCGGCATATTTATTAGTAAGTATACTACCTTGCAAATCTAAAATAGCTTTAGAAGCATAATTTTCGCTTGCAATTAACTCTACATTTTTCTCTTGTCTTTCTCTTTCAAGCATTAAAAATCTCTTTAAATCTTCATTCATTTTATTTCCCCCCAACAATAATTAAACGCTAGGACAAGTAGTCCCTGTATTACCTGTTGCATATAAATGTGCACTAAAACTTCCACCTAAAAGTGAACTTTGATCATTACTTTCATCATAACTAAGCCACATTTTTAATGTATAACTATCTCCTGCAGTATTAGAACTAGCAAGTTGATTACCAGAACTTAATAATATATAGGCTTTTCCATCACTTCCATAAGTAACAGTACTGAAATTACCTAAAGTACTACTAGATGATCCTTTGTTAAACTCATAACTTAAATATTTACTATTTTTAATATTTGTACTTATTGAATCAACAACTAAATATAGATTATAACAAACAGCTAAATTAGAATCAGTAGTTCTTTTAACAGTAAAATTTTTAATACTAGCCTTGCTATCTTTAGTACTATCTAAAATAGGTGCCATTCCTGTTCCACTTATAGAATTACTATCAATCCTTAATTTAACATTACCAGTCGTTATTTTAAATGGATTAGTATTATTAACAATTCTTGCTTGGAAATAAGCATAACTAGCTGCAAAAACAAGTACAACCAAACAAATTACACTAATACTCATTAATAACACATAATTTTTAGAGATTGGTTCATTCATTTTACTCCCTACTTTCTATAACAATTTTATAACAAATTACATGTTTTTTCAAGTAATTTGTTATTCTTTTTAAAAAAGTTGCTCAATTCAATATTATCATTTGCCAAAAATTTGTGTTTATCATTTGATATCACGTTATATAGTATAGTTTAAAATAAAAATATACGGTCATTTTAAGTGGAACATTATTGATTGAAAGTGACTTTTTTATATTTATTTGATACAATATATTTAGAATAAAGGGTGTAGTTATGAAAGAAGTGTTTATTAATAAATTTAATAATAGAGAGTATATTTCTAAATATTTATATGAATCAGTTAGAGATGAGTTGAATTTATCTAATTTTGACATAGTAAAATATAATGATGCTATACTAGAAAGTGAATATAATATATATAAAGATTATTTTTTAAATATGTACAAAGGAATAGATAATAATGTTGTATTAGATAAAGAACAAATTAAAGCAATCTTGGCTGATGAAAAATACTCTTTGATAATCGCAGGTGCTGGAACTGGTAAGACTACTACCATGGCTTCTAAAGTTAAATATTTAGTTGATATAAAACATATTAATCCTTCTAAGATACTTGTAATGAGTTACACTAAAAAGGCTACTGAAGAATTAGAAAGCAGAATTTTAGGAGACTTTAATATACCAGCTAAAGTGACTACTTTTCATAGTTTAGGATATATGTATATTAGAAAAATATTTTATGATAGAAAGTGTTATGTTGTTGATAATAATTTAAAAAATCAATTCTTTTTAGAGTATTTTAAAGAAAATATATTCCCTTATAAGGATAAAGTTAAAGAGATAACTGAAATATTTGATAAGAATAAACTTAATAAAAATTTTGTGTTTAGCGAATATTTTGTTAACAATTATTTTAAGTTTGACACTTATGAAGAATTTTTTGATTCATATAAAGATCATAAATTAGCAGAAGCACGTGAAAAAGGCCTTAAACAGACGATAGATTCGCTTATTGAAAAGAGACTTAATGGCGAATATATTAGGACCATTAAAGGCGAAATAGTTAAATCTATTGGAGAAGCTAAAATAGCTAATTACTTATTCACACATGATATTGATTATACCTACGAGAAAGTTTATACTGAACTTATGGATGAAAATAAAATATATAAACCTGATTTTACTATTAATATAGGTGGAGAAGATATTTATATAGAATATTTTGGCTTATCTAATTATAAAGAGAAAGAGTTAAATAAATATAATAAGATAAAAGAATTGAAAGTTAATTATCACAAGAAAAATCACACTAATTTTATAGCAATCGATTATATGCGTGATGAAGATATTTTGAAAACTCTAGAAAATGGTCTAATGAAGTTTGGAGTTATTCCTAAAGAAATAACTTTAGAAAGAATTCTTTTTGGTATATACGATAGTAATCCACTTAGTTTAATATATCCTTTTAAAAGCTTTATGTATAAATGTATTAGTGATATTAAGGGAAGCAAAGATAGAAATAATTACATAAGTATTGTTAGAGATTATCTAAATGGTGTAAACAATGAAGAAAAGAAAGTCATGGTAAAACAGTTTTATTATATAAATGATTTTTACCATTATTATCAAAACAAGTTATTTGGTTCAAATGAATATGGATTTGAATATAGTGATTTAATTTATTATGCGAATAAGTATATAAGCGCTATTGATGATGACAGTAATTTAAAGTATGATTATATTATTATTGATGAGTATCAAGATATTTCTAAAGATAGATATGATATTGTTAATAACACTAGAGTAAGAAACGATTCTAATATAGTGGCTGTTGGTGATGATTTTCAAAGCATTTATCAGTTTAGTGGTTCTAGAATAGATTTTACTTATAATTTTGAAAAGTATTTTAAAGGAGCTAAGTTACTCAAGATTAGTAAGACTTATAGAAATAGTCAAGAACTTACTAATTATTCTGGAACTTTTGTTATGAGAAATGAAAATCAAATTAAAAAAGAATTAGTAAGTGATAAGCACGAAAAATATCCAATTAGATTTGTTACATTTAAAAGAGTAGAAAATAACGATAATAGCGAATATTTAAAATTAAAAGAGTTGATCCTTAAGATCCATGAAATTAATCCAAGTGATAGAATACTTGTTCTTGGTAGAACTAATAGTGTAATTAACAGATGTTTTAATGAAGTTGACTTAAAGGATGAAATAGGAAATAAGATTGAATTTGTTGGTTATGAAGATATTCTTATAGATGGCATGACAATGCATAAGTCAAAGGGGCTTACATATGACCAAGTTATTATTATTGGACTTAACAAGAGTTTTCCCGCAAGTGAACATTCATTATTTTGGTTAGAGTCTTTATTTAAGAATGAACTAATTGATGAAGGTATACCTTTTGCTGAAGAAAGAAGACTTTTCTACGTTGCGCTTACTAGAACAAAAAATAAAGTGTTCTTACTTGTTAATGAGAATATAAATGATAGAAGTATATTTATAAATGAAATATATCAAATTATAAAAGATAATAGCCCAAGCAATTAGCTTGGGGTTGTTTTTTATTCAAAAGAAATAAGATAACCTTAATGTTGTTTTGTTATACTTGATTTATTATATATCAATATTAGTTAAATTTGTTACTGACATTTTCATTAAATATTCACACTTTTTCATACATACATTTATGGTTGAAATAACGCATCTAAAGTGTTTTATATTTTCTTATATTTAGATAGTGTTTTCACTGTTTCTTTACTAAGATTTCCTGTTATTGGTTTATTAGCTAGTTCAATATCTTCGTATAAATTATTTAATTCTCTATAAAATTTACCTGATATACCATCTATTTCACAAACTTCCATTTGTCCAATACATAACGGGTTTGCTTGTCTGATTTTAGGTTTTGATACAATTATTAATCCATCAATATTATTAACCGCATATGATACTTTTTCTAATGATAAGATATCTTTTAAAACTGACCCGTACTTGCTACTAAGTATTTTAGTGATAATTTCTTGTTCGCTTAGTTCAAATAAGTCTTTCTCAGTTATAAGACCAATGTCTTCATAATATTTTAAAGCAAGTCCTAATACTTCCATTAAGTAACGGTCTTCTTTTGAAAGTAATATTTTACTGTATGTATTGATTGCTTTAAAAAAATCTTCATATTCTGCATTATGATGTTCGCTTAAGACAATTTCACCACCGAAATTTCTTAAACGATCATTTGAAATATCAAAACACATGCCATTTAAATTTTCAAAATATGTAAGCATGTAATATAAATTTTTAATTTCATCAAACGAATGAGTCTTTGCCCAAAAGAGACAAGTAGTTAGTATACCATCTACTCTGTCTAAACAAAGTGATGGAATTTTTTTATCAATTAAAGGATATTTACTTGGATTAACTACTTCGTCTATATTAATACCATCTTCATGTAGGTATGTTAATAATTCTTCATCTTTTTGAATGATAGATTTTATGTCTAATTCATCACTTTCTTGAGTTAAAGAGTCTCCTTTTTTAAAAGAGTTAACATGTGCAAAGGATAAAGAGCCAACATCATGAAATGCTCCGGTTAAGGTGACCTTTAAATCTTCCGATAATTTCCAGGCAGTATAAGCAACATTTTTAGAATGATCGTATCTTGAATAATATTCATTAGGTTTTATGCTGTTTATTCCAATATAGTCCATCCCACAAAATAAGCCTTTTCCTTTTAGCCTTTTTAAAGTCTTTGTTTTAAAGTATTTGTCTAATGCACCATTAGAATTTTCTTTATTTAAATTGTTATATTTTTCTACTAACATAAATCCTCCAGCAAATTATTAAAATTTTAATTTAATGTAAAATATATTCTATCATAAATTAATTAATATTAAAACCACTATAAAGTTTAAAGTTGTTACAGAATGTTAAAATTTGTACCTAAAATCAAAATTACAAATAAAAAACCCTTAAAATAAGGGCTTATATTCTTACTTGGAGGATCCGGCCGGAGTCGAACCGGCGATCGCGGAGTTGCAGTCCGATGCCTTAGCCTCTTGGCTACGGATCCATCTGAAGTAACAATATTATACCAAATAATATGTTACTTTAAAAGAGAAAATTACAAATTTATTAAATATTTTTCATTTCTTATGCAAATTTCTAGTTTTATACTAGTAGAATTTTTTACTTCAGAAGGCACTTCTATGAAAACATCTTTAAATTTTACATTACCAAAATCTTTAATTACAGGCTTGTAAGTCTTTACAACTCCATCATAATTATAAGTTATTTTGCCAAAGTATTTTATGAAATCACTATTTGTTTTTATAAATTTATTTATGTATAAATCTTCATCTAAAACGTATTCCATATTAATTTTCATAATCGTTCTTGAACCTTTACCAATTACGTCTGGTTTTATAGTTTTTGTACCTGTGTATTTTTTTCCATTAACTACATAACTAAAGTTTTCAGTAAATGTGTCATTAATATATGAATTGTTAATAATAATTTCACTATTATTTAATGTTGAATTTTTTAAACTTACCCCTTCTTTGGTTTTATATTTATTAGATAAGTCAGTGTAAAATAATTCTTTAATATCTAATAAAACTTCTTTGTATCTTGATTTGATTTCACCTTTTATTGTGTCTACTCCTTCATTTAACCTTAAAGTTGCTTTGTTAAAGACCAAATCATTTGCTACAGCAAATATAAATAAGTATTCATTTTTCTCTCCTGCATATAGAATTTTATTTTCTGTGAAACCTTCTCCTAAATCTACAAAACTTTCATTTAACGAGTAGTTAGGATAATATCTTACTCCATCTACAACTAAAAATAATTTATCAGTTTCTAGGTATGATCTTACTGTATTAGTGTTTTCTATTTCTGTCTTTACAATTATGTATCTTTTGTTTTCAAATTGGTTACCATTATAATCAACATCAGTTATGTATGAAGATAGCACATTAAATGTTAAACCATTTATGTTAAATTTATCAGTTTCATGGTATGTTTTACTATATACAGTTATGTTTAGATATATTAGGAACCCTATTACAAGAACTATAACTGAACATATTACAGCAAAGAAAAATTTGTTTTCTACTATATAGTATTTTAGTTCCCTTATTGTTTTTCTTAACCATCTTTTTACTTTATAACTATTGTCACCCAAAGTTACTTCAATTTCTTCTTGGTCTTCTTCAGCTATGTCTAGTTCTTCTAAGTCTTTTTTAAAATCAAATTTCTTTATATCAAAGCCTATTGCTCTTATTACACTTATTACTAAAAATATATATTGTGGTACATAAAGTAGCAAAATTATGTCTCTGTATGCCCGAATAGTTCTAACGTTTAAAGTAGTATTTACTAAGTTATTGAAAGCATTAAAGTAAATTAAGTAACTAATGAATAATAAAAAGTAGAAAACTATAAAAGTTATATAAAATGTACGACTTTTCTTTTTCCATTTCATTAATAAATAGATAAAAAGAGCAGCTAAGATTATTAGTAATGAACAGATAAACATATAAAAGTTTATGTGTGAAGAGATTAAGTTTTCAGTGTAGTTATAAAATCCTTGATTAGCATAGTCATTAAAAAATTTAAATATGTTGTGTGTTTTAATTAGTAAGTATAATACTAAAGCAGATAAAATTAAATGTATACTTCTAAAGTGTTTTATTAGAAATGCATATGGTTTTTTTATAATCACTTTTATCCCCTCCTATTCTATTTATATTATAAACAAAAAAGGAGTAAAAAGCAAGATTACTCCCTATAGAAAATCATTTGTCCTGGTAATAAATATATAGTTTTATTTTGCGCTGCTATTTCACTTTCTTTTGCTCCGAATATGTTTGAAACCATTTTTAATGTGTCATCTTCTTTAGTAATATAGTATTGGATTCCTTTTTTAGGAATTATTAATGTTTGATTTGGATAAATGTATTCTTCTACTTTTAATCCATTTAATTCACTTACTAATTTTGGATTAACATTAAATTTTTTACTTATTGAATATAAAGTGTCTCCCTTATTTACAGTATAATAAGTATAATATTCGGTATCCATAACCTTTCTAAATTCTTCCATAACATACACCCATTATAATATATGTAAAAGTTTATATATGGTTATTCACTATATATGAAAACATTTTTTAAGCTATTAAAGTTGAACTCATAATAGTGACTTATAAAGTTAATTTTGCCTTTATAAAATGAATAAACATTATCTTTGTACATAAAGTAAATTTTGTTATTTATTACACTTAATACTCTTATGTTTTCCTTGCTTTCATTTATGAATTTATATTTTACTTTATCGTTATACTTATAAGTTAATATGTTATCTTCAACATTAATTATGTTCTTTTCCTCATTATTATAAGTCACTTTATTATCTATATAATCATTTATAGTTGTTCTTACTTTTTTACCACTTACGTATTTAAAGTAACTTTCATTACCTGTAACTGCTTTTTTTACTTTACTATTTTTTAAATCAATTTCATAAAGTACTTCATTTTTATTATCAAATAAGTATAATTTATTTTTATTTGTTCCTGGGTAGTATGAGTCATAACTAATACTATATTTAGTATTAACCTCTTCATAATTACCATTTTGAATATTAAGAATTATTAATGAATTAAATGTATATTCATCATCATATTTTGGAAATACTATGTAATTATTTGCTTTAATCATTAAGTCATTTGAATATCTATCTTTTTTTAAAATGTTTATACTTTTGTATTCACTTCCATTCATGTAATAAAAGCCATCATATTTCCAAATTAACATATATTCATTATTATTTAGACCATTATTATAAGTAAAGTCTTTTGTTTCTTTTATGTATTTAAAATTGTCTTTATTTACTAAATAATCTCCACTCGAGCAAACTGTATATAAGTCATTTGGAGTTAGGCATGTTTTTCCATTATCTTCTTCAATATTAATTTTTTTTATATTTTTTTTGAATAGTTTCCTACTTTTATTTATTAAATAACTATATACTACTCCCTCATATGTAACTTCATAATACATAACATTATTATCACTTATTTCTCTTACATCATAGTCATTAACTTTATATGTTATGTTGTAATCGCTTACAAAGTATTTTACGGTTATTATAATTAGTAGCACTCCTATAAAACTTAACATTATTTTTTTCATTTGTTACTCCTATAAAAAAGGCTAATGCGCATGCATTAATCCTTTTTAGTATTTTCAATTACACCATTATCTTTTAAGAATGTTATTAAATCAGCTTCAGGCATTTCACCTTGTTTGTAGTCATTAATAAATTCACCATTTTTTGTTATGAATATGTATGGTGTACCAAAACTATCATATAAATCATAAGTATATTCTAGTGTGTTTCTTGATTTTACGCTTAATTTGTCTAATTCAAACCAGTATAATTTAAAGCCATATTCTTTTTGTGCTTTTTCCATTACAGGTTTAAAATTAATACAATGCGAACAAGTTGTTTGCGCTAAAACAGTAACTACTGTTCCACCTTCTTTTGTAGTTGTATACCATTCAGTTACTAATTTGTCTGCTTCTTCCATATCATTTTTATCCTTTATTAATACTGATAATGCAACGAATAAAGCTATTAGAGAAACTACTAAAATTAATACTTTGTTTTTTTCTATAAATTTCTTCATGTTTTTACCTCCACTAACATAATTTTATAATAAATATTTATAAAGTTCAAGTATTTTTAGTGAATTTCATTTTTCTATAGTTATTTTATATCAATTTTTGCATCTATTAAAAGGATTGGTGTAAAATTTGTTTTATCAACACATACACATACGTGGTTACCATCTAAATATTCTTTACTTTCCGGTTTATCATGAATATGTCCATATATATTAAATTTATCAGTTGTTATTGGTTTGTGTGACAAAATATATTTATCTATTTCAAATGATTTTTTATAAACTTTAATAAAGCCAAGTTCTTCGTAATATTTTTTACCTACTCTAAAATCGTGATTACCCATTATTAAGTATTTTTTGCCATTCAATCTATTAAAAATACTTTTTGAGTTCTTCTTTAGTATCGAAGCCAAAATCTCCTAAATGGAATATAGTGTCTTCTTTTTTAACTACTTTATTCCAATTTTTAATTAAACTTTCATTCATTTTATTGGCATTTTCATATGGTCTTTTGCAGTATTTAATTATATTTTCGTGGTTAAAATGAGTATCTGAAGTCACATAAATTTTCACTCTCAACGCCTCCATGTATAGTATAAGTTATTTTTTAGCTTTTTGGTCCTTTTTTACAGGACATTTTAATATAGAAAAGATAATTAAAAAAGCAGAGATTTTCTGCTATTTTTTGTATATCCCTGTTTTAAATCTCCTGTATTCTAGAAATGTAATTATACCTAGACCTAGATATATTACTGGTTTAACTATTATCGAACAAAGTGATGTGTTGTTTATAAACATTCTTGAAGCATCTTCATAACCCATTACATGAGGTAATATAAGTGATATTATATAGCTTGAAAATAGCCCAACTGAAATAGCTATTATATTTTTACTTATTCTGTGTCTTACTGAAGCGCGGTCATAGTTATAAGAAACAGTTAGCATTAAAAACATAACAAAGAAGCTTAAGAATAGATAGATTATTCCTACATAATTTGATTCCATACTCATATAAATGTATATTTCATATATAGTAGCTAATACGTATAATATAGATGCTACCCAGTAAAATATTTTAGCTGTTTTTGTCATAATTAATCACTCTTTAATTATATATCTTTTTAATTTAATTGTCCAATTTTTTTGTATAAAGTTTTTAAAAATGTGCATAATGTTAATGGTGAAGGTTATGAATGAGAATAAAGAACTATTAATTTTAATTTTAGACAATACAAAAATGGGAGTTACTAGTTGTAAAGAACTTTTAAAATTAATTAAAGATAAGGATAATAAGATTAAGAAAGTTTTAGAAAGTGAACTTAAGGAATACGAAGGTTTTTATAAGGAATGTAAAAATCTTATGAGAAAGAATAAGGTTAAGAGTGAACACTCTAGTGCTCTTAAGAATTTAACTAGTACTTTAGCTATGAAAATGGAAGTTAAGAAAGATAATAGTGACTCTAAAATAGCTAGCATTTTAATTAGAGGCTTTAATATGGGAAATATTAGTATAGAAGCTAAAATTAAGAGTTATAAAAAGGAAGTTGGTAAAGATATTCTTGATTTAGCTAAAAATATTTTATCTTTTGGAGAAGGAGAAATAAAAAAATTAAAGGACTTTTTATAGTTCCTTTAGTTTTTTATACTCCTATGTTTTTACCAAGTTTTTTTAGTATTGTTTTTCTTAAAAAGTCAAAAGGGATAACAGTAAGCGCTAAAAGTATGGTTAGGTTAAGTTCTATAAATGATAAACCTGTTGTTCTAAATATACTACCTCCAAAGTAGATCATTAGTAGCTGAACTATAAGAACAAAGCTTATTATAGCTAGAAATACTTTATTTTTTCTTAAGTTAGCAAATATGTTTAGTCTATGACTTCTTGCATTAAAAGCATTAAATATTGTCATAAATATGAATAGTCCAAAGAATGCTGTCATAACATATTTGTCATTTTCTCCCACCCTGTAAAGGCTGTGCAAGAAGTCACTTTTTAAAAATATCATGCAAAGTGAGCTCATATAAAGTCCTGTTACAAGTATTTCATTTATCATGTATGAATTCATTATTTTTTCATCACGTTTTTTAGGATTTTCTTCCATATAACTTTCAAGAGGAGGTTCACATGCATATGCTACTCCTGCTAGTGTATCCATAACCATATTTATCCAAAGCATTTGCACTACTGTTACTGGTGCTATGATTCCAAAAAGCGGACCTATTACTGATAAACTTACTGCTGTTATGTTAACGGTTAACTGAAATATTATAAATTTTCTAATACTTTTGAAAAGAGTTCTTCCAAAAAGAATTGTTTTTACTATACCTAGAAAGTTATCATCTAATATTATTATGTCACTTACTTCTTTTGCAACTTCTGTTCCACTTCCCATGGCAAAACCTACATCTGCACGTTTTAGTGCTGGAGCATCATTTACTCCGTCCCCAGTCATACCTGTTACTAAACCTAGTTCTTGACTTAGTAATACTAGTCTTTTTTTGTCTTCTGGCAAACTTCTTGCAACTACTCTTAATTTAGGCAATATATTTTTAACTTCTATGTCATTCATTTTACTTAATTCTTCACTTGTTATTATTAAATCTTCTTCTGTTTCTACAAGTTTAATTTCTCTAGCTATGCTTTCTGCAGTTAGTTTGTTATCTCCAGTTATCATTACTGTTTGTATACCTGCTTTTTTTACATCGGCTATTGCTTTTGGTATTTCTGGTCTTACTTCATCTTTAATAAGAATAAAACCAATAAATGTTAAACCATCAAAATCTTTACCACATGCACAGGCAAGAACTCTGTAACCATTTTTTGTGTATTTATTTCCTTCATCAATTAGAGATTTTTTATCTTTTAAAATTCCTTTGACTCCATTATCTTTATAGTAGAATTTACATTTGTTCGATATTAGTTCATAAGCACCTTTATAAAATGTTAGCTCTCCATTATAGTTTAAAGTAACTGTACTATATTTGAGTTTACTATTAAATTCAGTTTTTCTTATTATTTTATATTTGTCTCTTGATTCTTCGCCAATAAATTTTAGTATTGCACGATCTGTAGTGTTACCACCTATGATATCTTTAGATGAGTAGCTAGAGTCATTGTTATAGTTTAGACTTAAGGATATAATTTCTTTTAAACTTATTGGTATGTCATTATATTTTTTATATTGTGTTCCACTATATGTAGTAAAGTTTACCATTTCTAGTTTTCCCTTAGTTAGTGTACCGGTTTTATCTGTAAATAATATATTTAAACTTCCTGAACTTTCTATACCTACTAATTTTCTTACTAGTACATTTTCTTTAACAAGTCTTTTCATGTTACTTGATAATACAAGTGTAATCATCATTGGTAATCCTTCTGGAACAGCTACGACTATTATTGTTATACCAAGTGTTAAACTATAGAGTAGATGTGGGAGTATTATATCAAGATTTGTAACTGTACTTATTATTTTATCTAAGTTAAAGTTGTTTTTTATTACAATAGCACTAAATAAGTAAGATATTATTACTAAACCTGCACATATGTATCCTATTTTACTTATTAGTCCTGCTAGTACTCTTAATCTGTTTTTTAATGGACTATCAGGCGTTTTTTCTTGAATGTCTTTAGCTATTTTACCATAGTATGTATTGTTTCCAACGCTTTTTACAAGCATTATACCTCTTCCATGTAATACTATACTACCACGATAAACCTTTTTATTTATATCTTTATATTGTTCTTTTGTTTCTCCTGTTAACATACTTTCATCTATGTATACACTTTCTTTGTATATTATTCCATCTGCTGGGACTTTATCTCCGCTTTCTAAATAAATGTAATCTCCTACAACTATGTCATTTAAAGGTACTTCTATTAGTTTTTTATTTCTTATTACTTTTACTAGTAAGTTTGACGTAGTACTGCTTAGTTTTTGAAATGCTTTTTCACTTCCATATTCACTCATACTACTTATAACTGTTGCAAGGATAATGGCTACAATTATACCAATTGTTTCATAAATGTCACTGTCATTTAGAAAAAATAATATTTTTACTGCTAGTGCTATTAATAGTATTTTTATTATTGGGTCATTAAGTGACTCCAAAATTAAACTAAATATTGTTCTTTTTTTTCCTTCAGTTATTTCATTTGTGCCATTTTTATTTCTTGATAGTGTTACTTCATTATTATTAAGTCCAGTTATATTAAACATTTATTTTCACCAGTTAATTATATTAACCTTTAGTTTTATTTAGAACTTTTGCAATTATTAAATAAACAGAAGCAATTATTAATTTTGCTTCTGTTTGTTTTCTTTTTTATTGTTTATTATAGTTACTACTATTACTATAGTAAGACCTATTACTAGTGCAAAGACTATAGATAGTATTAATGTATAATTTCTATAATATTTTGTTAATACTTCTTTAACTGTATCAACTTTGTTTCCACCTAGATAGGCTTCCGTAAATGATTTTACTATGTTATCGTTTACAGTGTCATTATATGTTACAAAGTAAGTTGAGCCTATGAGTATAAAAGGTGCTCCGTTATGTTCTCCTCCTAGATAGTCAAAAGTGTTTTCTAGTAATTTCATATTGTCTTCATTTTGACTTACTTCATATATTCTTACTTTGAAAAACATACCATATCTATCATATATACTATTTAAGTAATTTAAGAAATTTCTACTTTTTGTTTCTCCTTGAATTCTAAAGAAATATATTGTTACTTGTTCTTTACTTTCTTTGTAATTTATTTTTGTTTCAATGTTTTCTTTTTCAAGTGCTTCTATTAATGTTTCACTTTTTATTTCAGCATTCATTTTTACTGGAATTAAAAGTAGTAAACTTATTAAAATACTACATACTAATTTCTTCATTTGTAAAACCTCCCATTATTAGCATTATTTGGTTTATAAGTTCTTCCATGCCTTCTGCATTTCCTATTTTTTCTATGAAATAGTTTATGTCTTCTTCATTTATTTCACTTAGTTTTTTAGCAGAACTTGTATCTATTTTAACCTCTTCGTATTTGTTTTCTATTTCTTCAATTGTTATGTTTAGTAAAATGCCGTTTTCATCATCTTGCACGATTAATTTGTTTTTGCCCTTTTCTTTTTCAAGTGCAAGTTTAACTATGCATTTTTCACTATTAAATATGTCTATGTATAGATTTTCATCATCTATAGTTATATCAACGTTTTTTTCTCCATCTATAATAGTAATTTTATTTAGTTCATATTTAAGTTTATTTAATTTATATTTAACTATAATTTTTTCTGGTTTAAAATTCTCTTCATTTATTATATCTTCATATTTTAAGTTGTTTTTTTCAAGGTATTCTTTAAATCCTATTTTTTCTAATTCTTTTTCTAGCTTTTCATAAAAGTTTTTATCTAAATTAATCGTTAATGATAATCCTTCTTTATTTATTTTTCTTTTAAGATTATCATTATCTATAGTATTTTTAATTGTTTCTATTACTTTATCAAGCCACTTTGCATCTTCACTATTTGAGTCTAGATAAGGAAGTAAATCTTTGATGTTATTTTTGTACTCTGTAAGTCCTTTATTATTTTCATTTTCATCAGTTTTGTCTATTAGTAATAGTTTATCAAATATTTTAATATATATTTCATCGTTATAGTAGTAACTATTTAAACTCATTATGTCCTTTTGGTTATATTTTAAATATACACTTTCTTCTAAGTTATCTTTTAAGTTGCTATTGGTTACAAATGTGTAATCAAATTTGTTTATTATGTTAAAAAAAGGCTGGATGCTTTTGTCATCTGAATATAAATTAAATGATAGATTAAATTTGAATGTGTATTTATCTCTAATTTTACTAGTTTTGTATTCTAAACTTTTTATTGTTTCACTTAATATTACTTTAGGTGTTAGACTGTAGTAAACCATTCCTATTATAGCTAATACAAAAAATAGCAATACTCCTATTACAATATATTTTACTTTGCTTTCTTTATCATTAAAAAACTTTTCTTCTTCCATAACTTTCTACTCCTAAATATATTTTAACAGATTTAAATAAAAATGTACATATAAAAATGTTGATAAGTTTTTAGTTATCAACATTTGTTTTTCTAGCTACTGTTATAGTTATGTTTTTGTCTGCTCCTTCTAGAAGGGCTCCTTCTTTTAAGTTTTGATTAATTATTTGGCCATCATTATATGCTTCATTTTCTGTTAAGCTTTCTTTAACTGTAAGAGTAAAGCCATTAGCTGAAGCCCATGATTTTGCTTCTTCTAAAGTGTAAGAACTTAAGTTAGGCATTAGTTTTACTCTGGGTTCATCTCTATAATATGTTTTACCTATTATTTTCTTTTCATATGGATTATTAAAATCAAAGCTGAATGTTTTTATTTCTTCTTTTTCTAATAGTCCTAAATTTATTTTCATTGCTTTTACTATTTCAGCAAGACTTTGTTTGTAGTACTGGAATGTATATGATTTTGAGTTTCCAACTGTTATGTACTGGTCATATCCAGTTAGGAATGTTTTTGTTATGTTTAAGTTTACATCTCCATTTTTTAGAAGCATGTTTTTACCTATGTTATAGAATGATAGCATTTCTTCAGTTGTCATATTTGTGTCCATGTTTTTACCAATTGTATCTAGTATTTTATAGAAGTCTTCAACTTTTCTTACATTTTTTAAACTTCCTATCATTCCTTCTACTACTAGTTGTTGGTTTTGACCTCTTTGGAAATCTCCAAGTGGAAGTGTTTTTCTGTGTCTTGCTAGTGCAAGTGCCTCTTCTCCATCTAATTTTTGCACACCTGTGTCTAAACAGATTGTTTTGTCTCCCCATTCTCTGTCTGAATTTTGTTCACAGAATTTAACTGGTACATCTACTGTTATTCCACCAAGTATGTTTACAAGATCAACTACACCTTTAAAATTAATTTTAGCATAGTAATCAATATTAATTCCTGTTAGTTTTTCTACAGTTTTTACCATGCAACTAGTTCCTCCCCATGATGCATGATTTATTTTTGTTATTCTACCACCACATGCCATTGTAACATATGTATCTCTTGGTATACTAAACATTGTTGCGTTTAGTGTTTCTGGGTCAAAAGTAATCATCATTATAGTGTCTCCATTAAATGAACTACTTTTTCTTATGTCATCTTTTTCACTATCTATACCGAGTAATAGCATTGTGAATGGTTTAGTTATTTTTTTACCACTTACATTTCCTAAAGTGTTATCTTTCTTTTTGTAACTTTTTTTAAGAGATGTTATTTCGTATATAACAGTGTTATTTTCATAACCAGATACACTTCTTAACATTTGATCATAATTATCACTTATAAATATTAAATCTACTTCATTATTGATGAGAGCTGTCATTAATGTAATATTATCTTGATATGATATTATTTCATTATCTTTATCTAAATTTTCTTTTTCTATTATTTCTTTTGGAAGTATGTATCCTGTTATATCTTCTTCTATACTTAGAAGTCCTATTTTTTTATTTTTTATATCATTAAGTTTTAGATCGCTCATTGAAATTAGTTTTGTAGTATAAGTTATTTCATCTTTATTTAAGTTACCTAATCCTAGGTAAACTCTATAGACATAATAAGATGCTACTACTAATATTATGGAAAGTATTATACTTAGAATAGTACTTATTATAAATTTTTTCTTTTTTAATTTTTTTATACTTTCTATAACTGAGTATACAAGTGTTATGCTAAAAAGTAAAAGCAATATTGAAAGCATTATTCTATAAAAAGTTTCTATATTAGCTAGTAAATATAAGTTATAGATCATAAAACCTGATGATATTATAAGTAACGATACAATTATACAGCCCAAAATTTTATATATTAGTTCTTTCTTCATAATTATTCTCCCTTTGAGTCTAATAAATTATAACTCATTTACTCTTTATTCTCAAGTGTTTTTATTTCATCTACTTCTACTTTTTTATTTTTCTTTTTTCTTTTGTTTTTTTTGACACTTGAAATTAGAAGTATTAGTACTAATACTAATGTTTCTGATGCTAACACTATTATTATTAGTAAGTAATTATCTATTTTTTTATTTAAGTCATTTAATATGTTTTCATTATATTTAGCAAGAGCATTGTTTATAGCATCATAGTAGTATAATTCTTCTTTTCCTGTTTCAATGTTTACTCCATATAGAATAAAGAATTCGTTATTATCTTTATATTTATATGCATTTACTTTGTTTCCATTTATTTCTATTTCTTCTTTAGTAAAACCTTTTATTTCATTGTCACTATTTATTGGAAATAAAACTATTCCACTAGTTTTTATTTCAGTATATTTTGTGTATTTACCATCTTTATATATGTATAGTGCAGCTTCTCCGTTTTCATTTTTTAGTCCTACTAATGTGAAATTTGTTATTGTGCTTGTGAAAGATGGTACATCTATTCCCTCGATGTTTGTAGTACTAGCTTCATATGTTTCTGGTATAGTTAATGCGCTGACTCTTTTTATTATGGTGTATTTTTGGTTATTTATTAATACTTCTATTGGATTTTTATCTTCTACATTAACCACTAGAGTATAGGTTTTAACTCCGCCATTTTGCGCGGTTACTTTTATTTCAAATTTATTTTCACCTTCAGTTACTTCTTTTTCTCCAAGTCCACTTACTGATGATTTAGAGTCTTCCACACTTCCTGTTATGTTTATTTTTTCAGTTGTAGAAGGTACACTTGCTGTATAACTTAATGTTTCTTTGTTAAATGGTTCGTTTAGTGAAAAGCCTTCTACTCCAAGTGAACTTAAGTTATTATTTTTACTGTAACTTGCTTCCAATTCTGCTTGTGTTATAGCAGTTATTTTTACACTGTTAATTGTTAGTGCTAGTTTACTTTCATCAAAAGCAAGAGCATCATAACTTTTTACGGAAACTGTACTAGTACCTCTTGATATAACTTTAAATTTGTATGAATAGCTTTGTGATTTAGTACTTGAATTTGGCGCATACCCTACTACATTTGTTGTACCACTTATGAGTTTTAGTTTGCTTGAATCATAGGATAGTGTGTATTCCCAAGAACCAAGTGATGCGTTTGATGAAAGTCTTATTGTTATATTTATTTCACTTCCTACAACCGCAGAAGTTTTACTAGATGAAACTGATATAGTCCCACTAGCGGCATTTAATTCTTTTGGAGTTACTATAATTAATGCTAATAATATTATTCCAAAAATCTTTTTTATTCTTTTCATTTTTCCCTCCTAAAATGTTATTATTTTAAGTATGTATTTTTGAATTCTAAGTAAGTCTAATATCGTTACTTCATTATCATCACTTGTATCCCCGGCTACTAAGTATTCATCTGTTAATAGTGATGCTTTAAGTAAATGCTTTTGTACTTTTAATAAGTCTAGAATTGTTATTTCACCATCCCCACTTACATCTCCTTTTATTGCCAAAGAAAATGTTTCTGTTTCTCCTGATGGTGTTGTTATTTTAAGTTCTTGTCCAGTTTTAAGTATTCCGGTTAAGCTTGCTGCAGAAGAATTTGCTTCATTTAGAGTTATAGTTGTTCCTGGACTTAATTTATTAATGCTAGATGTTAGTGTAGTGCCTAGAGTACCTGCACTTATTCCATAGAGTATATTCCCATTTCTTTTTACAGCTAAATTGTTTATGATTTCTTCAATTGTTGTAGTATCTTCCACTTTGAAAAGTGTCATTTTGTAAGTTCTAGTACTACCATCTTCTGCAGTTACTTTTAACTCGATTAGTTTTTCGTTTTCTTCAAATGTTATTTTACCTGCACCTTCTACTTTACTAGTACTATCTGTTAAGTTAACTACAACATTATATTCTTTATCATTTTTATCTACGTATGCAGTAAATTCTAATAAATCTTTATCAAAGTTTGATACTTTTTTTCCATTAATTGTTATTCCTTCAATAGTGTTTATAGAACTTGCTATGTTAGGAAGACTTACTACCTTTGGCATTTCTTTAAAGACAGGTATTTCAAATGTGTATGCTTCATTAAGTAAACCCATGTCTTTGTATGATGCATATGAGTCTGCTGCATCACTACATGGCGCTAAAACATTGGTTTGATAGGCATGTGTATAAAGTGAGTTTTTACTTTCTGGGTTTACATTATATCTTTGAAGGTACATGCTAAATTGTCCGACTGAAATAAATCTTTCTGCTATGTACTGTGCTCCGCCTTTTATTGCTTTTTCCCTTGTATCCCAAGGTCTACCATATGTATCAGAATTTCCACATTTTGATCCACAAGCATAAAGTAAGCCGTTTTTTACTGGACTATTATATATGTCATTGGGTTTGAATGCCCCTAAATAAGCACTTATATTGTAGTAGTTATATAAACCATTAATATTAAAGTTTCCATATAAGTCAGGATTATTTCCTGATACAGCAGTATATTTTTCATTAGCTGCACCTTCTCCTTTGCTTCTTGTTGTTAAGTGTACTGGGCTAACATTATGAGTAAATCCTGCTTCTATAAAATATCTTTTATATTCATCAATATTTAAGTATGAACCATTAAGAACTGAAGAAATTGTATTTAAGTATTTTTGTGCAGTAGGACTATTTATATCTAAAACTTCTTTACTACCTTCTCCATAGTCATATCTTAAGCTTTCAAACATAAACACAAATTTTTCTGTTAAAAAGTTTCTTGGATCTAAATAGAAAGCTACTATACTAGATTTGACTGGATACCAGTTTACCCCATCAATGTTATCTACTAGACTTGTTAAATAATATTTATAATTCTTATAGGCTGGTGATATTTCTCCGCTTGTTTTCCCTAAATATAAAAGTGCTGTTTTACCATCAAAACCATCTAATACTTGGTTCCAATACAAATTTGTTATTAATGGTTTAAATTCCCATGATGGATGATCTTTATGTAGCTTTACTAAGTATGGAATGTAGTCATCTGGAAAACCTAAGTTTTTTAGATATGTTTCATAGTCCGTATCGCTTGCTGTAATATCTTCTTTTTTTACTACAAATTTAGAACACACATAACCTTCATCATTTTTATAATAATTTATTTTGTAGTAACCTTCATCACATCCACTTCCATTTATTAACCCACTTGTTATTTTTATGTTTGTACCTGGAAGTAATACATCTTTTATAGTTCCTCCAGCACTAGCTGTGCTTTTTACATATATGTTAACTCCATTTATCCTAGCTTCATATACTTCTTCATTATATGAAGGTTCTTCTATACCTGGTGTGTCACCAATTGAAACATATTTTCCACATATGTAACTTTCTTTATCATTATAAATTATTTTATACCATCCAACCGAACAATTACTATCTCCTACATTATATAATTCATCTGATACTAAATTTATTGTTGTGTTTTTATTATGTATTATACCAGTTTCACTATAGTCTACTCCTGGGCCGGTTCTTACTTTAACTGTTGTTCCTACTGTATAGCCATTTAAGGCATTAAGTCTTGCTATAGTTAATATATTAAAAACAATTATTAGTAAAATTATAAGTTTATTTTTCATTAATGCCTCCCTACTATATATTCTAACATTATATATTATAACATTAAATATGTGTATTTTGGTAATAAACTTATTATTTTTTTATTTTTTTACATAAAAAGGTGCTTTTAGCACCTAATTCTTTTCTAAGTAACTTGCCATGTGTCTTCCCCATAGAAAGAAGAAGAAACTTCTTGGATGTATTCCATCTGTTGAAAATGGTTTTTCGTTAGCATAAATTAAAGACTCATTTTCTATAAAATCAATATTTAATTCTTTAGCAAGTTTTTTTAAAGCTTCATTAAATTCTTTTTGATAAGTAAATGCTTTGTCTTTTTCTATTGCTTTTTCTGCAACTGGTAAAACTGAATTAATTATTATTTTTGTACTAGGAAGTTCTTTTCTTATGTTTTCTATTTGATTTCTATAACTTTCTATAAATTTATCTGTTTTACCATTCCACCATTTTAAATCATTTGCACTGTAACTCATGAAGAGGTATGTTGGATTAAAAGCTTTTACTTTGTCCATATCTAAGTTCATGTTATCTACTCTTCTACCACGGTGCCATACTACATTTTCTTCGTTTAAAACTCCGTATGCACTTAAACCTTCCCCCATTGAGTCTGATACAACCATTGCATGTTTTTCAGAAAATATTCTTTTTGCATCAGCATTTGTTATGTGATCAAATGGATATTTATCTTTTTTATCACCATTATTCTCATCATTGTTTTTTATTTCTTCATCGGGTTTTACTTCTTCTATTTTTTTCCATTTAGCTGTTAGAGTTAATTTTTTAGTTATTTTATTTTCAAAGTTGAATTCTTTTTCCCCTAGATACCAGCCAACAAATTCATAACCTTCTCTAGTCGAATCTGCTGGATAATATGCTTTTTCTCCATATTTAACTTTTTCTTCTTTTACATTTGTTCCTCCAAGAGTATCAAATGTTATTGTAAAATGTTTACTTGTTTTTATTTTATGGCAAGTTAAGATAATTAAGAATATTAAAATTAAAACTAATACTATTAGCTTCATTAAATTTTTTATAATTAATTTCTTTTTCTTTCTTCTTTTTCTCATAACTACCATTTCCCTATTACAAGTATATGTCAAGTTAAAGAAAAAATCAAGAAGATTAATCTTAATTTTACATCTTCTTGATTTTAATATATTCGTATGTTATATTAACTAACAAGGAACAGGATTGTTCGGGTGCCTGCCAACCTAACCAGGGGCTTTTGGCTGAAGGAAAGGATGGCGATAAAAGTATAAGTAAAAGGAAATTCATTATAAAAGTGCTTAACCGTACAATTATCATTTTGTTAGTAGTAGGTTTAATTCTATTCATTAATAAATTAAGCATCTATCCATTAGGATAAATGCTTACATGTTTTTAGTGTGTTGTGCTTTTTTATTTAGAAGTACCCAAGTTTAAGAAGTTGTCTTTTATTTTGGATGCTACTTCGTTATCCATAACAAGTAAGACTAGATCTCCTTTACTTTCTACGAGTACATTTTTATCTTCCACACTAACACATATCCATTTTGCTGGATCTACTTTTTCTTTTATTTCTTTTTTTGCTTTTTCTGCATCGTTACTACTATTTAATCTTACTAGTACGACTGAATGCGCTACTGAGGACATCAAAGGTTCTGAAGCTAAAGCTTCTTTGTATTCAAAAGTTACATCCCCTAGATAATAACTTTGATTTTTTTTGGTTACTTTTGTTTGCTCTAACTCTAGGACATCCTCTTCATTTATTCCCTTATATAATTCTTTCATTATATCTGTTAATTTCCCGTCTAAATTAGTTTCTTTTTTTGTACAACCTACTATTATGAATACTATAAATGTTAGTAGTGTTAATTTAAATATTTTTTTCATTTTTACCTCCTTTATTTTAATGAAAAACTATTATTTATAATTGGAATGCTATACATAAATAATATATCTTTATTATTAAAATCTAATAATTCTATGTTTTTAAGTAATTTTGAATTTATGTATCTTAAATCTATTAGTGTTATTTTAGAATAATTTTCTATTAATAATGGCGCTAGCGAACTTGCAAATGAGTCTCTGAATATTATTAATTCTTTTTTAGATTGATTATTTGGATTATTAATAATTAGAAGTGGACTTGCACCGCTTAAATAGATATCGTATTTATCAATATTATTTAAATAGTTTTCATTATATACTTTTTCATAAGTTTTCTTTTCATAATTATAAACTTCTGCACTATTAATTATATCATTAGTTAGGTAATTAATTTTATCATTTTTTATATTTGACACAGTTCTGCTGTAAAGTGCACCATAAAATGGAGCGTATTCTTTTTTTATATTTGGGAAAGCACTTTTATTTAGGTTCATTTCATTTTCTATTTTTCTGACTACTTTTTCTAGGTTTTCTTGTTTCCAGTGTATATCTGTTTTATAGTATGAATCGATATTTAATTCATTTGTTATGTCTATGTAGTTAAAGTAATTTAATTTGTTTTTTAAATAATTTATAAATTCATTATAATTAATTTTTGGCATTAGTTTGTCATTTATGTAATAATTTTTGTCTGGAATAATCATAAAGTATAAGTTATTATTTTCTTTTATGTATTCGTTATTTATATAATTTATTTTGTTTATAAAGTGATCAAGTGAATCATAATTGATATTTGATTTTACTTCAACTAAATGATTGTTCGTTATGTATACATTGTTGTTTTCTTTTTTTAGTAATATGTTATTAGAAACTATTCCTTTTATTTTCCTAAAGTTTTCTCTTAATGGAAATTGATCTAGTAAGTATGTATCTATTTTAGAAGAATATTCTCCATTTAATAGGTTATCTTTTTCTAATTTAGGAAAGGATGCTAAAGTACGTCTTTCTTCTGTACTTATTAACTTATCTTTAGTAAGTATTCCTAGAAAAGAGAAAGTTAGTAGTGTTAAGTAAAATAGTCCTATTGTTATTTTTTCTTTCATGATAACCTCCTAAAACCTAAAATATAAGAATGGATTAAATGACTCATCTATTATGAATGCGGTTGATACTAATAAGAGAACTATTAGTAGTAGTGGCTCCATTAAATTTATTATTTTATTGTTTTTTAGTTTGTTTATTATTTTGTTAAATACTTTTAGTGATATTAAGTATCCAAGTACTAATACTACTATATAGTTTTTAATGTAATAAATTGTTTCTAAGTTTATAAAATCAATATGATTTAGACCAAACATAGATTTTAAAGATATTAAAGCATCTTTTAAACCTTCATTATAGAAGAATACGAAACCTATTATTACTAATATATTAGTTAGTAAAGTTCCTATGAGTTTATGTTTATTTAAATAGTTATAAAAGAATTTTTTTTCTATAAGCAAGATTATTCCAAAATATAACCCCCATATTATGAAGTTATAACTTGCTCCATGCCATAATCCTGTTAGAGACCATACTATCATTATGTTAAATAGTCTTCTTAGTTTGTTTACTCGGCTGCCTCCTAGTGGTATGTAGACATAATCTTTAAAGAAACTTGATAGTGATATATGCCATTTTCTCCAAAATTCTGTCATCGTTTTTGAAGTAAATGGATAGTCAAAGTTTTCAAGTATAGTAAAGCCAAATATTAAGCCTAAGCCTATAGCCATATCAGAGTATCCTGAGAAATCAATATAAAGTCTTAGTATATCTGTTATAGCTTTTAACCAACATGATACAACACTTTTAGTTTCTAATAAAGTTAAACTATTTACCAATCCTCCAAGCACATTTGCTATTAATACTTTTTTAGATAGTCCAATTATAAACCTTCTTATTCCTTTGGATATCATTTCTTTGGTACTTGTTCTGTTAACTAATTGTTTTTCTATTGTTTCATATCTTACAATAGGACCTTCTAAAGTTGAGAAGAATAGAGATATGTATACTAAGTAATTTAATAAGTTATTGCTAGGTTTTACTTTTTTATTATATACATCTATTAAGTAACTTAAGTTTTTAAATGTATAGAAACTTATTCCGAGTGGGATTATTACATTTATATAGTTAATATTAGAATTAAATATGTTATTTATGTTTTCTAATAAAAAATTAAAGTATTTAAAGTAGAAAAGTAATCCTAAGTTTAATGTTAAACCTAATATTAAATATATTTTTTTGTTTTTTGAAACTAGTTTTTTACCTATAAAGTAGTTAATTATTCCTGATAGTAAAAGTATTATTATATATTTTGGTTCTCCATAAAAATAGAATAATAAACTTCCAATTAACAATATTATATTTTTATACTTTGTTTTTGATATAAAATATATAAAAAGCATTATTGGTAAAAAGTAGTATAAAAATGTTACGCCTGAAAATACCATGTTACCCTCCTAATATATTTTAATTATAACATACCTTTAAGTAATTTGATATAACTAATTTACTTCAAAAGGGAAAAACTTAAGAAACTATTTATTCTTAAGTTAGTCCATTAGTTTTGATATTTCATTATATAGTATTTTGTTTGCTTCTTCTATGGACAAGTTATTTATATTAAATGGTTCACCTATTTTAACTATTAAATTTTTACTCCTAAATTTATAGTCTCCCTTTATACCAAAAGGGACTAACAAAGAATTTGTTTTTTTGGCCATTGATACTGCTCCATATTTAAATGGTAATAATTTTTCCTTTGTTTTGTTTCTTGTTCCTTCTGGAAATAATCCTAAGGCTTTACCACTATGTAGAACTTCTAAAGCTTTTGACGAAGCATTATCATCTTTTTTTGATCTATCTACTGGTATTGCATGTACCGAAGTAAAGAATATTCTAGTTAATGGATTATCAAAGTACTCTTTTTTTGCCATGTAATATATTACTCTTTTTGTTGAAATAATTATGTTACATTGATCCATTAAGTGTTTATGATTTCCTACAATTATTATGCTTCCTTCTTTAGGAATGTTTTCTTTTCCTATTATTTTTGGATTATAGTAAAATTTATATAAAGGTGTTAATAAAAATTTTAATATTTTATATGCAATGTTATTCACTTTTTAGCTCCTTTTCAATTAAATTTTTGAGTTTATTGTTTTCTTTATCTAAGTCATCTGTTAAATTATATGGTTTTAAGTAAATTAGTTTTATATTTTTTTTAAATAATCTGTAATTACCCTTTATTATGAACGGGCATATTAAAGAATTTGTTTTTTTAGCCATTGATACTGTTCCATATTTAAATGGTAGTAAATTTCCATCTTTACTTGTTGTTCCCTCTGGAAATATACAAACTAATTCATTATTATTTATTTTTTTTATTCCTTTTAATGTGCTTTCTTTGTTTTTATTTTTTCTATCTACACTTATTACTCCAGCATTTATAAATAGATATTTTATTATTGGTTTAAATATTTCTTTTTTTGCAAAAAAATTAATGTGTTTTGTTGTACTTGAAATTATTAGAAGTGGGTCTAATACACTTTTGTGGTTTCCTGCAAGTATAGCTCCTTTTTTTGGTATATTTTCTTTTCCTATTATTACTGGCTTATATAGAAACATAAATAGTTTTATAAATGGCCATGCGATAGAGTATGATATGTATTTCATTTTTTTACCTCAATTTAATTATAAGAAAAAAAATAATAATTATCAAGAGTTTGTCACAACTCATTAATTTACCCATATAATAAAACTAGAAAGTGAGGTAATATGAAAAAAATACACTATATTGTATTAAGTGTCTTTATTTTAGCTATACTTGGTTTTTTAGGAGTTTATTACAGCTGTAAAGATGTTAAGAAAGTCCATAAGGTAAGAGTAGCAGAAGTAACACATAGTATTTTCTATGCTCCATTTTATGTAAGTATTCATAATGGATATTTTAAGGATGAGGGGTTAGATATTGAGGTTATTTTAACAAGTGGTGCTGATAAGGTAGCAAGTGCCGTTCTATCTGAAGATGTTAATATAGGTTTGTCAGGACTAGAGGCCACTATTTATGTTTTTAATAATAAAGCAAAAGATTATTTAGTTAATTTTTCTGGTTTAACTAAGAGAGATGGACAATTTTTAGTGGGAGACTGTAAATATAAAGATACTTTTAAACTAGATGATTTAAAAGGCAAGACAGTTTTAGCTGGTAGAAGTGGTGGAATGCCTTCTATGGTATTTATGTATGGTCTACACAAAAATGAAGTTAGTTTGGATGATGTTAATGTAGATACTTCTGTTGATTTTGCCAATTTAAGTGGTGCTTATATAGGTGGTCAGGGAGAGTTTGTTAATCTTTTTGAACCAACTGCTCTCGGAATAGAAAAGGAAGGATACGGGTGTGTACTTTCTAGTATAGGGCTTATGTCTGGGGAGGTGCCTTATACTGTATTTCATACTAAGAAGAGTTATTTAAACAATAACAGAAATGTTATTAATAAATTTAGGAAAGCAATAGATAGAGGGTTAGAGTTTGTTAAAAATAATAACTCGGAGACTATTGCTAATGTTATTAAATCGGAGTTCACTGGAACTAGTTTTGATGACATAGTTAAAGTTGTGGATAGATATAAGGGTGCCGATTCTTGGCAAACAGATACAACTATTAGAGAAGGCGCTTATAATAATTTGTTAGATTTAATGGAATATAATAAAGTTATTAGTGAAAGGCCAGAATTTGATACTTTAGTTTATAATGAGTAATGTGTTAACTGTTAAACATTTGAGTAAGAGTTATAATAGTTTAAGTGGTGAGGTTCTTGCTGTCAATGATGTTTCGTTTTCTGTAAAAGAAGGAGAAATGCTTGCTATTATAGGTACAAGTGGATGTGGTAAGAGTACTATTCTTAATGTTATAGCAGGGCTTGATAAAGACTACTCAGGTAAGATCTTGTTTAAGGAAAAGACTAAAGTAAGTTATATGCTGCAAGATGATACTTTATTTCCATGGTTAACTGTTATGGAAAATGCATCTTTAGGACTCAAAGTGCAAAATAAGTTAACTTTAGATAATATTAAGTATGTGAAGTATTTATTAAAGAAATATGGACTTGGAGATTTTATTGATAAAAAGGTTTCTAGTTTAAGTGGTGGTATGAGGCAAAGAGTTGGATGAATATAGTATAGACACAGGTAGTAATTAAGAAAAGTTGCTTATAGCCCATAAAATAAGGAAAAAATCAATATTTAATCTTTTTGATTTTTCTAAAAAATAGAATTTTAAATTAAAAATTTTATTCAAGATTTAAGTTAATTTTAAAAGTATAAACAAAGAAAAGAGGTATAATATGTTGTTAGATAATAATACTAAAAAGGTTTTTGATTTAATAGATATGTATGATAATTTAAATATTGTTGATAAAGTTAGGTTAGCTATTTATTTATTAGAAAATAAAAGTTTCTACATCAATTTTAATATTAAAGATATAATTATATTATTAAAAGAAGTATTAAATAAACTAGATTCTAGTAATAGTAAAAATATTGTTAATTTTGCTAAATATAAGCATCTATTACTTTTTTCAGCCAAGTATTTAGAATTAACTGAAAAAGAAAAGAAAAATTTTACAATAGAAATGCTATTTAATCTTTTTGAAGCTGATTTTAAAGATAAAATTATTAATAAAGAAATTAATAAGCATTTAAATGTATATGATTATTGTTATGCAATATTAAATAATTAAAATTAAACCCTAGTAGCTTTAATAGTTACTAGGGTTTTTAATATAACCAAATATATTTTTCTTCTAATTTGTTTGTTTTTTTCTATAAACAATTAATGAAGCTCCAGCAAGTCCAATAATGGATAAAATGCCAGTTGCTAGATACATCATAACATTATCACCAGTTTTAGGATTTTCTACATTTGTACCTGATGATTTTTCTGTTGCAACGATTCCATACTCGCTTAAATGTGATGTTTCAAAAACTATATATCCATCTTCTATTGTTGCTGGTATAGTTTCTTTTATTTCATCATTTAAAATATAAACGACTTCATATTTTTTGTATCCTTTTAAATCCTCTGGTAAAGCAATTTTTATTTTCATTTTAGTATTATCAATCTTAACTACTTGACCATTTTCTAATACATTTATATCTGCTAAGTATTTAATATTTTTGTCAGATAAATTCTTACTTACTTCAACTTTTTTAATATCCAAAGTATAGTTTTTACTTACTTCTTTTTCAAAAGTAATACTACCATTTATTGCACCAGTGCTTTTGATTTCTTTTACAGTATCTTGAGTAGGTTGTTCAGTTGATGTAGGTGTCATTGTCAAAACTCCATAAAACCATGCAACAACATTATTACTCTCACTAATACTAACTGAATCAGGATTCATAGTTATAGTTTTTCCATTTATACTTATTTTTGTTTTATCTTTATCAAAATAATAACCATTTTTAACAGCTTCATCTGTTAATTTTACATATATATTATAACTATATTTTGTGTTTTCTTTAAATGATGTAAGAAGTGTATCACCCCAATCTTTATAACGGTTATTCCAATACTCTGATGATGTTATTATTTCATCAGCACCTGCCCAACCCTCATTGTCAATTTCATATAATGCATTGTCAGCAACTTTGCCAGTAAATTTTGGTACATCTCCAACATTAAATTTAGTCGTTACACCATTTATCTCTACAAGTTCAACTACTTTCTTTGATATAGGTTTAATTGTTTTTATCGCCGTAACATAAACTCCACTGCTATTTTTTATTACATTTTCTTTTTTTACAGTTTCATCATTAATTTTAACTGTGCAACCATCTTTGAAAGAATATCCATCTTTTGCCTTTAAAGAAATACTATACATATATGTTTTCCCCTCTTCAAAGGTAGTTATTTTTTTATCTTGTGAAAGAGCATTATTTTTGTTTTCATCAGAATACCAAAACTTAACTGGATTGGACTCTCCATTTTCATTAGTCTCCATCTCTTCCCAATATTCATATTCTATTTCGTAGTTGTCATAATTACCTGCTTCATCATAAGTTATATGAGCAGATGCTTTTGGGGCATCCCCTGCTACATAATCAAAATTGACACTACCTATATTTGCTTCGCCAATTTCTGTTGCTGCAAATGTAGTTATTGGTGCAAGGCACATAGTAAATAAGAACATTAATACAGCAGTAATTAGTATTTTACTTTTCTTCATAATTTTTCCTCCTAATTTTCTCTTTCCTTTTTATTATTAATCACTATAGTAGTGGCAATACCTAATACTGATATAATAGATAGTATTATATATGTTCCAATATTATCGCCTGTTTGTGGATTAGTAATATCTTCTGTCTTTTCTGTATTTACCTGTTTTGCTTTGACTTCAAATTTAGTAGTTGCTGAGCCACCATCATTAAATTCAACCTTAATTGTATGTTCACCGATTGATAGTGTATCAACATATTCTTTATTTAAATTAATAACTGTACTACCAGATTCTGCTTTATAATTTTTAGCATCAACTAATATTCCATCAATATATAGTTTGCCATCAAATAAACTAAAGTCAGCATCTATTCTAAATATTGCATTTTTTGATTCATCAATAGTATATATTTGATTTGCTCCTTCAGTAAACTTATATTCTTTAGGAC
>USFF01000005.1 GCA_900553835.1 uncultured Mycoplasmatota bacterium
TTGGTTAATAGTAGTCATATTAACTCCTTTCTCGTACACACTTCCTGGTGTATCGCAATTTATATTTAAATTTGAGTTTTAAAAAAACTCGAACAAATTAACTATACCATTTTATATTGGTTTTGTCAAATGTTTTCTATTCATTTTACGCAAAAAAAAGAGTTTTATTACAATTTTAAAACTCTTGCACTTGTCTCTCTTCTTACTAGAGGTAATTTTTTATCTAATAGGTCTATTAAAGAAATTATTTCATCTTCTACTAATATACTACTACTAGTTTTTATTTTGATTACATTACCAAACTTATCAAATACATAACTTGGATATATTTTTATGTCCAATTTTTTTTGCTTTTATCTTAGAAAATTCAGAGCCTTCTACAAATACTCTTTTGTTTTCTATTATTTCTAAACATTTAACTAAATCTAAACATAAATCTCTTAAGTAGTTATTTGCTTTAGACATGCTACTTATCATTTCTACTTTTTCTATTAATGAGTGTTCTCTGCAGGGTAAATGAAGAGATTTAAGTTTATTATCTAAAGATATGTTTAATAAAGATAATGTATATAATCTTTTAAATTCGGGACTCTCGTTTCTTTGTAAACTTAAGTATTCACTAATTATAGTCATTTTTTAAGCACCTTTCTATCTCTACCTTTTATGAAACCTCTTAAAGTTTCAGTATATAAACTTTCTAAAAATATGCTATCAGTACATCTGTCGCCTATTTCTATTCTTTTTAGAGAACCTTCTCCATCATAAATATATAATGGATTAGTACTATATTTACATATAGTAAAAGTACGATTATTACTTACAATAGTTTTAGTAACTTCATATTTGTAAGCCACCTCTACTTTTCTTCCTTCTAAAAAGTCTACTAGTAAAAGCGTCAACTTAAGTAAGCTTTTTACATCTTCCCCAGTGCAAACTTTTAAATACTCTCTTAAAAGTTCTTTATCAGATAATTTAGTGAAACCAAATACACCACAATCTCTTAAGTTAGTATATAGTACACTTCTTAAATAGAAAATAATGTAGTCTAGTTTTTGAGTATAATTATCATTGTTTAATTTATTTTGATCTATAGGTAATATTTGCATTAACCATACATCCCCTTTCGTAAGATAGTATTGTACAATAATTTATACAAAAAGTCAATAAAAAAATAGCACTTTAACAAAGGATAAAAAGTACTACTCTTTTATTTATCAAAAGCCTTTATTATAGAGGTAATGAGAGATTAAAAATAATTATAGTAAAAGCAATTGATTTTATAAATTTATTCCTTCTTTCAAAAGAATGGTACTTATTATAGCACACTTTTTATATTTGTCAAGTACCAAAAAAAGCACTTTTTAATGTGCTTTTATTTCTTCTAGTTTAACACTTACTAGTTTACTTACTCCACTTTCTTCCATAGTTATACCATAAAGTGAGTCAACATATTCCATTGTTTTCTTTTTATGTGTTATTACTAGTAATTGCGTTTTACCTTTATAATGGTTAATATATTCGCCAAATTTTTCAACATTAACTTCATCAAGCGCACTTTCTACTTCGTCAAGTATTACAAAAGGTACATCTTTTAAGTTCATTACCGCAAATAGTAAACTAATAGCAGTTAGTGTTTTCTCTCCACCACTTAATAAACTTAATACTCCTGGTTTCTTTCCTGGAGGGTTTGCTATTATTTCTATTCCAGTTTCAAGCATATTGGTTGGATCAGTAAGTTCTAGTTTAGCACTTCCACCACCAAATAATTCTTTAAATACTTTCATGAATTCATTATTTACTTTTTTAAATGTAGTAGCAAACTTCTCTATCATTATGTCATCCATGTCATTTATTATTTTAAGTAAGTTTTGTTCACTAGTTACTAAGTCTTCTTTTTGAGTACTTAAGAATTCATATCTTTTACTAACTCTTTCATATTCTTCTATACTAGATAAATTAACTTCTCCTAAATTTTTTAGTGTTCTTTTAATTTCTCCTATTAAAGTTTTAGCTTCGTTTATATCAAGATTTAATTCATAGTTGTTTCTAGCTCTTTCATAAGTTAGATTATATTCTTCACTTAATCTATTTAGTAAGTTATCTATTATTACAGATAGTTTAGCTTCTTTAATATTTAAGTTATTTAATCTATCAGTGTTTTCTTTATTTTTAGAGTTATATTTCTTAAGAGTTTCTTCTTTAAATTCTAACTCTTCTATTACTTCTTTTCTTAGAGTTTCTTTATTTATAATAGCTTGTTCTAGTAACTTTTTATTTTTTTCTTTTTCATAATATTCATTTAATATTTCATCTAATTCGTTAGTTCCTTCATCTTTACCTAAAGATGTTAATTCTAAAGTAATCTTGTTTAAACTTTCATTTTCTAAGTTAATACTATTTTTTATATTGCTTTCTTTTTCAGTGCTAGATAGTACATCTAAATTAGTTTTATAAATCATATTAACTAAATCATTTAATTTATTATTAGTATCTTTTAAACTTTCTTCACATGAAGATATTTCATTTATTAGTGAGTTAATATTTCTGTTTATACTATCAAGTTCAGATTTATCAGTAAAGTTAGAATTACTTTTATTTAAACTTCCACCTGTTAAACTACCACCTACATGTACTATTTCTCCATCAAGTGATGCAATTCTATATTTAGAGTTTATTTTCTTACTTATTATTAAAGCATTATCTATGTTATCTACAACTATACTATTACCTAGTTGATTTTTTATAACACCCACGTATTCTTTATCATAAGTAACTAAGTCACTAGCAACTCCTATAAAACCTTTTATATTCTTTACTTCATTTAAAGAAGTTTCATCTATATATTTAGGTTTTATTAAGTTAAGTGGGAAAAATGTTACTCTTCCTTTATTATTAGTTTTTAAGTAGTCTATTGCCTCTTTTGCAGATATATCACTTTCAGTTACTACATAGTTAGTACTTCCTCCTAGTAAAGTTTCTATAGCCTGGGTGTAAGTACTTTCTACTTCTATTAATGAACCAATAGTATTTCTAATACCTCTTAAACTAGGGTTATTAAGTACACTTTTTACTGAATATGGAACTTTAGTCATATTTTCTATATTATAAAGAAGTATATCTCTTCTATTTACTAAATCATATTTCTTTTTAGTTAATTCATTTATTTTTCCAGTTAGTTTACTTACATTTGCTTTTTCTTTATTTAAATCATTATTTAAATCATTTAATTTATTAGTATTTTGGTTTAGTACTCTTGTACTTTCTTCTAGTTCTAAATTAAGTTTAGATAGATTAGTAGATATTTTTAGTTTTTCTTCTTCTAAATATGAAAGTCTTTGCTTTACTAAAGAACTTTCTTTATCATATTTAGTTCTTTCTTTAAGTAGTTCTTTCTTTGAATTAAGTTCATTTAATTCTTCTGCACTTAGAAGTAATTCTTTTTGCATACTAGATACTTCTTCATCAAGTTTACTTCTTTTTACTCTTAACTCTTCTATTAAAGTTCTTTCTTTTATATCACTTGTACTTTCTTCACTTATTATTAGTTCTAGTTTTTCTTTTTCATTCTTTACTAGAGTGTATTCATCATTATAAGTACTTATATCACTTGCTAAAACTCCTACTTCTATGCTTTCTAATTTCTCTTTGTTTTCTTTATATATTAAAGCTTTTTCTTTTTCTTTTTTTAAAGGTTCTATATTAAGAGAAAGTTCATTTATTAGCATATTTACTCTTTCAATATTTTCATTAGTTCTTGCAAGTTTTCTTAAAGTTTCTTCTTTTCTTTTTTTGTATTTTACTACACCTGCCGCTTCTTCTATAATACCTCTTTTTTCAAAACTATTACCGCCTAGTATTTCACTTATTTTCCCTTGCGGTATTATACTTAAACTTTCTTTTGAACTAAAGCTATCTATAAATAAATCAGTTATATCTTTAAGTCTTACTTTTTCTTTATTTATAAAGTATTCATTTTCACCAGTTCTGTAGACTACTCTTTTTATTTCTATTTCAGAAAAGTCTAGTGGTAAACTTTTATCAGTGTTATCTAAAACTATTTCTACTTTAGCACTTCTTGCTGCTTCTCTTGAAGATGATCCATTAAATATTACATCAGTCATTCCATTTTGTCCTCTTAGTGTTTTAACAGATTGTTCTCCCATTACCCATTTTAAGGCATCTACTATGTTACTTTTACCACTTCCATTAGGACCTACTATACCAGTAAAGTTTTTACTAAGTTCTAAGTTAACCGAGCTTGCAAAACTTTTAAATCCATTTATTTTTATTTCTTTTATATACATAAAACACCTCTATACACATTTCTTGATAGCTTCTTTAGCTGCATTTTGTTCTGCTTCTTTTTTGCTTGGACCTTTGCCTGAGCCAAAAAGTATCCCATCTACTACTGCATTTACTATGAAATATTTTTTATGAGCAGGTCCCCCTTCTTTTACTAAAATATACTCTACACTTTTTTTATCTGTTTGTACTAGTTCTTGAAGTGTACTTTTATAGTCATTTAAAAAGTCAACATTTTTTTCTATGTATGGTACTATTAAATCGTTAAATAGTGCAAATACTTTTTCTATTCCAAGTTCTAGATATATTACTCCAATTACTGCTTCAAATACATCAGCAATTACTGTTTTATTAGGGGCTTTTACACTATTGCCTGTTTTTATATAACTAGCTAAGTTAATGTCTTTAGCATATTCATATAAAGCATTTTCACATACATAAAGACTCCTTTTTTTACTCATTTCACCTTCATTATATTTATTTGTTTTATATATATAGTCACTACTAACTAGTTCTAGTACTGCATCTCCTAGAAACTCTAGTCTTTCATAAGAAATTAAATTATGTTCGTTTGCATAACTAGTATGAGTAAGTGCGATAGGTAGTAATTTACTTTTACTTAAGTCTACTCCATAATTAAGTAATTCTTTCATATTCTAGTCCTTCTTTCTTTGTTATTAATTCTTTACAAATACTATTATACCAACTTTACAAGAATTTTTCTATTCTTTATTTATTTTTATTAAAATTTCTAGTATAATTAAATGGGTGGGATATGAAAAAGGTTTTTATTAAGTTAATAAATATGTATCAAAGAACTCCACTTTTAACTCATGCAAGTTGTAAGCTTTTACCTACTTGTAGTGAATACTCTAAAATAGCAATAGAAAGATATGGAGTTATTAAGGGATTATATCTTACCATTAAAAGATTATTTAGGTGTCATTTTACTAAAGAAGTAAAAGTTGATATGGTACCTTTTAAGGAGAAAGAATGAAAAAAGTATTAATTATTTTATTAAGTTTAGTTTTATTAACGGGGTGTTTTGGAACAAATGAGGAAGCAACTAAAATAGCATATACTACTTATTATCCACTTGAATATGTTACTACTTATTTATATGGAAAGTTTGCTACTGTTAAAAGTATTTATCCAAATGGTACAGATCCTGCTAGTTATGAACTTACTGATAAACAAAAAACAATTTATGCTAAAGCGAGTGCATTTATTTATGCAGGGGTTTCTAGTGAAGTTAAACTTGCTGCTGATTTTATAAATAGTAATCCTAGTATTAATATAGTTGATGGTACTAAGGGAGTATCTTTTACTGATGATATTTCTGAACTTTGGCTAGATCCATCTAATTATTTAATGATAGCAAGGAATATTAAGTCAACTTTAATTGATTATACTAGTAGTTTATATGATGAAGAAAAGATAAGTAATTTATATAATGAGTTAAAGGTGGGAATAAGTGAAATAGATGTTGAACTTACTATGATGGGTAAGAATGCTTCTAGAAATAATATTTTTGTTACTGATAATGTATTTAATTTTTTAAAGAAATATAATATAAATGTTATTTCAGTAGATAGCAAGAATGAAAGTAATACTAGAAGTTATAATGAAGCTAAAACATTAATTAGTAAAGGTGATATTAAATATGCATTTACTATTAAAGGCAAAACTTTAGATAGTGAGATAGAAACATTTATTAAGAATAATAATTTAGAGATAGTAGAAATTGATCCTATGTACACTTTAAGTGAAGAACAAAGAAAAGATGGACATGACTATATAAGTATTATGAATGATAATATTACTAAATTTAAAACAGAGTTATTTAGGTAACTCTGTTTATTTTTCTATACCAAGATATTCATAAGTTTTATCGGTTACTTGTCTACCCCTTATAGTTCTTTTAATGAAACCTTCTTGTAAAAGAAATGGTTCGATTACATCTTCAATAGTTGTTACTTCTTCTCCAATAGATGCAGCTATACTTTCTATTCCAACTGGTCCTCCATTAAACTTATTGATTAAACTTTCTAGATATTCTATGTCAGTATTATCTAGTCCATATTCATCTACCTTAAGTTTAGTTAAACTTTTATCTGTTATATCTTTGTCTATTGTTTCTAGTCCATTTACAAGTGCAAAGTCACTTACTCTTTTAAGAAGTCTATTTGCTATTCTAGGTGTTTTTCTGCTTCTTTTAGCAATAGTACTAGCAGCATTCTCTTCAATTTTTAAATCTAGTACTCTAGCACTTCTTTTAACTATTTCAGTAAGTTCTTCATCTTTATAATATTCAAGTTTACAAGTAATTCCAAATCTATCTCTTAAGGGACTAGATAAGTCTCCAGCGCGTGTAGTTGCGCCTACCAAAGTGAATGGTGGTAAATCTATTTTAATATTTCTACTCTGCCCTTCACTTCCTACAATTATATCTAGTTTAAAGTCTTCCATTGCAGAATATAATATCTCTTCAATGTATTTTGGTATTCTATGAATTTCATCAATAAATAATACATCATAAGGTTCTAAACTACTCAATATAGCGGCTAAATCCCCACTTTTTTCAATAGTTGGCCCGCTTGCGGTTTTGATGTTTACCCCTAGTTCATTAGCAATTATATGACTAAGAGTTGTTTTACCTAGTCCTGGAGGACCATATAAAAGTACATGATCTAAACTAGTATTTCTTAATTTAGCTGCTTTTACAAAGACTTTTATGTTTTCTTTTACATCAGTTTGTCCAATATATTCATCAAATACTTGTGGTCTTATTGTTTTCTCAAAACTATCTACTTCTTGGTATTCACTATTTAATTCTTTGTTCATCATTCCTCCTATTTAAGTAATAATTTTAGAGCTTCTTTAATTTGATTTTCTATAGGTAAAGATGAGTCAACATCCTTTATGACTTTATTTATATCTGGTTTTTTGTAGCCTAAACTAAGAAGTACTTCAATAAGTTCGTTATTTACACTTACTGTTTCTTCTTTAGAAACTAGTTTCCCTTTTAAATCTAAAATAATTTGTCTAGCAAGTTTCTCTCCTACTTTTGGAAATTTTTCTAAATATAAAATATTTTCTCTTTCAATTGCATCTTTTATTCCTTCGAGTGTTCCACCTGCTAATATAGGAAGGGCTATTTTAGGACCTAACCCTTTTACATTTATTAACTTTAAGAATAGTTCTCTTTCTTCTTTTGTTTTAAAGCCATATAAAGAATACTCGTCTTCCTTAACTAAATTATATAAATAAACTTTTACACTTTCCTCTTCTTTAAATACATATGGGTTTGGAGTATACACTCTAAAACCTATACCATTAGTATATATAACAATATAACTTGCTTCTACACTGTTAATTACTCCTTCAATAAAATCTAGCATATTTTACCTCCACTTTAATTGTATAACAAATAGTTAAAAGTCGCAAGGTATTTAAGTTTATTTTTTAAATAAAAAAACTAAGTACTTTATGCACCTAGTTTTGAATTAACTATTTCACTAACTAATTTGAAATCAGCTTTACCTTTAAGTCTAATATTTGCTTCTTTCATAACTTTGCCCATATCTTTTTTACTTTCAGGCTTTACTTCTTCAAATATTTTATCTATTTCTTTTTCTATTTCTTCTTTAGATAGTTGTTCTGGTAAATATTTACTAATTAATTTAATTTCTCTTTCTAAATTATCAGCTAAATCATTTCTACCAGCACTTCTAAATTCTATAATACTTTCTTTATGCTGTTTAACTTGTCTAGAAGCAACTTCAATAACTAAATCATCATTAATCTCTTCAAGTTTATTATTTATCTTTTGAAGATCAATTGCACTTTTAAGAAGTCTTATTGTGCTTAACGACTCTTTGTCATGACTTTTCATAGCTTCTTTCATATCATTATTTATATTATCATATAATGCCATTATTTAGCCTCCTTTGTAATTAATTTTTTAATTAAACTTTTATATATTATGTAGATACATGCTACTGCTAAAACAATTAGGAATATTCCAAAAGGTACCGAGTCTTTATCTTTTATAAATGTAATTCCAACATATGTAAGCATTATAGAACTAACTAAATAGAATAACGTTACACATCCTAAAAGAAAATATCTAACAAATTTATTTTTACTTTTATTTAGTATAACTTCTATTATATCAAGTGCACTAAAAAGCATGATAAATCCTAGCAGTTCAATAATAAAGTCAAAGTTTTCATTTAAATTAATATTCATAAATACTCCTAGTTATTATGTTTTTTATTATTTCTTCTAGCATTTTTAATTGCTTCTTTTTTAGCTTCTCTTCTTACAACGCCTGGTTTAGAATATTCTTTCTTTTTCTTTACTTCAGAAGGGACTCCACTTCTTTGAACCTTAATTTTAAATTTCTTTAAAGCATATTCAATGTTTCCATTCTTAACTTCAACTCTTGTCATTTCCTTTCCCTCCCTTCATCACTATATGTGATTATACCACTTAAATAACTAGATTTCAAGAAAATTGTAAGTATTTGTCGAATGTGTATTTAATAAAATACTTTTTCTATTACATCACTTTCCAAATCAAAAATAAAACTCTACCAAAATTGGTAAAGTTACTCTACATTTTCGGCTAGGATCATTTATTAGTCGCACCACCTAGAAATGTCTAAAATAATTAGAAGCATTTTATTGGATTCATGTTTAACAAAATACCCTATAAATCTATTTTAAGTTTAAGGTAAACTCTGTAAAGCAAGTAAATTATTATATAGAATAATGATATATAAAGTATAGTATATGATACTTCTAAAATAAAGTTAGAATAAGTTACACCTATAAAGTAATAACTAGGATCAAAACTAAATTTATTTATAGTTATGTTTACTGGGGATATAACTATATATAGAATTAGCAAGAAGTATAAATAATTTAATCTTTTTGAAATTAAACTAAATATAAATAATAGTACATTTAATAAATTAATTAAAATTATATTTTTAAGTACAAAGAAAGTTAAATATACTATCATACTTACATTATAAACTTCATGATTAACTATTTCTTTATTTAAATTACTTACCAAGAAAATAATAAAAGGCACTAGATAAGCAAGTAAAAGATTTAGTGTATTTAGTAAAATAATCTTTTTAATACACTTTTTAATAAAAGTTTTTCTATTATTAAGTCTTAATATATAATTATAATTATTTTTAATTTCAGTAATAGTTTTAATAGTTATTCCCATTGTTATAAGAAGTATTGATGCTATACTAAAAGGGTTAGTTATACATTCAAAGTAATTAATAAATATATTATTAGAAGAAGTACTTGTAATATTAAAAAGTACACTTGTACTTCCTAAAATAATAGTAAGTATAGTAAAAAATATGTAAGTTTTGTTTTTTAACATATATAAGTTATTTTTCATCTATTACTTTTCCTTCTGTGAATTTAATTATTTTATCTACATTTAAATTAACTAAATCTTCTTTATAGTGTGTACTTATTAAAATTATTTTATCTTTCTTAATACTATTTATATACTCACATATTTTTTTAACCGTTTCTTCTTCTAAAGCGTTAAAAGGTTCATCAAGTAATATTATTTCTGTTTCTTCTACAAATGTAGCCGCTAGGGCTAGCTTTTGTTTCATACCTTCTGAAAATTTAGAATATATTTTTTTGTTATTTTCTAAATTAACAACGTCAAGAGTTTTTTCTATTTCTTTATCCCCTACTTTATGTTGGATGTTTGTTAGTACTTTTAAATTATCAAAAGCATTCAAATCGTTAAAAAACTGTGGTTTTCCTATAAATGCGCGCATACTAGGTGGGAATTTATCATTACTACTATAGTTTACTTTGTCAAAAAGCACTTCTCCGCTTGTGGGATAATATAGTCCGGCTAGTACTTTAAAAAATACACTTTTACCACTACCATTTTTACCTGTTATACCATAAATATTTCCTTTTTCAAATTTTAAATTAACATTATCAAAAACTATATTTCCTTTAAATTCTTTTTTTAAATTAATTACTTCTATCATAAGTTTTCTCCTTCCATGGTAGTTATTACTTTTTCTTTATTTTTAAAGATTATATATAAAGCTACTAAAGATAAAATTACTAGCACTATTTTAATAACAGTCATAGTTATTAGCTTAGGATTATTTATATCAGAAAGACTAATTAATTCAAGCATATTAATGTCACTTATTTTTATAGAGTTATAATAAAATTTAAATGAACCAACTAATAGTATAGTTATTATATAAAACGCGGAAGTTTTTACAAATGATATAATATTATTTTTACTTCCTAAACTAAAGATAAATGATATGTTTATTAAAAAGATACTTTGTAGTAATGGGTTTATTAAATAAAGTAATATAAATCTTATATTTATAAATGATAAATCAAATAAATTAGTAATCATGATGGTATTTATTATTAGTAATAAGATAAATAATATTGGGTATATAATATAATGTAAGTTATATGAATATATTTTCTTTATGTATTTGTTGTAAGATATTCTATTTAAATAGTTTTTTATAGTTAAACTACTAAAATAATATGTAGTTATAAATGTCCAAGAGAATATTAGTAGAAAATATATTATAAATGTATAAACTGATACTTCTGTACTTGTAAGTTCTAAAAATGTTTCATTATTATTTTTTATTAAATTGTAGTTGTTTTTAATAATTTTACATTCTTTAGAATTATTATTTTTACAAAAGTTATACTCTTCTCTTTCTTTAATAATATTTTTACATATTTGGCTACTTACATTTAAACAATTATTATAACTTTCTTCTTTATTTTTTAATAATTCGTTTTTATAATTTTTATATTCTAAAAAATTAAATATAAAAATTAATAATATAAAAGTTAAAACTATACTAAAGATTACCTTACTATATTTCATATGTTACCTCAATTTAATTATACTTTAATATGAAAGGTATGTCAAAAAAAATGTCCAATATTATTAGTAAATAGATTTTTTTTACTAATTATAGTATAATTAAATTGAGGTGTAAAAGTGATAAAATTTAAAAAAAATGCTGGATATGCTAATCGTGGTATGTTTCTAGAGAATTTAATCAATAATACTAATACATACTACTTAAGTAAAGATATAGCAGTTATATATAAGAAACCTACACCTATAAAGGTACTTAATATATCTTATAGAACTGAGAAAACCACGCTTATTGATAAAGCTGTTTTTAGTGAAACAAGTACACTTGACTATAATGGTATATATAAAGGAAAGTATATTGAGTTTGATGCTAAGGAGTGTAAGAGTAAAACATCTTTTCCTCTTTCTAATATAAAAGAGCATCAAATTAACCATATTAGGAATATTATTAATCATGGAGGAATAGTATTCTTAATTATATTTATGAATAATAAGTTTTATTTATTTAAAGGAGATACACTTTTAGATTTTATAAATAGTACTGATAGAAAAAGTATTCCATTTGAAGTGATAGAAAGTAAAGGATATGTTATTAAAGAAGGATATATGCCTAGAATAGATTATATTAAAATAATAGATGAAGTATATTTAAAGGAGGAGAAAAATGAAATCTCTAAAAAGTAAAATTAAATTTAATGAAATAAGGAATAAAAAAGAAAAATTAAAAGCAAAATTTAAAAAGAAGGATAAAAGTACTACTCCTAAAGAAAAGAAACCTAAAAACAAAGCTAGACTTTGGTATAGAATTTTAATTGTTGTTACAGGACTTGGAATTGGAGTTTTTGGAATTATGTTTGTATTTGCACTTTATATTGTTATAAGTGCGCCTGACTTTAATGAAGATGATTTGTTTAATAAAGACTCAACTGTTATTTTTAAAGCTAATGGTGAGGTATTAACTACACTTGGAATGAATGCAGGAGATGGAAATGTTGAGAAGAGAACTAAACTTACATATGATGAACTTCCTGAAGTACTAATTGATGCAGTTGTTGCAACTGAAGACTCTAGGTTCTTCCAACATAACGGTGTTGACTTAGCTAGGTTTATAAAAGCAAGTTTAGGACAACTACTTGGTAATTCTGGTGCAGGTGGTGCTTCTACTTTAACAATGCAAGTTAGTAAAAATGCACTTACAGATACTACATCTAGTGGTATTAAAGGTATTATTAGAAAGTTTACAGATGTTTATTTATCTGTGTTTAAAATAGAAAAACAATATACTAAACAAGATATTATAGAACTTTACTTAAATAGTGAATTTTTAGGAAATCAATCATTTGGTGTTGAACAAGCAAGTCAAGTTTACTTTGGTAAAAGTGCAAGTAATTTAAGCCTAACTGAAGCTGCTTTAATTGCTGGGTTATTCCAAGCTCCAAGTGCATATGATCCTTATGTTTATCCTGAAAAAGCAACTGCCAGAAGAAATCAAGTGTTAAATTTAATGGTAAGACATGGTTATATTACTAAAGAGGAAGCACAAATAGCCAAAGATATTCCAGTAAAAAGTTTACTTACTGAAAGAAAAAGTCATTTAAATATTTATCAAGGTTATGTAGATACAGTTATTGAAGAAGTAATGGATAAATATGATGTTAATCCATATAAGGTTCCAATGGAAATTTATACATATTTTGAAAGTGAAAAACAAGATGTAATAAATAGTATATATAATGGTAGTAGTGGTTATAAATTTAAGGATGATGCTATTCAACTAGCTGTTGCAGTAGTAGATAATAAAACTGGTGCTTTAATAGCTGTTGGAGCTAGAAGAAATGACAAAGGAGAACTAGGATATAATTATGCTACTATGATTAATAGACACCCTGGTTCAACTATTAAACCTATACTTGATTATGGTCCAGCATTTGAATATTTAAACTGGTCTACTTATACCCCACTTTTTGATGAAGAAGTAAGTTATTCTAAAGGTGGTACTATTAAGAACTGGAATAATAAATATGAAGGTTTAGTTACAACAAAAAGAGCTTTATCAGCATCAATGAATACAGCTGCTCTTCAAGCATTTCAAGCTACTAGCAATGAACAAAAATGGAATTTTGCAACTAGTCTTGGAATTACACCAGGTAACGCTGGAGGTATAATACACGAATCTGCTTCTATTGGTGCTTTTGAAGGAGTTAATCCTAAAAAACTAGCAGGAGCCTACAGTGCTATTGCAAATGGTGGATATTATACTGAACCACATGCTGTTAAAGGTATTAAATATAAAGAAAGTGGAAATACTGAAGAAAAGAAATATACAAGAGAAAGAGTTATGAAAGAAACAACTGCTTATATGCTTACTGATATTTTATTTGATGTTACTACATCTAAAGCTCATGTAAGTGGAACACAAGTTGCTTCTAAAACTGGTACAAGTAGTTATGACACAGACTTTTTAAAAAGATTGGGTTTATCTAATAACGTTATTCAAGACTCTTGGGTTGCTACTTATAACCCTGACTATACTATAGCATTTTGGTATGGATATGATGAACTTACTAAAGAAATGGTAGAAAAGAAACAATACAATTTAATGAGTAATGCTACTACTAACAGAAATAAGATACACGGAATTTTAGCTAAAGGCATTTTTAATACAGGAAGTAAGTTTACTGTACCAAAAGGACTTAATCAAATAGAAGTTGAACTTGAAACTATACCTGCTAGATTAGCAAGCGAGAATACTCCTGAAGATTTAAAAGGTAAATTCTATTTTATAGCTGGTACAGAACCAACTGAAGTAAGTACTAGATTTACTACACTAGATAATCCTACAAATGTAAAGGTAGTTGAAACAGGATCAAGTGCGAATGTTTCATGGTCTAGTCCTGGTACTCCTAGTGCAGTTGATATTAATTATTTAACTAATTATTTTACAGCCAACTTTAAAGACTGGGCTGAAAAGAATTTAAATAAGAGACTTACTTATAATACACAAAATATTGGAACATATGGTTTTGATATATATTTAAGAAGTGGGGCTAATCTAACGTATGTTGGAAGAACTAATGAAAACTCTTATACCATTAAGAATACAAGTAATTATGACTCTGTTGTAGTTAAAGCATCTTATTCAATTTATAAGGGAAATCAAAGTACAGGAGTAGCAGCTGAGTTAACTGGCTCTACTACAAGCTTTTCAGTAGAACTTGAAGCTATAGAAATGCCAAGTGGTGAATATATAGTTCATCCTACTTATAAACTTAACGATACTGTTGGAGATCTAGGACTTAGTACAATTAAATTCTTAATAAATAATTTAGATGTTACTAAAACTATACCTAGTTCAGATATGAAATATGAAATTAGTGATTGTACAAATGCTTGTACTAAAGTAGATAAAATTGATACTTCTAAAGTAAGTGAATACGAAATTAAATATATAGTTAATTATTTAGGTACACCTTATACAGAGATTAGATATGTACATGTAAAAAACGGTTAATTTAAACCGTTTTTATTTTGATATAGCTACTGTAGCAGTACTACTTGCTATTTGTAATAATTCATCACTAGTAAGACTTTCACCAATAATATAATATTCCTTACCATTACTACTCCAGTTTAAACTAGTTGGAGTTAATATACCTAAAACATTACCATACTGAACAACATCTCCACTTACTAAGGTTGTTTCATGTTCTTCACTTCTACCACTTGCTTCTTCTATCATTATGAAAGGTTTAACTCCAGTATAAGTAAGTATAACTCTTTCTTTGTCTTCATTAGTTATTACTTCTTCTCCACTGTATTTAGTACCACTTGGTAAGTACATTGGATAAACTACATTATCTAAAGTCTTACTAACGTTTTCATCAGTCTTTACTTCTTTAACACTATTATTTAAATTAAAGTATTCTTTATCATATTTAGTTTTTATATCTATTTTAGTAATAACCATCTTAATAGCTTCTACACCACTTTTATTCTTAACTACTACTTTATTAGGTAAGTAATCATTACCTAAAGTAATTTCTTCCTCTTTAAGTTCAGTGTTATTAGGATAATTTACTTTACTAACTATAGTAAATTTATTATCTTTATTTATTACACTTCTTTCACTATCATTATTAACATCTTTTAGAAGTGTTTCTAATATATAAGTTTGACTACTATTAGTAGGCCATTCACTTTGGAACTTAAAGCTTTTATTAATACTAGGTGTTACTACATAAACACCTTCATCATTTTTAAGAATTATTTGTTCATGATTATTTTCCTTATTAACTAAACTTACTTTATAATAATTTCCTTTCTTAAATGTAACATCTACATTATAATTATACTTATCTTCATTATTTGTTATTTCCATTTCTCCAATTAAATGATAATTATCTAAAGAATTTACTTTCTTTTCAAATTCTTTTACTACATTCTCATCATTTTTACCACAACCAACTAACATAAATAATGAAAATAATACTACTAAAAACTTTTTCAAAATAACCCTCCTTTAATTATTTACATTAAATTATATTTAATTCTTAACTCTTTATGTATAAAATAAATCAAAATGATTAAACTAATAACATAAGGAGGTACTAAAGTGCAAAGTTTACAAAAAATAGCATTAGCCTTAACAATAATAGGTGCATTAAACTGGGGACTTGTTGGTTTATTTAATTTTAACTTAGTAGAAGCTATATTTGGTGTAGATGCTTTACTTACAAAAGTTATTTATTCTTTCGTAGGTTTAGCTGGTATTATTAACATAGGTCTTTTGCTTACACCTTTTACAAGTAATAATACAAAATAAAAAGTATGAAAAATCAGTTTCATACTTTTTTATTATTTTTATATTTTTTTAACATATTATTTTGTTTTTCGAGTACTTTATATTGTACAAGTATATTGAGCGTTTTATATTATGTCTGCTTTTATTTGTTTGTTACAACTACTTTAATATTTTTTGTTTTACTTGTATAAGTTAATTTTACATCACTACCGGTTACATATACTGGAACAGTATATTGTCCAGGTTCAGTTATATTTGATAAGTCTACATATGCTTTTATATCTGTTATTTCAAGACCTTCTAGTAAACTACCTACACCTTTTACTGAAACTGTAACTTGAGCATCTTCTCTAGATGCACCACTAGCTTTAAATTTCTCATTTAATCCTTCTGTAGTGATAGTTACATTTTCAAAGTCTTTTGAAGTTTCTGCTTCCATTGTAACTGTTATTGTTACACTGGTATCACTTATACTTCTAGTTCCTACTGGTTTATTAATTATTTTTTGATATGTTTTATTTGTACTCAATCCTGTAACATCTATTTCAACTTCTACATAGTTAATATCTGCAAGTACTGTTTCGTCTCCATAAACTGTTACATTAGTTATACTACTTGATATACTACTAATAGCGCTTCCACTTCTTACTTCTCCTACTGGCACTATTTTTAATGGTACTGTTTTACTAGGACTAGTAATTGTAACAGTTGCTGTTACTTCATTTGGAACTATTTCTATACCATTTATTTGTTTACCTTTATCATCATATGCAATTAATTTTACTTCTTTTATTGTATATGTTCCACTTTCAGTTGCATTTATTGAATTCATATCAACTATTGCTTTTACATTTGCTACAGTATCTAGTTTTTCTTTATAACTTTTTATTATTATATCATCTCTATCCAGTAAAACGTTACTTACTACTAATGTTTCAGATAATTTATCAGTATTTATTACATCAATAGATAAACTTCTTACTTCACTAACTTTAGGATATATTACTATAGTAGCCGTACCAGGATCTAGTATATATTTAAGTTTTCTAATTGGATTATTATAAGTTAGATTTACTTTATGTGTTCCTTCAGTTAAATCAGTTAAGTCTAAACTAACTTTATGATCTCCATATTGCTGTGCTAAATAAAGTTCACTCTTTTTACCCATCAATACTATATCTGCCTTTTTAGGTAATCCTTCTATTACATATGCTTCATCATTATATTCAGCATCTACAGGTAAGTTTGACATTGTTATAGCCTTAGTATCTGAGAAACTTAAATATTGTTTTTGTACTAATACAAATACTAGGAATGCAAGTACTAATGAAATATATAAAAGAACATTTGGTTTATTTAGCATCCTATCAATAAATCCAGGTTTTAATGAGAATTTATTTTTTATGTAGTATGCAAGTCTACTTATTGGAACAATAATTATTTTATCAAAGAAATCAATTATACTTTTGAATATTTTTACTAATACATTAGTTTTCTTCTTTTTCATCATTAACCTCACTTTCTTCTTCTAAAGACTCGTCTGCATCAAAGAAAGTCTCTTTTTTAGGTTGAAGACTATTTATTAGCATCATTCTTGCATCTTCAAGTGTTAGATTATAATTAAGTTCTCCATCTATTGCTATACTTACTCTTCCAGTTTCTTCACTTACACATATTGCAACTGCATCACTTACTTCTGCTATTCCTAGAGCTGCTCTGTGTCTTGTTCCAAGTCTTTTGCTTAAAGATGTATTCATACTTGTAGGAAGTACACTTCCTGCACATGTTATTCTATCTCCTTCAATAATAACTGCTCCATCATGAAGTGGATTATTAGGGAAGAATATGCTTATTAATAGTTCACTACTTATATCAGCATATAATTTATTTGCATTTTCTATATACTGCGCTAAGCTGTAGTCTCTTTCTATAATCATTAAAGCACCAATTCTATTTCTTTTCATGTATTCGACTGCTTGCATTATTTCATAAACTACTTTCTCTCTTTCATCTACTGTGAGCACTTTATGTCTTCCTAGAAGTTGAGTTCTACCTATACTTTCAAGTACATTTCTAATTTCAGGTTGAAATAATACTATTATTGCTATTGGTACACTTTCTATTACATATTCAAGAAGCATACCTACTGTATTTAAGTCAAGCCAAGAACTTAAAACTTTTAGTAAGATAATTATAAGTACTCCTTTAAATATAAGAGTTAATTTTACATTGTTTTTTATGTATTTTAGAATATAGTAAAATATAAACCACAGTATTCCTACATCTAATACTTTTTTTAATATATCAATTATTTCGCTTAAAGTCATATAAGCCTCCTTCATACTTTTATATAAATAATTATATAATAAAAAAGATATAATTACTATATCTTTTATTAATATGTACACTTATTTTTACGTTTATAATCCATTATTATCTTCTAAATCTAATTCTTCTATTGGTACTTCAGGTTTTTCTTCTAAATTTAATTCCTCAGTTAAAGGTTCTGTTTCATTACTGCCAAATTCTACTCTGGAACCAATGAAGTTATTATTATTTTCTTCAGTTAATGGTATATCATTTATTTCCATAGTGTTTTCAGAAGGACTACTCTGTTCAGCTATTTCACTAGTTGATTCATTATTAAGACTACTAGAACCTAAAACAGCCTCTCCTCCTACAGATGTTGTTTCTCCAACAACAACGGGTTCTTCTTTATTTTCTTCTATGCTTTCACCTTTAAATTCACTTTTTTGTTTCTTTTTAGAATCGATAATAAATCCTATTAAAGCAAATAATAATACACCAGCAGCTACAAAGAACCAAATATAGTTATCTGCTAAAAAATTCATCACACTATCCATTTTGTTTCCTCCTTTATTATAATTATATTCTATCAAAATATAAATAATATTTCAATACATTTTATTCTTAAGTAAAATATTTATTACTACTCAAGTACTAAATTACCACCAATTGGTTGAATTTGAATAAATGTGTTACCATCATTTACTTTTAATTCCTTACCATCCATATAGTAATATTTAGTTTGACTCTTTCTTGATTCCTTTACCCATTTAATTGGAATACTGTATCCCCCAGATATATAATATCCAGTACCTGAACCAATATTTTCAATAGTTTGACGACCTTTATTCTCTCCATCATTTAGTGTTGTATTTTTAACTTGATATGTAATTATATTTTTAAAATGATATTGTTTCTTAGTAACATAATCTGTATGTGGTTTTCCATTAACACTTCTTAAATAATACTTATTTTCAGAATCATATACATAACTTGAAACAGCACTGTTAGAATATGTAATACTTACATTTGTACATGGTTTAGAGCCTTCTAAACTAGCCATATCTATTTCATCAGCACTATAAGTTAATAAAAGGTTATTATTTCTTTTAAGTCTTTTAGAACCAAGTCCATTATTTAATTTATTAATACTTGTAAATAATGTATGTTCACTAGAAACATTTAAACTCTTATCTCTCCACCCAGTTTTACTATTATCTACTACTATCCTATCTACATTTAAAGCTTTAAAATCACTTTGTGCTTGTGGACTTTGACCGTGATGTACATAGATAGCATCATTTTCTAAAGCATAATCTAAAAAGTAATGTCTAGCACTTCTAATGGATCCTATTCTTTCTGTATTTTGATCCATAAATAAAGCCATGTAACGTGTTATACCACCTTCTACTATTATTTCATACATTAAGTATGCATCTTGTAATCCACTTTGTAGTGGTCTTGCAGTACCAATATTATTTATCATTACTGCATAGGGTCTACTTTCAGTAGATAAGTCTACTATTTTAACTCTCTTTTCTTCTTCAGTAAGATTCTTTCTAGGAACATCTGTATTTTCCTTTTGTTTACCACAACCTACTAATAGAAGTAAACTCATTATTATAATTATTGTCTTTTTCATTTTCACACTTCCTTCACATACTAGTATAAACTATTATTAGATATATTTAAATACTTTTTTATTAGTTTATACATTTTTTTACATTAACTATTAACCCTTTTAAACATTTTTTCTAGTTCATACCTAGAATACTTAATTATAGTTGGTCTTCCATGAGGACAAGTATAAGGAAACTCACAGTTAAATAGTCTTTTTAGAAGTATTTCTTCTTCTAAAGGGCCTATATTTGTATTACCTTTTACACTCATCTTACATGATAAATTAATAGCTAGTTGTTCATTAAATTTTACTCTGTCAAACTTCTTTTCCATACTTATTATTAAGTCAAATATTCTTTTTAAACTTTCTGTTTCAAAGCCCTCTCTTAAGTAAGTAGGATGCGCAGTTACTCTTATAGTATTAACTCCAAATTCATCAAAATCTATTCCTAAGGAATTAATAAATTCTTTGTTTTCTTCTATTATTAAGAATTCATTTTTAGTAAGTTCAATATTTATAGGAAATAAAGTACTTATTTTAGAAACTTCTTTTTCTTTTAAAGCATTTAATAGTTTTTCATAGTTTATTCTTTCATTAGCAGCATGTATATCTATCATATAAACATTTTCTTCGTCAGTTGCAAATAAGTATGTTCCCATTGCTAAGCCAATTGGATGAAGAAGAGACGGAGTTTCTTCTTCTTTAGTAGTTGTTACATTATACCCTTCTGTTTCTTCATTTAATGTAAAATTTAGTTTAGTTTCTTCTACTTTAGGTTTATCATATACTATTAAATCTTCATTTAAAGAGTATTCTTGATCTTCATAACTTTTAATAGTAGCTTCTTCTATTTTAAATATGTTATCTATACCCTTTAATTTATCTCTAATTAAAGGAAATAATAGTTCTTCTAAAGTATCCATTTTACTAAATTTAATATCTTGTTTAGTTGGGTGTATATTAACATCTACTATAGTTGGATCTACATTTATATTTATAACTACTATAGGATATTTATTTTCTGCTAAGTATGTATGATATGCATCTTTAATTACTTTATTTAAGTACTGATTATTTACTACTCTTCCATTTACTAAAGTAATCATATCTTTTTTAGAACTTTTACTTATATTTATGTTAGAAATATATCCATCAATATCATAGTCATCATTTGATCCTTTTATATATTCCATATTTTTACTTACTTGAAAACCATATATTTCATGAATTGTTTTAAGTAGGTCATTACTTCCACTTGTTTTTAACACTTCTTTTTCATCAGATATAAGTTTAAAACTTATTTCTGGGTGTGATAAAGAAAGTTTTTCTATTAAGTTAATTACAGATGACTGCTCAGTATAAAAACTTTTTAAGAATTTAAGTCTAGCAGGAGTATTAAAGAATAGATTATCTACTATTATAGTAGTACCTTTATTCCTAGTAGCCACTTCTTTTTTAAGAAGTTTTCCTCCTTTTATATTAACGAGTGTACTACTAGTGCCATCACTAGTTAGAAGTGTAGTATCACTTACACTTGCTATAGAAGGAAGAGCTTCTCCTCTAAAACCTAAAGTATTAATAAAGAATAAATCATTTTCATTTTTTATTTTACTAGTGGCATGAGGAGTAAAAGCTAAAAGGGCATCACTTTCATCCATTCCTTTACCATTATCTACTACTTTTATTTCTTTTATTCCCGCATCAATTAAAGAAACTGTTATGTTTTTACTACCGGCATCTACTGAGTTTTCAGTTAATTCTTTTACTACACTTGATACTCTTTCTACTACTTCTCCAGCCGCTATTTTATTAGATAGGTTTTCATCCATTACCTTTATAATTCCCATTCTTTACCTCCTAAATTAGTTTGTCTCTTTTTAAGATAATATCTTTATTTATAGAATAAATGTCTAAATTAGAAGTACCTACTACTTTTATAAAACCAAGACCTTCTACTATGATATCTTCATTATTAGTTTTTATATTTACCTTTTCATTTTCTTTTAGTTTGTTATTTCTAATACTTCTCATTTTTTCTAAAGATATCTCATTCTTAAAATAAAATATTAAATTTACTTCATTAGATGTATTATTTTCTATTCTAATTATGTTTCCAAGTATAATCATAAATTCAGGCTTTAAAGTATGTACTTTGGGTTTTATTTCTTTTTTAGGTATTAAACTTTTGTATGTACTAGGTTTTACATAGTTAAGAATGCTTTTATTATCTACAAAACCAGGAGTATCTATTAAAGTAAGTTTATCAGTTAGTTTAACTTTTATTTCTTCCAAGGTAGTATTTAATGTTGTACTAATAGTTAGACTTTTATTTTTACCACTAGTTTCTAGTAAAGAATTAATTAAAGAACTTTTTCCTTGATTAGTATATCCTAATATATATACTTCTCTTTCATTATTTTTTTCTAAAGTTCTCTTTAAATTATCAATATTATAATTATTTGTACTACTTACTACAAAAATATCTTTTACTAAAGTTCTCTCATAAACATAGTTTATTAATTTTTCATCTTTTACACTTTTAGGAAGTAAATCTTTTTTAGTTAGAACTATATATACTTTATTTGTTATTTCTTTAATTGGTTTTAATAATTCTTCACTTACGTTAAGTATATCTAATACATAAATTACACTATTTTTACTACTATTTATTTTTTTTATTAAAGAAGTTCTATCTACTTCTTTATTTATTGTTTTACTTTCTCCATAGTTAATCATTTTAAAACATCTTAAGCAGTAATCATGATTAATATCTAGTACAAAACCTTCTTTTTCTTCATTCTCAGTTTGAAGTATACTTCCGCATCCCAGGCAAATCTTATTCATAGTATTCTCCCTTTTTAAAGATATCTTGTTTATCCATTATTTTAAATAATATTTTTTCTATAAATCTATTAAAAATAGTAAACTTACTATCTTTCTTACTCATTGGATTTACTAATATACTTACCATATTAAGTTTATTAGCACCCAGAATATCTGTTAGAAGTTGATCTCCTACACACGCGACTTTATCTTGAGTTACATTATAAACTTTCATTATTTTTTTGTAGTTCTTTGAAAGTGGTTTTTTACTAGATGCACATGCATCTATTTCTAAACTATTTCTAAAATTATATACTCTTTTTTTATGACTATTACTCATAAGTACTGGAATAAGTCCCATTTCTTTTAATTTATACATTAAAAGTACTGCTTCTTTAGGAGGTAAACTTTCATTAATAGGCGATATTGTATTATCTAAATCAAATATAATTAGTTTTATTCCTTTACTTTTTAATTTCTCATAATCTATTCTATATATACTTTGATAATGCATATCTGGTACAAATTTATCTAGCATAACTTCCTCCTAATAGTTTAATCTTTCATTATATTCAAATTCTTCATCTAGTATTTTAATAGTATCTCCATCTTTTGCACCCATTTTCTTTAGTTCATCATCTACTCCCATGTTTTTTAATTTTTTAGCAAATTTAAGTGCAGCTTCATCACTATTAAATCTTGTTTTCTTTAAAAGTAATTCTAACTTTTCACCACTTAATATATAAGTATGATCATTTTCTTTAGTAATGGTATATGGCTTTTCATTTTTAAATTCATATAGTATATAACTTTCAAACTCTTCTTTTTCATATGTATTTTCTTCTATACTATTTACTAATTCATTTAATTTATATTTTAAATTATTTATTCCATCCATAGTTATAGTACTTGTCTCTATTATTTCAATATCTTTATAAGCACTTTTAAATTTCTTTAAATTCTCTTTAAATGAAGGTAAATCACTCTTATTAGCTATTACTATACTCTTTTTATTATATAGTTTTTCACTATAATTTTTTAATTCTTTCTTTAGAATTTCATATTCTTCTATTACATCTCTTCCTTCAGTTTCTGCCATATCTAAAGTATAAGCAATTACCCTGCATCTACTTGCATGTTTTAAAAATTTATCTCCAAGTCCTACTCCTTCACTTGCTCCTTCAATTATACCTGGTAAATCCGCCACTACAAATGAAGAATTATCTACTTTTACTACTCCTAAATTTGGAGTTAAAGTTGTAAAATGATATTCTGCTATTTTAGGTTTACTTGAACTTATTACACTGATTAAACTACTTTTTCCTACACTTGGAAAACCAACTAGTCCAACATCTGCTAGAAGTTTTAATTCACATTTAATAGTTCTTTCTTCACCTGGAAGACCATATTCACTTGTTCTTGGGGCTTTATTTTTGTTACTTTTGAAAGCAGCATTACCTTTTCCACCTCTTCCACCTTCAGCAACAGTGCATGTTTCTCCTTGCCTTACTAAATCCCCAATTATTAAGTTCGTTTCAGTATCAATAATTGTTGTTCCAACTGGTACTTTTATATATGTGTCTTTTCCATTAGCGCCTGTTTTATTAGCGCCACTTCCATTAGTACCTTTTTCTCCTTTTATTTTCTTTTGATATCTTAAATCTATTAGAGTTTTTAAGCCTTCTTCAGCAATAAAAATGATACTTCCACCTTTACCACCATTTCCACCATCTGGGCCTCCCATTTCTATAAATTTTTCGTGTCTAAAGCTAGAACATCCATCTCCACCTCTTCCACCAATTACATTTAAAGTAGTTTCATCTATAAACATATTTATCAACTCATTTCTATTAAGTATTTTATCATATTTAGTAAGAAAGATAAAGAAGCATAAATAAAAATGCTTCTATAAAAGCAAAAAGAAGAGATAAACTCTTCAATTTGAATCACTTCTACCAAGAGCACAAGCGTGCTCCCGCGGGCAATCAAAAGTAATTTAATTATACCACATTTATTATTAAAATCAATCTTTAATCATGCTTTCTTGTTCTTAATAATTTATTATAAACATTTCTATCTACATTATCTAAGTAACAATTAGCTAATACTTCTATTTTATCAAGTGTTAAACCTGTTACTAATTCTATATCATGAAGAGTTATACCTTTACCATATATTAAAGACATTATACCAAGTGCTTCTTTTTCTCCATATATATCTTTTATTCTTTCATATTCGCTAGTCTTAGTAAGTCTTCTCATATATAATAAACTTTTATTACTTACATTAAATATATTACTATCTTTAACTACATCTCTTTCAAATTTATGTAGTATTTTCTTTATTACTTCTAAATCTTCATTAGACAAAGTTCCTTTTTCTGTAGGATTCATAAAGTCTTCTCCATATTTTATCTTTAATAAAGTTTGCTCTTCTTTACTTAACTTACTAATATATTCTTTAATTAGTTCTAACTCTTGTTTAGTAAATATACTATCTAAACTTTTATAATAAATTTTATCTATTGATTTAGATTTTTTAAGTCCATTTTTAATTTTATAAACTATAGAATGGTCAATTAAGTATTTCTCTTCTCTAGTTAAATCTTTACCACGCACGGTTTCATCTAAGTTAGTACCATATTTCCTTTTAAGTAAATCTTTTTCATTTTCATTAAGTACTTTATTTATAACAGTGCTAATTCTACTTAGAAAATCTTCATTACTCTCACTTTTTTCTTTATATTTACATAAAGTTTCAGATAATGTTTTAGAACGACTATAGTCTATATCAATATTTTTAATTGCTTTTATAACCACTTGTTTTAAAGCAACTTTATTTCCTACTAAAGTTACTTCTTTAGTTAAATCTTCTCCAAATACAGAATATACTTTCTCTTTAGTTTCGTTTCTTGAAAAATTAACTTTTAGTCTTATTATATCTATATCTTCATCTATTAAATCTGTTATTTTAACTTTTTTACTTTGTTTTAAATCTTTTATTTTTCTTTTAATTTTTCTAATTATTCTACCATTTATTTCATCAGTTATTTTAGCATCTACTAAATTAATAGTACTATAGTCTTCTCCATATTTAAGTTTTAATAATTCTCTTTCATACTCTGATAATAATTCTATTGCTTCAAGTACTAAAGATTTATCCTCATTTACTTGATTAAATAAACCTTTATAGTTTTTAATATTAAAAGAATATTCTCTTTTAAAATCACTCTTATTATTTAAAAGTGCTTTATTGATTTTACATAAAGTATAATAGTTCTTTCTTTTTTCAAAATCTGTTAATTCTTCTTTGATTTCCCCATTTACAAAAGAACATTCTTTTCTTAAAGTATTTAACTCTTCTTCGTTTAATTTATTTACTAAACTATATACTTTATCTTTATCATAATCACTAAATATCTCATATAAATTTCTTTTATAAAATTTACTTACCTTTGTTGTTTTAGCTAATTTAAGTTCTTCTTTTAGTAATTTATTTTCTATTCTTGCAAGAGATTTATAATTCCATTTCTTTTCTTCTTCAGTTAAATTTTCTTTAACTTCACAATTTTTAAAAGAATATTCTTTTAAAAATGCTTTTCTTTTTTCTTCTTTTAAAGAATTAACTACTCTAATAACTAAATTCTCGTCATAATCACTAAATACTACAAATAAATTCTGCTTATATAGTCTTTTCTTTATCTCTTTAATAGCAGAAATTACTCTTTCTTGATTATCAAGAACACTATATTTAGAATTTACTCCTAATATACGTATTAATAAATCTTTTATTTGTTTACTAAAAGTATTAACTGCTTTATCAACATCTTCCTTACTTGCATTTTCAAAATATGAATAATATTTTTCTTTTAACATAACTATTCCCCCATAAGTAAAACATATTGTACTATAAATAGTACAATATGTCAACTAATTATAAACTATTTCGTATGGGCTGTCTGGACTTCCTTCCTTTTTTAGACACTAAAAAGAGATAGGGTTATCCTATCTCTTTAAAGCACATGAAAAACTTGAGTTGTTACTAGTTATTAATAGTAACCCCCCCCCCTAGTACTTTATTTTGTACAAGTGGTCTTTTGCTTTTCATGTTCTGTCTCTCCTTTGTTTTATTTTAATTACATTAAAATCATATCATATTTTTAGGTTCTAATCAATAACCTAAAACAACTTTTATTATAAAACTAATAATAGTGCCTATTAATAGAAATGGTCCATAAGGTATCATTTCTTCTTTATTTTTAAATGATAAAGTAAATATTAAGGCCATAGTACTTCCTATAAATAAGGCTATTAATGAGTGATATATTCCTAATGATAAGCCAATTGGAACCATTAGTTTTATATCTCCCCCGCCTAGACATTCTTTTTTAAGTACTTTATCTCCTATTAACTTTATTAGATACATAATAGTGAATAATATAACTCCACTTATTACATAAGTTAAGCATTCTTTAAAAGGTAAGTAATAAAATCTTGTAATAAGAATGATTAATGAAGACACTACTATTACTCTATCACTTATATAAAAGTAATTTAAATCAGTAACAAGGGTTATCATTAAAGCACTTATTAAAGTTAATATAATTATTAAATTATAATTAATTCCAAATAAGATATAACTTCCTAAAAATAAAGTTGCTGTCAATAGTTCTATTAAGAAATAAGTTATACTTATTTTTTCTTTACAATAAGCACATCTACCTTTTAACATAATATAACTTACTAGTGGTATATTCATATACCACTTTAAAGTTTTATTACATTTTGGACAATAACTACTAGGTTTTATTGTACTTATTTTGTTAGGTATTCTATAGCCTATGCAGGCATAGAAACTACCCAAACATGAACCTAGTACAAAAAACATTATTTTTATTAATAAATCCATAATTCCCCCTTATAGAATGCCTTGTCCAATATCGTACATAGGAACAAGTATTGCTACCATCATACCGCCTATTATAACTGCAAGAACAACCATTAGAATTGGCTCTATTAAAGTTTTGAGTGTGTTTGCAAGTGTTCTTTGCTCTCGCTGGTAGTATTCACTTACTTTTTCTAGCATTTCACTTAATTCTCCTGTACTTTCACCAGTTGTAATCATATAGTATGCAAGTGGTGGAACAGCCCAGTTGTTTTTAAATGACAAGCTAATTTTTTCTCCTCTAAGTAAGTTAGATATTGTGTCATACATTATCATTTTATAGAATTCGTTTTTTGTTATTTTACTTAATATATCTATACTATCTGTTAGTAATATATTATTTTTATTTAAAACTGCAAAAGTTTTTGCAAATAAATTCATTTCATTATAAATTATTAATTTTCCAACTACTGGAATATGCATTACTATATACTGAACTATTGTTCTAAATGCTTTAACTCTTTTATATAAGAATGTAAGTGCAATTATTATAAGAATGACTACGCATAAAAGTAATATACCATTATTTTTTAAGAAGGAAGATAAATCAAGAAGTGCTTGTGTAAATGGGTTTAACTCGCTATTAAGAGAAGTATAAACATCTGCAAACTGAGGAACTATGTAAACAAGCATAAATGTTGTAACAGCAATAGTAAATACAAGTATAATTGCTGGATAAGTAAGTGAACCTACCATTTGCTTTTTAGTAACTTCTTTTTCTTCATAATAACTACTCATATCATCAAGTGTACTTTCTAAATCACCTATTAACTCGGCAGCTTTAATCATATTTACTAAAAGAGCTGGAAATACATTTCCTTGTTTTCTTAATGCTTCACTAAAACTTTCTCCCATACTTAGTTCATATACAACGGAGTCATATACTTTCTTATATTTCTTTCTTTTATCTTGCTCTGCTAATATTTTAACTGCATCAGTAAGAGGAATACCGGCTTTTAAATAAGTACTTAACTGAGCGAGCCAGAATACAAGATCTTTATTTTTCATTTTCTTTTCTAGATATTTACTCTCTCCATGTACAAAGTTTATCCACCAGTTAGTTTTAATTTCATAAACTTCATAGCCTTCGTCTAAAAGGTATGAGTGCACATCTAGTTTACTAAGTCCAGCAAAGTAACCAGTAATTAACTTACCTTCACTATTTCTAACTAAATATTTATAAGTTAATTTTTTATCAGTTCTTTCTGCATCTTTACCAAATTTATCTATTAGAAGAACTTCAAGTTCTCTTTCTTTTTTATTCCTATAATGTTTAACTATTGTTAAATTATTAAACTTATCTTTAAAATAGTCTCCTACAGTACTTGGAGTATGTTTAAAAAAGTATGCAATTCTTTCATTAAACATTTTAATCTTTTTAGCAATTAAATCAAAGAAATCACTAAATGAATTAAATATAAATAATGGGAATTCATAAAATAAAATCTTACCTACTCTGTAAACTCCTTTATAAAAGGCTTTTAATAAGTAATATAGTTCTCTAAATATAAATTTTAAAATATGATTATATACTATATTGCCAAGCCAAATAGTAAACTTACCTATGTGTTCTAAAACAAATATTATAGCGTATATTACATAAGAAAATATATTAATTAAATTAGTTATTATATAGTCAAATACTTTAAAAATACCTATACCCATATACTTTAAAGTTGTAACTAGTTCTTTAAATAATTTTTTTAAACCTTTAAATAGAAAACTGCCTATAGAGGAAATAGTTCTTTTAATGTTGAAACTAACTTTTATTTTTTTCACTTCTATTCCTCCTCTTATTATTCCTATAATTAAGTATATCATATCTTTCACCTAAATAAAAGCCTTTTTTGATTGATTTTACAAGAGTACTATGATAGAATAAAGAACTATTAATGGAGTGATTTAAGTGAGTGATTTTAGATTTGGCATTATATTTAAAAATAAACCTATGAATAAAAATAAAAACATAATTGCCTATAATATAGATAATATATTCTTTGCTAAGGATGGTTTAATTTTAAATGGTAAATTTAAAGGAAAATCTTTAGGAGAAATTAAAGAAGATGTTTTTCCTCTTGAAGTGAATGAACTACCTCCAGTTACCAAAGAATTTGCTTTTACTACCAATAAAAAACTAAAAAGTTTAGATTTATCTAGTGAAGAAGTAAGCGACTTAGTAGATATATGTTATAGCTACAGCGTTAAACCACTTTTAGCAGATCTTTCTAAAGGAAATATTTATTTAAGTAATATCTACCCTGTTTTAAATAGAGAACTTGATATAATTGTTAAAGAATATTTTAGCAATTTAATTAATAAAGCCCTTAAGGAATGTGAGCCGGTTAAAGAAGAAAAAGAAGAAGGAGAAAATGTACTAAGTATAATTAATGAATTAAAAGAGATTATAAAAGGACAAGATGAAGCCATTGAAAGTGTAGTTACAAATGTACTAATAAATTTAAAAACTGCTAAAGAAAATGTAAATATACAAAAAAACACTATTTTAATTGATGGTTCAACAGGTACAGGTAAAACTCTTTTGGTAACTGAACTTGCTAAAATTCTTAACTCTCCAGTCATAATTAAAAATTCAACAAATTATAGTACAGTTGGATATGTTGGAGATGATTTAAAAAGTATTTTAACTGACTTATTAAGGACTGCAAATAGTGATATTTCAAAAGCTGAAAATGGTATTGTTTGTTTAGATGAAATAGATAAACTTGGAGATACATCTTTAGAAATAAGAAGAGGTATTCAGCAAGAACTTTTATCTTATTTAAGTGGTACTACTGTAGAAGTAACATTAAATAAAAAAACTTATATGTTTGATACTTCTAATTTAACATTTATATTTATGGGTGCTTTTACTAATATGAAAGAAAATAAAAATAAATCTATTGGTTTTGACTCTAAAGAGAATATTAGAGAAACAACAACTGATTATGTAAAAGCAGGAATGTTAAGAGAATTCATGGGAAGAATTAATGTTATTACTAAAACAAACGATTTAAAAATAGAAGACATAAAAAATATTTTAATTAATAGTAAAATAAGCCCACTTAAGGAATTAATATTAATTGGTAAACTTTATAGCGTAGAAATTACTTTCACAGAAGGTTTTATTAAAAAAGCATCATTTGATGCATTAAAAGAAAATATAGGTGCGAGAGGAATTCACAGGGTTATTAATAAAGTTAAAAATAAACTTCTTTTACCTATTATGACTGGAAGTTTAAGTGAAGTTTTATTAACAGAAGACATTTTGGAAGATGAATATGAATTAGATGTAAATAAAAGAACTTTAAAACAAAATTAATTTTTGTATAAAAGTTCTTTTAATTTTTTATTTTTATTTTTTATATAGAATTCTCTATCAACTAGTAATTTTATTATTTCTTTAAAAGATTTTAATTCTTTAAACTCTATCTTTTCATAGTTAACTTGCTTAATACTTTTTTTCTTATAATCAGTAAGTGTAAGTACTTCCATACCTATCATTATACCTATTAAAACATAGTTAAAAGGCACTTTTATATTTAGAAGAGTATTTCTTAAACCAACACTTAAATATTTTTCATAAAGAGGTAAACATAAATATAAATACATTAAAACAATATTTATATCAAGTATAGTAGTTTTTACTTTACCTATTTTACTAGTCTGAATATTTTTGTTATCAGTAAATGCTAAAGTATTTAACATAAATATAGTAAATTCAAGTATTATGACTACTATCATAGATCTATAATAATATGTTAAAATCCCAAGTAATACAAAAGCAAATAACTTATCACTTACTGCATCAAGTATTGAACCAAAAAATGTTTCTACTTTTAGTTTTCTTGATAGTTTTCCATCTATTAAATCTGTTAAAAATAAGAAAGGTATGAAATAACAAAAAGAATTAATACCACTTTTAAAATAGACTATTGGCATTAGTATTGAAGCAATAAGTCTTAAAAGTGTAATTAAATTAACAATAACAAATTTTATATAATAATTTTTCTTCATACCTAAATTATAACACATAAATAATTTATTTCAAAGTTAATTTATAGTCGTAATTTTTTCTTTTTAAATAGTATTTCATTTTCTTTAAGCCTTCTTTAATAAGATGTGAAACAAACTGTCTAGAAACATTATATTTACTGGCTATTTCTCCTTGTGATTTTTCATCTATAAAGTACATTTTAATTGCATCCTTCATTCTTTCATCATTTAAGCTATTAATTGCATCATTAATAACAGTACCTAGTTCATTTTGAGTAATTTCTTCTTCTATATTTACATCTGCCTTCAAATAGTCCATTCTCTCTTCTTCTCTATCCTCAAATTCTTTTTCATTTAAAGATACTAAATTGTTTGTTTTATAATTATTTCTAAAGTAATTATTTATTTCAGTGTCAATACATTTAATAGCAAATGTAGAAAATAATGTATTTCTTTCTAAATCAAAGTTTTCTACTGCCTTCATTAGCGCAACTGATGCAGCCTGAAAAATATCTTCTATGTCATTACCTTGATAATTCTTAAGTCTTTTACCCATTACAAAAGTAACTAATCTTAAATTATGACAAATAAATTTTTCTTTTGCTTTTTCGTTTCCGTTTTTAATTTCTTTTAAAAGTCTTAAATTTTCTTCACCGGAAAGACTTTCAGGTAATTTGATTACATTTATAAAGTTCATTTTCCCTTCACCAATTAAATATTATATATAAATATTTTTAAAAGTCAATTATTTAAAAGAGTTATAAACTTTACCATTTTCTAAAGTATACCCTTTTAAAGATGCAAGTTCACTGACAGTTGTAACTTTATACCCCATTTTTTTTAGAATAGGAAGTACTCTTTTAACTGCCTCAAGAGTAGTTTCATGTATGTCATGCATAAGAACTATATCTCCATCTTTAATGTTATTTATTATATATGAATATATCCTATCATCATCTTTATAAAGCCAGTCTTTAGTATCTAAACTCCAAAGTATTATTGGCATGTTTATGTCACTTTTTACTTCTTCATTTAAATTACCATATGGTGGCCTTATAAATTTTATATTTGACCCTGTTATTTCATTATAAATAATATTAGTTGAATTAATTTCGCTTAGTACACTCTTCTTTGATAAATTATTTAAGTTTTTATGGCTATATGTATGAGAGCCTACTTCCATACCTTTATCTGTAAGTTCTTTTATAATGTTTTGACTATATTTCATTCTATTACCAAGTTCAAAAAATGTACCTTTAGCATCATTTTCTAGAAGAGCATCTACTACATCTATTGTATATTTACTAGGTCCATCATCAAAGGTAAAAGCAACTACTTTATCATATTTAACATTTATTACTTCTTTATAATTTTTACCTTTAAGAGTAACATACACTTCATATGGAACATCTTTAAAAATATGGTTGTCATAGTATATATTAATTCTATTTTCATTTATTTCTAAACTCATGTTTTTATAGTTATTACTTTCTATAACTTCGTATATTTTCTTGGAATATTTATTTTGAAACTTTTCAAGAATAATATTTCCAATTATATTTAAATCAATTATTCTATTATTATTTATTATTTCAAGTGATTTAATACTTATATTAAAATTCTTATATGAAACTTTATCATCTTCTGTAACCTTAAAAAATATATTTAAAACATCATTATTTGTATTAAGTTTATATTCTAAAGTAACTTTTGAATTTAAAGAAGTAATATATTCCTTTATTTTATTATCAAGCACTTTATAATTAAAATATGGATATTCTATGCTATTAAAAGTTTTAATCTTATAATCATTTAAATCTATTTTCTTAAAATTAATTTTATAAAATAATACATTTATTAAAATGATAATAAAAATTAATAAAGTAAACTTAATCTTATTTTTCATAAAACCCCTTAATAAAAAAACCTATTTTGCTTTAGGTTTTTTAGTTTTCTTTTCTTTTTTTAGTAAATCTCTAATTTCTTCTAGTACTAGTAGTTCTTCGCTTTTTATTTTTACTTCCTCTTTCTTTTCTTCTTTTTTCTTAAACCTATTAATAAATTTTATGCAAATAAATATGCAAAATGCAATTATTAAAAAGTCAACTATGTTTTGGATTAGTGCTCCATAGTTAATTTCTGCATTCTTAAAAGTAATTTTAAGTGATGAAAAATCATGCCCACCTATAATAATACCAATTATTGGCATCATTAAGTCATTTACAACACTTGAAACTATTTTTGAAAAGGCTGATCCTATAATTACACCAACAGCCATATCAATTACATTACCTTTACTAATAAATTCTTTAAATTCTTTTATAAACTTCTTCATTATTCACACACATATCCTTCTTTTACACCATTTTTTAATTCATCCATATTATAACCTGATAGATTTTCTATCTTTTCATTATCAAATATCTTAACTACTTTATATTCTTTATCATTTATCCAAGATGAATTACATTCTTTTAGTCCAATTTTTGGGTGGTTAGAACAATCATACCATTTATCATATCTCTCTTTATTTTCAGAAGTTTGATTTTCTTTGTAACTATATAAACGAATTTCTGTATAACTAGTTACTTTACTTCCATCATTATCAAAGTCATAAATAATATAGTCGCTAATAGTGTTATATTCTCCTTCTGTTATTTTTTTACATATTAAAGGGTTCGTATAATCTTTTTTATCAACTATAGTAGTTTCATTAGTTTCATTTTCATTTTCTTTAACAGGAGTTTTCTCACATCCAACTAAAAGTATTAAAGATAAAAGTATAATAAATGTCTTTTTCATTTTTTCATTTCACCTCCTCCTTTACCTCTAATTAGATTTTACAACATGGTTTATTCCTTGTCAAACTAAAAAAGCCTTAAAAGGCTTCTTTAGTTTGTGAAATTATACTCGTAAGTTTTTTCAAATAATAATGATATATTATCTTTTGGTATTTTAAAAACAATATTTTTGTTTTTTTGTATTCCCATTTCACTTCCGCTTCTTGATACTCTTCCACATATAAATATGTTTAAATTATCATTTTTAATCAAATTAATAAATGTATCAAGATTTATAAGCTCATAGAATGCAATTTTATAATACCTGAAATGTAAATCATTATCAATTTTCTTTTTGCTAGCATGGACAATGCAAAGATTAGTTAATTTCACTTTTATTCTTTCTTTTAAATTGTCTATGTCAATATAAGCTTCACTTTCAATAAGATTTTTTTCTAAATCATATACTGATAAAAATATTTTGCTTTCGTCAGTTTTGACGTCAAGTTTAAAATAATTATCATTGATTTTAGTCATTTTCTTACAATAAAGTGGGCCTTGAAGTTGATATCTTTCAGCAAAATCTACATCTTTTTTTCCATATTTTAGTAGAAGTCTATTCATCTCATATTCGTTTTTTCCATCAAAGGCATATGAAAATAGACTGATAGGATATCTACTAAATCTACTAGTACATTTAATTTCAACATCTTTATAATCAGGAAGAAATTTGCTATCAGCTGTTTTCCCAATTAAATTTTCAAATGTTAAACCAATTGAATTAGTATTATTGTTAACTCCCTTAACATAACCTTTACTAGCAATTTTTAAAAACCTATGTAATAATTCATTGTTTTCTTTTCTCATAAAACATTATCATTTTATGACCAACAGTGTTGCCCTAGTCGGGTAATACATATAGTAACATCTTTTAAAAATAAAATCTAGTGTTTTTATTAAAAAACATAAAAGAGTTTAATAAAAATATATAATTTATAAAAATAAATTATAAAATTTGATAAAAAGACTTGATTTTTGAATTTATTTATTGTATTATTAAGAAGTCGATGGACCCTTAGCTCAGTTGGTTAGAGCATCCGGCTCATAACCGGGCGGTCGTAGGTTCGAGTCCTACAGGGTCCACCACTTAATGCACGCGTGGCGAAATTGGCAGACGCACTAGACTTAGGATCTAGCGGAGAAATCCATGGGGGTTCAAGTCCCTTCGCGTGCACCAAGTAGTGAACCCAAAAGCCCTAAGGGGCTTTTTTTACGCCCGGTTATTATTAAGAAGAACTCTTTATAAAAGTAGATATCTATATTAACATTAATTTAACTAAAACCAACTGAGCTAAGATAAAAATAAATTCAAAAAGAAAGGGCTTACCTTAAAAAGTAAGTCCTTTTTAATAAAAAAAGATAAACAAAACTATTTATCTTCTAATCTACATAATAAATCAATCTTAAACATTTCCTTCTCTGCATTTGCTTTAGATATCATAATACCCTTATAAGCAGTTAATTCTGACTTATGTCCATCCATTAAAATATCTTTAGGCTCAAGACCAGTTAACATAACAGTATTTTGATCTTTATAAACTGTATAGCTTAATTTAACTTTACCATAAACCTTTACAAATAAACTATCCGTAGGAAGTTGAAGCTCATAACTTTCTGTTTGTTCATGTTTATTTATACTAACAAGTTCTCCTAAAAATTCACCTTTTCTTAAACTTGGATAAAAATCAAACATAAGTTTCTTATAAGCCATCATATTGTACTTTTTAAGACTTCTTTCTAATTTTTTAAAATTATTTTCATCTAAATAATCTAATAAATATCTACCTTTCATAAATATCTAACCCCCATTACTGATTAAAATTATACCATATTAAATACAAATTGTCAACCATTTTGTACTTTTTTAATTACATTTAATTATTTACTTTAACATCATACTTAGATTTTTCTATATTAATTAAGCCATTAATCTCTATAATTCTTTTCTTAATACCTTTTATCTCTTCAGGATTATTAGTCCTTTTTAAACTTAAATTAAGTAGTTTCTTCTCTCTAACTAACTTACTAATATTCTTATCAATTTCTCTATTATCCATACTACCACCAAAATAAAAAGTATAGAAAGAATTAAATAACTTTCTAACTCTTAACTTTTAATATTTTATCACACTTATTCCCACTATTCAATAGCGTCCATTATAGATGGAACAATTTGTCCTTTTCTGCTAACTATATTCTTTAAGTATATTCCCTCTTCTACCTTCTTAGAATGAAAAGCTTTCCTTATTATTTCTTCACTAGTTTTGTCATAGAAAATATAACTACCATTCTTTATAATATCAGTTACTACAAATATGAAATTATTTACATTCATTTGGTTTTTAATAGTTTCCATTTCACTTAAATAATCATCAACATTCTTTAGAATTTCATCTATATCTAAAGTAAATGCTTGGCTAATAATTAGTTCTATATCCCCGGACTTAAATGTTTTACTATCCATTAAAAGTACTTCCCTGTAGTTCATCCCCTCTAAACTTGTTCCTGCTTTAAACATTTCGAGTCCAAATTTTTCTATATTTAACTTACATATTTTATTAAGTTCTTTTATGGCGATTTTATCCATATTTGTTGTAGTAGGACTTTTAAGAAGTAAAGTATCAGATATAATACCAGCAATCATAAGTCCAGCCATAGTTTTATCTATTTTAACATTCTTTTCTTTATACATATTATAAATTATTGTATTAGTACTACCTACAATCATATTTCTAAAGTTAATAGGTTCTTTTGTAGTAATAGACCCTAGTTTGTGATGATCTACTATTTCAACTATTTCAGCTTCTTCAAGACCAATCGCACTTTGTTCTATTTCATTATGATCAACTAACACTACTTTTCTTTTATTAGAAGAACTAATTTCACTTTTTCTAAGTAAACCTTTACATATCCCATTTTTATCAATAACTGGATAGTTATCTATTTGTAAATTCTTACTCCACTCCTTAAAATCATCATAATAATCTTTCTCATGAAGTATATACTCTGCATCCTTATCTATAATTTTCTTTATATAATTACTATTTAATATAACTCTTGAAGTCTCAAAAGTATTCATATTAGTCTTAATAATATTTACTTTATTCTTTTTAGCTTCTTTAATATGTTCTTTTTTAGGAAGATTTCCTCCTACTATAATTATTAACTTAACTTTTGATTTAATAGCTAAATCAATAATATAATGTCTATCCCCCACTATTAAAATATCTTCGTTAGTAAGTTCTTTTTGACTTGCAAATGTTTCATGTGCAAAAGCAGCAGCAGAAACCACACCTTTTATTTCATCATCTACTTTAACAACCTTTTCACCCTTTAATGTTTTTAAAATATTTTCATAACTTGTATAAAGAGTAGTTTCAATTAAACCTAAACTTTTATTTAAAATATCTTTAGAAGTAATAATATTTATAAATTTTTTATTATCATCCACGATTGGTACACCTGTTGTATTTCTACTTAACATATAGTTATAAGTATCTTCAACTGAATCATTTTGATTAATAAAATATCCATGCCTATAATCTATATCTTTTATCCTAAGTTTAGTATCATTTAAGTATTTAGGTTCATTTACTTTAAAATAATTAAGTACATACTTAGTTTCTTTATTTATATTACCAAGAGTTCTCTCTTCTGCATTATATCCTTCTTTTCTTTTTAAATTAGCTAAAGTAATTGCCGCGCAGATAGAGTCAGTATCTGGGTTAACATGACCAAACACATATAATTTTTGCATAACATCAATCCTTTCAAAATTACCTAATTATTATATAACTAAAATTAAATTTTATCAATCAAAAAAACTTTATCACTAGGATAAAATTTTACTCTTTAATTTCAAAATAATTACCACTATCTAAATAAAGTATTCCTTTATTAGTACCAAGTTGTTCTTTTATTTTATTATAGTTATTTAAATTTTTAGCTTTAGTTAAAGTTATATATACAGTATTTTCATCATTCATATAAAGAATAAATCTTTCTTTATCATAATTATTAGGAGAATATTCTATCTCACTTATTTTATTTATAATATCTTTATCAAGTAGTTCAAACTTGCTTATAAGTTTATTAAGTACATCCTCTTGTACATAATTTATAAGTATTGGAGCATAAACAGATAAATCACTTAATCTAACATTCCCGTCAAGTACATATTCATCTGTACTTCTTATTTTAAAAAGTACTTTATATTCAGCTACATCTATAACTAATTTAGAATTTAATTTTTTACTTACTTTAACACTTTTAATTAAAGGAATACTTTCTGTACATTTCTTTATCTTACTTTTAGTAGTCCTAATAAAAGATGGATAATCTTCTAAAGAGCATTTTTCCATTATCTCTTCATCTGTTACATAACTATTTCCCTTTATAACAATATTTTTAATAGGTATTTTACTAGTAAAAATAATTAAAAAAACTAAACAAAGTAAAATAATAAGAAATCTAAAAAACTTTTTTAAATTTAATTTTCTTCTTCTTACTTGCTTAGCCATAATATACTCCTATTCTTATAAAATTATATTACTTTTTTTCTATTTCTTCAACTATAATAGTACTAGATTTTAACTTTTTTTCTTTTTTCAAATTATTAATTATTTCTTTTTCATTTTTAAATACATATTCTATAGCCTTATTTAAATTATTTTTATTTAAGTCCTTCTCTTCTAGCAAATAGGCAAGTTTTCTTTCCTTTAAATCAAGTGCATTATAATATTGATGGTTATTTGCAACATAAGGACTTGGTACTAAAATAGATGGTAAATTTAAACTTAATATCTCACTTATAGTAGAAGCACCTGCCCTTGATATAATTAAATCTGTACTTTTCATTAAAGAACTTAAATCATTATAATAAGGGATTATCTTAACACATTTATCTACTTTTAAATCTTTATACTTATCGTAACTAGAATTACCAGTTATAAATAAAATTTCATATGTTTCACTCTTAAAATCAAGTAAAAAATCTTTTATTTTAGAGTTAACTGATTCACTTCCAAGACTTCCCATTACAATTAAAATTAATTTTTTATTTTTAGATAGTCCTAACTTAGTCTTATCGTGCTTTACACTATTAATTGCTTTTTCACCACATGGATTACCTGAAAAGATAACTTTATTACTAAAAGAACTTTCACTTTCTTTAAAAGAAACAAATGTTTCATCTACTATTTTAGACAATATTTTATTAGTTTTTCCAGGAACTTTATTTTGTTCATGAACAGCACACCTTATTTTATATTTATGTGCAGCCATAAGTACAGGAAAAGTTACATATCCTCCAAAACCAATTACATAATCAGGTTTAAATTCTTTCATTATTTTCTTACATTTATTATAAGAAGATATTATACACTTGACATTCTTAATATTTCTTTTCATATTAGTTTTAGAAAGCCCATATATTTCTAAGCCAACGTAGTTAATACCTTTTTCAGGTACTAGTTTACTTTCCATTCTATTTTTAGTGCCAATATAAAGAACTTCATTATCCTTATTTTCTAATATTTTTTCAACAACACTTAAAGCTGGATATATGTGTCCTCCAGTTCCACCTGCAGTTACTATTACTTTCATTAATATTCCTCCATTTAATTATATGTATTTATTTTACCACATATTTAATATAATTTCTCTTTAAGTTGTAAACCTATTGTAAATATCTTTTTTGAAATTTAAATGATATAATAACGTAAATGAGGTGCATTATGATTTTAAATATTATTAGAACTATCGGAGAACACTATAACGAATGGAAAAACGTTTATTATATTATTGGTAGTATTCTTACTATCATGTGGTTTTACAAAAAAGGATATTACATCATAGGTTTATTTTTTACAAGAAAATTTAAACCTGCTAAAAATAAACACAAGTATGCAATTTTAATTGCAGCTAGAAATGAAAAAAATGTTATAGGTAATTTACTTGATAGTATAAATAAACAAGATTATGACATGAGTCTAGTAACAACATTCGTAGTTGCTGATAATTGTACAGATAACACAGCAGAAATAGCAAGAAACCACGGTGCAGTTTGCTACGAAAGATTTGATAATGATCATAGAACTAAAGGTTATGCTCTTGAATTCTTACTCGATAAAATTGAGGAAGATTATGGAAGAATGAATTTTGAAGGATATTTTATATTTGATGCAGATAATTTACTTAATACCGATTATATATCTAGAATGAATGACTCTTTTGATGAAGGATGTAAAATTATAACTTCATATAGAAACACAAAAAACTTTGATGAAAACTGGATAGCGTCTACTTATGCTCTTCACTGGATAAGAAGTATAAGAGCAAACCACCGAGCAAGAAGTGTTTTAAGACTTGCTACTAATATCCAAGGAACAGGTTTCTTATTCACAAATGAAATAGTTAAAAATGGATGGCACTATACATCTCTTACTGAAGACCGTGCTTTAACAGCAGACGCAGTTGCCCAGGGATATCAAATTACATATAATGATAAAGCAATGTTTTACGACGAACAACCAACAAGTTTAAAAGTTGCTTTAAGACAGCGTACTAGATGGAGTAAAGGTCATTTACAAGCATTTGTAGAAAGTGGTCCTTACCTATTTATAAATATATTCCTAGGTAAATGGTATGTTAGAACTAAATGGGGAGAAAATTCAGTTAACAAGAAAAAAACAAGTAAAACATTTAAAGAATTTACTTTAAATATAATAGAAAATATAAGACATAGATTTGCTTCATATGATACTCTTATGCAGTTAACTCCTTTTAGTGTATTTAATCTTGCTAGATGGATAATAGTAATATGGTTTATGAAATCATGTTATATGTATAATACTGGAATAGATATGAATTTCTTTGAAGGTGGAACTTATTTAGCAAAAGGTTTAAGAAAACTTTTTGAAATAGAAATAGTTAAAAATGCAGGAATGAATGCATTCTTATTAGGATTACTTCTTAACTTATGGACTAGAATATTATTTAGAATTGGTGACTATTTTGAAAGAATGTGGGTAGCAGTTTACTTATTCATAGTAGAACACAAAAACATAAAGCCTATGCCTCTATATAAAAAGGCACTTTATACTCTTACTTGGCCAACATTTGATATTATAGGTAGATGGACAACATACGTTGCTTTATTTATGAAAGTTGAATGGAAACCTATTCCTCATGAAAGTAAAATTACTATTGATGATATTAAAGGAGTTAAATAACTTCTTTTTTGTCACTTAGTAGTCACAATAAAGTGATATAATATTGTTTAATTAATTACTATTTGCTATAATAGTAATCGCAAAGAAGGAAGTGAAGCAAAATGAAGTTAGTACTTGAGTATTTAGAAGAAACAACTAGTAAATTTAGTGAAAAAATAGCCATAATAGAAGAAGAAAATAAAGTGACATATAAAGAACTACTTGAAAGTTCTAAAATAATTGGAAGTAACTTAATAGATAAAGCATCTTTAAATGAACCAGTAATAGTATTTATGGATAAAGGTATAACTACCCTAGAATTATTTTTTGGGATTTTATATTCAGGAGCATGTTATAGCCTAATTAATCCGGATTTTCCAGAAGCAAGAGTTAAAACTATAAAGGGTGTTCTTGAAAGTAAAATAGTTATTACTAATAAAGAAAACTTTGAAAAAGCAAAAAATATATTTACAGATTTAAATATCTATTTAGTAGAAGATTTAATAACTGGAAAAATAAATGAAGAAGAATTAAACAAAATTAGAGAAAATAAGTTAGATATAGATCCAGTATATATTAATTTTACTTCAGGATCAACTGGAGTTCCTAAAGGAGTTGCTATTGCAAGCAGAAGTATAATTGATTTTATAGATGAATTCACAAAAGAATTTAATATAAATGAAAATGATATAATAGCAAATCAAGCACCTTTTGATTTTGATGTTTCAGTAAAAGATATATTTTCATCAATTAAAACCGGAAGTACTCTACTAATAATTCCTAAAAAGTACTTCTCTTCTCCAGCAAAATTACTTGATTATATAACAGATAATAAAGCAACAACCCTAATATGGGCAGTAAGCGCTTTATGTTTAATCACTACATTCCACGCTCTTGATTATAAGGTACCTGAAAGTGTTAACAAAATAATCTACAGTGGAGAAGTAATGCCAATTAAACATTTAAACATATGGATGGAAAAATTACCAAAAGCAGAGATCATTAATGTATATGGTCCTACTGAAATAACATGTAATTGTACATTTCATAAAATAAATAGAAATAGAGACTACTCAAATGGTGTTCCAATTGGTAAACCATTTAAAAATGAAAAAGTATTTCTATTAAATGATAAAGATGAATTAATAATTGATAAAAACATTCCAGGAGAAATATGTGTAAGTGGAACATGTGTTGGACTAGGATATTATAATAACAAAGAAGTAACAGATAAACATTTCATGCAAAATCCGCTTAATAAAAGTTACATAGAAATAATATATAAAACAGGAGATTTAGCGGTATATAATGAATATAACGAATTAGTATTTAAAGGTAGAAAAGATTTTCAAATTAAATATATGGGTCATAGAATAGAACTAGAAGAAATAGATAGAGAAATACTAAAAATAGATGGCATTAAAAGAGTTGTAACACTATTTAATGAAGAAAAACATAAGCTATGGGCATTTTATGTAGGAGATGTTACTAAAGAAGAAATAATTGAAAAACTTAAAAAAGATGTTCCAGAGTATATGATTCCTTCTATGTATAAACAAATGGATGAATTTATATTAAATAAAAATGGTAAAATAGATAGAAATATTTTAAAAGATATTATGGAGGGCAAGGATGGACTTTAATGATATTATAAAGAGCTATGATACTCCCCTATTTATATATGACTGTGATAAAATAAATAAAAGAATATCATATTTAAGAAATATTTTATGTGCTGACATATGTTATGCAATAAAAGCAAATACGTTTGTAATAAAAGAGATAAAAGATAACATTGATAGAATGGAAATATGTTCTTTTGGAGAATACAAAATATGTAAAGAAAATATGTGTCCAAGTAATAAAATGGTTATAAGTGGAGTTAATAAAAACTATGAAGAAATAAATTATATTATAGAAAACGAAGAAAATATATTAAGGTACACTATTGAAAGTATAAATCAGTTTAAACTACTTCTTGATTTATCTAGTAAGTACAAAAGAAAAATAAACATAATGCCAAGAATAACAAGTGGTAATCAGTTCGGAATAACTTATGAAGAACTAGAATATATAATAGAAAATAAAAATGAATTTATGTTTTTAAGTGGTATTGAATACTTTAGTGGAACACAAAAATCTAGTTTAAAAAGAATAGAAAAAGAACTTACAAGTATAAATGAACACATAAAAGAAATAGAAAATAAATATAAAATTACTATTAATGAGATAGAATATGGTCCAGGACTTAAAGTAAACTATTTTATAGATGAAGAATTTGATGAAGAAGAATATTTAAAAGAAATCAGTTTATTAATTAAAAATAATTTAAGTAATAAAAAAGTAATACTTGAAATAGGAAGAAGTATAGTTGCTAGTTCTGGATATTATCTAACTAAAGTAGCTGACTTAAAAGAAAATAAAACAGGTAAATATGCTATTTTAGATGGTGGAATTAACCATTTAGTATACTATGGTGGTTCTATGGGAATGAGAATTCCTGAGTATGAAGTACTAAATAAAAACAAAGAAGAAGATATAGTTAATCTATTTGGTTCACTGTGTACGATTAACGACTGTATACTAAAATGTGCAAAAACACCTAAACTAGAAATAAATGATACATTTATATTTAAAAATGTAGGAGCATATTCAGTAACAGAAGGTATTAACCTATTTTTAAGTAGAGATATGCCTAAAGTACTACTTATAAGTAATAACAAAGAAATATTAGTAAGGGATAAATTTAATACATATAAATTAAATTGTCCAAATTATGGAGGTAAATAATGGAAAAGTTATTAGAAATATTAGAAAATATAAAACCAGGAGTAGATTATGAAAATATTGATACTTTAATAGATGATCACTATTTAGACTCATTATCTATATTATCACTAATCGCAGAAATAGAAGAAGAGTTTGACTTAATAGTTCCAACTGTAGAAATTATACCCGCTAACTTTAATTCTGTAAAAAGTATGATGGCTTTAATAAATAAACTATCCGAGGAAGATTAAGATGCAATATAGTGATTTAACTTATCTTCTTCTTTTTTTGCCATTAGTAATTATTATCTACTCTATAACTCCAAAGAAATTAAGGTGGCTTACCCTGCTACTTGCTAGTTATATATTCTTTTATAGCATAAGTAAATATCTAATTATCTATATGTTAGGAACTACTTTAATAATTTATATAATATCAATTATATTAGATAAATTAAAAATAAAAGAAAAGATTTTATTAGAAGGACTAGAAAAAGAAGAAAGAAAATTAATTAAGAAGAAATATGCTAAAAAAAGAAAAATAGTTTTAATACTTGGAATACTTTTAGTTTTGCTTCCTCTTACATTAACTAAATATCTAGGTTTTATATCAGAAAGTATTAAAGACATAACAAGTATTAATTTAAATCTAACTAATCTAATCGCACCTATAGGAATAAGTTTTTACTCATTAGAAGCAATTAGCTATTTAGTAGACATCTATAGAGAGAAAATAGAAGTAAATAAAAATTTCTTTAAATTATCTTTGTATTTAACATTCTTTCCTAAACTAATGGAAGGACCTATTACTAGGTATGAAGAGGTATCTTCTTCTTTATATGAGGGGAATATAATAACTTATAAAAATTTAACATTTGGACTTCAAAGAATTATATATGGGCTTATAAAGAAAATAGTTATAGTATCAAGAGTACATTTAACAGTAGAGGCAATATTTAAAAATTATACTAGTTATAACGGAAGTGTTCTTTTAATAGGAATAGTGCTTTATATAATAGAACTTTATATGGACTTTTCAGGTGTAATGGATATAGTTATAGGTACAAGTGAAATATTTGGAATAAAACTTCCAGAAAACTTTAAAAGACCATTCTTTTCAAGAAGTATAAGTGACTTCTGGTCAAGGTGGCATGTTACTTTAGGAGCGTTTTTTAAAGACTACATATTCTACCCTGTTTCACTTTCTAAGTTTTCAAGAAACATCACACTTAAAACAAGAAAAACATTAGGTAATCACTTTGGGCCATTAATTGCTGGATCGATTGCCCTACTGCTTGTATGGCTAGCAAATGGCTTATGGCATGGTGCAGGATACCACTATATACTATTTGGACTATATCACTTTACATTTATACTTCTAGGTAATATATTTAGTCCATTAATAAATAAATTCTATGAAAAAACAAAAATAAATAAAGATAACTTTATTATAAAAGTTTTATGTATATTAAGAACTACTATAATAGTAATATTTGGAGAAATATTCTTTAAAGCACCAAGCGTTAAAAGTGCACTTTATATAATTAAAAATATATTTACTAACTTTAATTTAGATTTTATTAAAAATCATACATTATTAAAATTAGGACTAGATAATCAAGATATATTCATAATTATATTTACACTTATAATAGTATTTATAGTAGGAATATTTAATGAAAAAAATATAAGTATTAGAGAAAAAGTATCTAAGAAACCATTGGTAATAAGATGGATAATATATTACTCATTGATATTCTATTTACTTATATTCGGAGCATATCTAGGACCATACGTACCAGTAGATCCAATGTATGCATCATTTTAGGAGGTAAGGATGAAAAATTATATAAAAAGTATAATATTTATAATAATCTTAATATCATTAATATTATTATTAGGAATAGTTTTTACTCCTAAAAATAATGAACTTGCAAATAATGAAGCAGATTTAAAAGCTAACGGAATATTAGGAGAAAAAGAAAATACTATAGATGTTATTGTTATTGGGGATTCCTTAACATATAGTTCTTTTATCCCACTTGAAATGTTTAAAAACTATGGTTTTACTTCATATATATGTGGAACACATGCACAGATGATGTTTAATTCATATAGATTTTTAGAAAAATCATTAGAAAAACAAAAACCAAAAGTAGTTATATTAGAAACTAATGCTTTATTTAGAAAATATTCTGCTAAAAAAGATTTTATTAATAAATTAGAAAAAACATTTCCTTTCTTTGAATATCATAATAGATGGAAAACTCTTAAATTAAATGATATTACTAGTAATAAAAATTATACATACACTGATCCTATGAAAGGATATATGCTTAAAAGAAGTATAAAACCTTCAAAAAATCATAACTATATGAAACACAATAATAAAAAAGCTATTATCCCAGAGGGAAATTATAAATACTTAGAAATGATGAAAAAGAAATGTGAAGAAAATGGTATTAAATTTGTTTTAGTAAGCGCTCCTAGTTTAACTAATTATAACTACAGTAAACATAATACTTTAAAAGAATATGCTAAAAATAATAAAATAGATTATATTGATTTAAATATTGATAACATAACAGGTATTGACTGGAATGAAGATACAACTGATAAGGGTGACCATTTAAACTATAAAGGGGCTAAAAAAGTAAGTAACTACCTAGGTAATTATCTATATCAAAAATATAATTTAACTGATAAAAGAAATGATATAAGCTATAATAGTTGGCTAAAAGATTTAAGTAAATATGAAAAATTAGTTAATTAATTTTTCAAGTAAAAAAAGAAAGTAATTTCATACTTCCTTATAGCAAATTACACTAGCAACTGCATATTCTCCATCATGAGAAATTGAAAGGCTAAAATTTAGGCTTTCTTTTTTTATATATTCTTCTAACTTATTATGAAATACAAAGTAAGGTCTATAATTATTATGGATAACTTCAATATCAAGAAAACTATAAACATTAAGAGAAACACCAAGTGACTTTAAAAGTGCTTCTTTAGCAGCATACATTCCTGCTTTAGTTTCTAATGCTTTATGTTCCTTAAAATATTCTAATTCATTTAAAGTAAATATTTTGTCTAGATGTTTAATACTTTCTAACCTATTCACTCTAATAATATCTATACCATTACTTATCATTTTTATTTTCCTTTATACTAAAATAATCTGTCTTTAAAGTCAAATCATTCTTTTTAATTAAACCACTAATATAATGGTTCATATTTTCTAACTCTTCAGGTTTAATATACTTATTATTAACTACTTCTCCACCTACTGTATAAACTTTACCATTGTACCAAGAATAATCACTAAAGAATACATAACCTTTATAATCCTTACTAAGAGCATTCTCTCCTATATAATTATTAGAATTATAATTAATATCAAACATATTTAGAAGAGTTGGTAATATATTAAGCTGTGAAGTAACTTCTTTAACTGTTTTTTTAGTTTTACCATCATATATAAAGAATGGTGTATGATTTATTAAATTATTAGAAGTATCTTTATATTTATCTAAAATACTTTGATCAGTTAAAGTATAAAGATAATGATCTGTAAATACTACAATAGCTGTTTTAGATAAAAGTTCTTTCTCCTCTAATTTATCTAAAAGTAGTCCTATCATATAATCTGTTTCCTTAGCTTGACGTCTAGCACAATCTTCTTCTGTCATATCAGGAAGTTTATAATTCTTTGGTAGTTTATCTACTCCAAGTTCTTCTAAAGCATCAAGTGTAATTAAAGTTTTGCATGCTCCTTTTTCACTACTAAAAGGTAAATGAGGAGTATATGTAATAATATAGTCAACAAACTTTTCATTTTCAAACATTTTACTACTGAAGTCTTCATTTAAAATAAGTTCTCTGTCAAGTTCATATTCCTTATTCTTATAATTATACATATCAACTAAACCATAATAATTATCATATCCCCAGTTTTTATAGTTAGCTCCCCTACTATAAAATTCACTAGTATTCATATGAAAAGCATTAACTGTATAACCTTCACTTTTAAATAATTTAGCAAGTGTATTTGGAAAAGTATTCTTACTAAATGAATAAGCATTTTGAGTAAATGAAAGAGGTGTAATAAATCCTGTATTAACAGCAAATTCAGAATTAAATGTACTTCCTCCACCATTATAATAAGAATAATGATTTGTAAAATTAATACTTCCTTTCATTAACTTATAAAGATTTGGTGTATCCTTTTCATTTAAAAGCCATGAGTCTAATCCTTCTAACTGTAAAAGAATTAAATTCTTACCCTTAAGTAAACCTGTATACCTATCACTCACTTTATTATCTTCCATATTATAAATATCTTTTAAAAATTTAAGTTCTTCCTCACTAGTTGATTTCTTTGGTTTTAAAAATGTAATATAAAAGTTTCTGAAACTATATTCATATAAACCACTTATTCTCATACTTTTATTATTATCATTAAAATTAATATATATATTTCTAGGATTTTTCCAAGTAGACCAAGTTAATTCTTTATCTTTTTTTCCCAAAAGCATAGGAATAAATAAATGCATAATAATAAATATCACAAATACTTTAGATAAACATTTAAAATTATTTTCCTTTTTATTAGGAAAATACTTTAAACTTAAACCAAATAAACTTAAAATAACTATCATTAACAAATAAACAACTTTATTACAATTAACTATTGCATCCATAAAATAGCCTGATCCTTCACCTGCTAAAAGGACAAGAGAAAAATCAAAGAATGAACTAGTCATACTATAATAAACATTATTAACTGTAAATAAAGCAAAGCTTATTATAAAAAACATAACATGTATAATCTTACCAATATTCTTTTTAAAAGATAGTATAACTCCTACAATTAAAGTTACCCATATAATAGTAAATAAATTAGGAACTATACTAAATACACTATAAAAGTGTATTTTATATCCTAAAATTCTAGTAAATAAGTCCATTAAAATAAATGGAAGAATTAATAATATTTCTCTTCTATATTTAATAAAAAAATCTTTAACTTTATTTATTACTTTTAAAAACTTATTATTTTTCTTTTTATTTTTTACTTCTTTTTTCATTTAAATCACAATATAATTGTACCATATTTATACTTAAAAGTCCATTATAAAAAGACACATCTAAGTGTCTATAAAACTATAATACCTAAAGCATATAAAACTAATAAAACTATTAGTACTAAAGTTAAAAATGCATAAAACCAGTTTCTTCTAAAAACATCAGGTAGTTTCTTTTTTATTGCATCTAATCCTACATAAATTAGAAAACCAATTATTCCTCCAACTACATTAAGTATAATATCATCTATATCAAAACTTCTACCAATATATTTTTGTACAGTTTCTATAGTAAAACTAATTAAAGCTGCAATAATAGTAATACTTCCTATTTTTTTAATTCTTGTATAGTATGTAAAGAAAAAACCAAGTGGAATAAACAAAATAATATTACCTATAACTTGTCTATTAAAGTTTTCAGATCCAATACTATACCTTAATATCTCCTTAAAAGGCACTAGATTAGTACCACTTAAATATACATCTCTACTAGTAACAAGATCAAATAACATTAAAATATATGCTACAAATAATAAAAGTAATAACTCTTCATGAAGAATAAATTTCTTACCAGAATTCTTTATATAAAAAATTCTCATTAAAATAATAACAACTTCTAATATTACTAATGTAGGCCATACATTATTAAGAACAGATGTAAAAGTACTTTTAATCATAGTTTACTCACTTTCTAAAGTTATTTCTTTTTCCTCACTAATATTTTCATATACCCTATAAAATAACTCTACTTCTATTTTACTACTAAACTCTTCTTTTTTCAAAACTTTTCTTTCTATAATATGTTCAGAAGTGTCTAGTTTATTTAAAATACTTTTATCTCCTCTTTTTAAACATTCTTCAAATGCCTCTTCTTTATTTAAATTAACACTTTTATAAGTATATAGTTCTTTACTCTCTCTTATAACTTTAAAAGGTAAATAAGGTTTATTAACTAAAACAGTTTCTTCACTAATTGCATTTTCAGTTACATAGTGGCCTATTAAAGTAAATTTCTTACCAAAAACATCTAAATAAATATGATTAACTACTTCTCCAGTTTTAAAATATTCAGTATGTTTATATGGAACACTTACATTAACTGTATACCAAACTTCTCCATAAACACTTCCCTCTGCTCTAACAGTATCAACTATCTTTTCATCCTTTAAAATATTACCAGTTATTATAACTTCTCCCTTATGTACAAGTTCATTAACTTCTTTTAAAGCATTACCTCTTCTAATAGTTAAATGTGTAATTAAAGCATCTTTTTTAGCAACGATATCACTTACTTTATTATTTTCTACTTCATTATTAATAATTCTTTCAGTTAAATTAACTGTATACTTAGTTCCACTTCTAGTAATTTCTATCCATTCAAGATCATCTTTATTATCTTTTAATATCTTTTCTTTAATATTATCAAGGTCACTACTCTTTTTAACAAATTTATATTTTTCTATTCCATAATCCTTTAAATATAAATAAATCTTATCTTTTAATTTATTATCGTTTGTAACAACTTCTACATCAAATATAACATTACTTAAAATAACTAATACTATATAACTAAATAAAAAAGATAAAATAAATATATAATGTCCTTTTAAAAAATATTTTATTCTTTTTTTACCATAATACTTTACTACATTTAAACTTAAAAATTCTTTTTTTAAAATATCTAAGTCACTTTCATTAATTACTAAATAAATTAAATTATCTTTATGAACTAAATTCCTATAATAGATATTCTTACTAACTAAAACCTTTAAATAATTCTCTTTATCACTTATACTTATTAATAAGCTATTTGTCATCTAAAGATATCCTTTCAATATAACCATTAATTAATAACTCATACTTATCAAGTTTAATAAGTCTTAAATTACTTCCTTTAATATTAACACTCTTATCCTTAAAACTAATTAATACTTTATCACTACTAATATCTATTATATTTTTATAATTAAGAATATGTACACCTTCAGGTATAATACTAATACGATATGCTTCATTCTTTAAAAACTCACTTATATTATTTAACATACTCTTCACCAATTAAGTTTATGATAAAAAAGTGCTTTTTAGCACTTTAATTATAAACTATCTCGTAAGGGGATGCACTACTACCATCTCCTGAAGACCATAGAGCATCTGCCTTAATACTTATAACAGGACGCACGCCGTACGAATCGTTGACACTGTAGTCTTCGAGGTGGCCAGAGGTGTCATAACCGGAACCGTACACAAGCCACACGTGAGGGTAGTCGCCCATCCAGGACACAGGAGACAAAGACCACCACCAGGTACTTCCTGTAACACTGCCTCCAGCACTATTTAGATAATAATATGCTGGTGCTTCATTACCAGCTAAGCCACCAGCTATGTTTATTTCATCTGCTGTCATTAAGCTAATTGGATATGTTAATTTTGCATCTGCATTTGTTGCACTAAATGCATCATGACTATCTGCACAGTCATATATTGGGCTAGCATTTGAGCCATTTCCAGCCCAGTCTAGTCTCGTGTACGTTATATAATCAAATTCATATGATATACTCCATGTTTGTCCACTATCCAATTGTCTGTCATTACAATATACTGCTTCTGTACTTATATATTTTGTATAACTTGATAAGTTTGTACTATACCAGTTATCTATATATGTTTTTATTGTACTATCATTTGTATTAGTTCTTGACTCAGATAAGGAACCATCTGTTCCATACATATATCCTGCATATTTAGGACTATTATATGAACTATTAAATGCACTTGTTCCTATGTATCCACTTGTTGTATCAGGACTTGTTCCTGCATAAAGTAGTCTTATACTTCCATCATGGTTTGTTCTTATTAATCTCCAGTAAAAGTTAGCAAATTTTAGCCAGTTATCTGTTGGTGCACCAGCGAAATAATATACTGTTTTTGCTGCTGCTCCTGCTATACTTTCTGTTGTTTGAAATAATTTCCCTGTTGTATCTTCTGTAAATACTGTGTTATATGCTCCACCCCTTGTTGTTGTTTCTATTGTTCTATCTTCTATAATTTTTTCTGCTAAAGTTAATGGTTTGTCTGTGCCTTTTTCTATAAACAAAGTTCCACTTAACTTTTTACCCATGTCATCACTCTGATCTTCGGTTGTACTGTTCTCATATTTAAATTCCACACTATAAGTGTGTGTAGTCCCTTTTGCTATCTCCACGCTATATGCTAGTATTGTGTCTTTTTGAGTAATACTTTTAGGTACATCTTTAAAGTCACTCATATTGTAACCACCATCAGCACTAGTTATTTTATATTTTAAAAAACCAGTAGTTACAAAAGTATTTACTAATTCTTTTATAACTATGTTATATTTATAAGTATCATTGCTTTCATTTTTTACTGTAAATGTACTTATGCCACTTGACCATCCAGGTTCTATATTAACTCCAGATATATTACCACTTCCACTTGAAAATGTTATTTTAAGATTTGCACTGTCAAGTGAAATATCCTTTCCTGTACCAAATATTTCTGTTGTAAAATATGCTAGTGTTACAGATAAAACTACTACCAACAAACTTCCTAATATTATAATTAATTCTTTCTTTTTCATATAAACTTCCTTTCTTTTTTAAACACCAAAAAGAGATAGGATAATCCTATCTCTTTAAAGTACATGAAAAACTTGAGTTATTAGTTGTTAGTAATAACCCCCCCCCCTAGTACTTTATTTTGTACAAGAGTGTCATTCTTTTTCATGTTCTGTCTCTCCTTTATTTACTTTGTTTTTTTGTGATTTTTTTTACTGGTTTTTTAGTAGTTGTTTTTTCTTCTTTAGTATCTTCTTCCAATTTATTAACTACTTCTTTAGCAGCTTTTAAAGCAGTTTCTTTAACTTCTTTAACAGCCTTTTCTACTACTGGAGTAGATTTTTCTTTAGCAACTTCATAAAGTTCATTAGCTTTCTTTTCTATTTTCTTAGCTTGACTTTTAGCAATTTCTAAAGCTTTTTCTTTATCTAAATCTTTAACTTGCATTCTAAGTTCTTCTACTCTTTGAATTACATCTGCTTTAACATCATCAACATCTATTTGTTTTGCTTTTTCAAGAAGTTCATCAATTTTGATTTTTAATTCCTTTCTTGTTTTACTTCCTTCTTGTGGTGCGAATAGTAAAGCTATTCCTGCTCCTATACCCGCTCCTAATATAAATTTTCCAATTCCGCCTTTTTTACTCATAACTTTCTTCCTCTCTTTCTTTTTTACCAAATAGTTTTTTTACAAAACCAAGTACATATGTACTAATAGTTTCTCCAATTAGTGAAAATTTATTAGTTGTAAAATCAATAATATTAAATAAACTATCTAAACTTTCTGCTTTCTTTTGTAAATTATCTATTAACTTATTAGCCCTATTTAATGTATCCATTAATTTTATGACTAAAACTATTAAAGTTATTACAAAAATTATTAATGAAATATATAGTACAATCACTAGCGCATCACTTAACATTTTTTATTCTCCTTCCTTTTCTTCATACATTGAGTCAATTAAATTAAATAGATCATGTTCAAGAGTTTTATCGTATCCTTCATCTTTTTCCTCTTCTTCATTTTCATCATTTTCTATCTTACCAATTAACTCGCTTATGTTACTACTATTATCTTCTTGCTCTTCTTCTTCCATCTTGTCTTTTATTTTTTCTTCTATTTCGCCAATAGACATATTTTTATTACCTTCAATTTCATTTAGTAAATCTTCTATACTTTTATTATCATTTTTTTCTTCTATAGTATGTTCTTTAATTTCAGAAATTTCAGTAAGTGTACTTTCAAGTTCATCTTCTAGTGTACCATATGCCTTTCTTCTAACTGCATCATAATTCATATCTTTAGGACTAGTAGGTCTCACTTGAGTACTTTGTTGTCTTTCAATAATTTCTTCTTTAGTATAATTTTTATCAAGAACACCATATACAGGGCTTATAACTGGACTAGGCTTAAACACTCTTTCAGGTTTAGGTTCATTACTAGTCTTTTGTTTAAACATGTCTGCATATTTGTTTTCCCTTTTAGAAGGCTTTTCTTCTATAACTGGAGTTATTCTACTTCTAGTTTTAGGTTTTTCTTCTTCCTCATCTAAAATTGGAAACTTAAATGTAGGAGCACTTTCTGTTTTAAAGATTTCTCTTTCAGTAAAAGTAGGTGCTTCTACTTTTGGTTTAACCTCTTCTCTAGGCTCAATTCTCTCTACCTTTTCTATTTTAGGTTTAACTTCTTCCCTATTTACTTTTTCTTCTGGGACTTCTATAATTTCTTCATCATAGAAAACACTTTTAATTTTTTCAAATAATCCCATAAATACACCTCTTTCTCTCTAACTTTCTATACTATAGTCATAAACATCTAGTATACTTTTGTTATCCTTTTTAATTACTGGCCCTTTTAATTCATAAGGCTCTGACTTTCCACTAATAGAATTCTCATCTATTAATGAAGCAATAACTTTATCATTATATTTAATAGAAGTCAATATAACTAAAGAATTAAGAACTGACTCATATAGTTCATCTTTTTTCAGTGATGCTTCTATGTAACTATAATTATACAACATTTTTAAATAAAAGTAACCATCTTTTCCCTCTGTTATCTTAATATAACCACTTTTATCATTATTATTTATTATTTTATAAAAGTAAAGATTTCCATCATTTTCACTTTGAACTTTATGTTTATTTAAATAAGCATTAATATCAATGTTTAAGTAATACTTGTTTTCATTATGCACAAGAGTAGTATTAAACTCATTATTTTCGATAACACTAAAGTCTCTTGGTTTATAATATGAATAGCCCTTAAAATAGGCGTTTGTTCTAGGTACATCATAATTTATAACATTAGAAATTTCATTATCAATATTATTTAAAGTATTATTTCTAAAATTTAAATTACAACCACTTAATATAAATATAGATAAAATTATTATAATTTTCTTCATATTTCTTTCCCACATTTCTTATTTAATTATAACAAAAATTTCATCATTTTCCTAGTGTAATTTTTTGTAAATTTAATTTACATAACTTTACACTACAGTTTAATTGCTTTTACATAATTAATATTTTTCCCCTTACTGATAAATTTATTTTCATACTCAGTTCTAATATCATCAAAATAGTTTCTATTCTTTTTTACAATGAGATAATGACTGTTCTTAAAACTATTTACACTATATTCAAATAAAGAGTCATTATCTGTTTTTTGTTCAATAACTTTTAAACCTTTAAAAATACTATTATATTTATCTAAGAACACTTTACTAGTAAGTCTTCTCTTCTCATGTCTTTTTTTAAGCCATGGGTCACTAAAGTTTAAATATAGTTTACTAATCTCTTTATAGAAGATTTCATCTATATGTGAGGCATCAGCACATATTATTTTTATGTTATCAAGTCCCTCTTTTTCTATAGTTTCTATTGCTTTTAAAAGAACACTTGGATACTTTTCAAAACCAATATAATTAATATTTTTATTTCTTCTAGCATGTTCAAGCAAAAAAGAACCTTTACCCATTCCAACTTCTAAATAAATCTTATTATTATTTTTGAAAACATTTTTCCATTTACCTTTATAATTAGTAGGATTTTTAATAACTACTTCACTATTTTCTATAATACTTTCTGAACCTTTAATATGTTTTAATCTCATTAGACTTTCCTCCTAAATAACATTATACACAATTTATATAAATTTGTCATATAATACTATAGAAATAGGAGGAATTTTCATGAAAAACGCGCGCGATATGTTTTATTCTAATTACCAAGCAGGTGGAATGCAAGATCCTAACATAATATATACACCACCACAAGGATATAATATAAGTAGTCAATACCAAGCATATGGACCTAACATTATGAATAATCAAAGTAATATGCCTTATAACAACAATTATAACAATAGTTACAGCGCTAATGAATATGATGAAAGAATTACAAAATTAGAAAGACAAATTAGAAGATTGGATGAAAGATTAAGAAGACTTGAAAGTGGCAGTATAGAAGAAAACATAACAGATAGTAATCTATATATGATATAATTTTTAAAAAGGTGCTAGAATGTAGCACCTTTTTAGAGTTTTACTCCTTTACTTCTTCTAATATATTGTTAAATTCTATTTCATAAATAGGAAGTGCTATATTACTATTATCAACATATCTTGCTACTAATTTATCTACTTCTTTTGAAATTATAATTCCCATAGTACTA